>DASRFZ010000047.1:0-19976 GCA_035651275.1 Mycobacterium sp. | reverse complement strand
ACAGCATCTCCGACCGCCTCGTAAAAGAGATCGACGGTGCATGGAAGCCCGACCAGTACTCGAACCCGAACGGCCCTGCGAGCCACTACGAAACGACCGGCCCGGAAATCTGGAACGACACGGACGGCACGGTCACCCACTTCGTGGCCGGCGTCGGGACGGGCGGCACGATCACCGGTGCGGGGCGCTATTTGAAGGAAGTGTCGGACGGCCGCGTGCGCGTCGTCGGCGCCGACCCGGAAGGTTCGGTGTACTCCGGCGGCAGCGGTCGGCCGTATCTGGTCGAAGGTGTCGGTGAAGACTTCTGGCCCGCGGCGTATGACCCGAGCGTTCCCGACGAGATCATCGCGGTGTCGGACGCGGATTCTTTCGACATGACAAGGCGTTTGGCGCGCGAGGAGGCGCTGCTGGTTGGCGGTTCGTGCGGGATGGCGGTCGTCGCCGCGGTCAGAGTCGCCGAGCGCGCCGGGCCCGACGCGTTGGTCGTCGTGCTGTTGCCCGACGGCGGGCGCGGCTACATGTCGAAGATCTTTAGCGACGACTGGATGTCGTCGTACGGCTTCCTGCGCAGCCGCCTCGACGGGTCGACGGCGCAATCAACGGTCGGAGATGTGTTGCGCGGAAAGTCCGGTGCGCTACCGGACCTCGTGCACACTCACCCGTCGGAGACGATTCGCGACGCGATCGGGATCCTGCGTGAGTATGGCGTGTCGCAGATGCCAGTGGTGGGTGCCGAACCACCAGTAATGGCAGGCGAAGTCGCGGGAAGTGTATCGGAGCGCGAGCTGTTGTCGGCGGTGTTCGAGGGCCGCGCCAAACTCGCAGACGCGGTGGCGCAGCACATGAGTCCACCGCTGCCGATGATCGGCGCGGGCGAGCTAGTCAGCAGCGCGGCGAAGGCGCTTCGGGACAGTGACGCCCTGATGGTCGTCGAAGGCGGAAAGCCGGTCGGCGTCATCACGCGCCAGGATCTGCTCGGATTCTTGTCCGGTAGCTCCGCGCGTTCCTGAGTCCGGCGAGCGAGTTCGTGCCAAATCCACTGTGCGGCGACGTTCTCAGGTAGCGTGTTGCTCGCTTTCAGCGATGCTGGCTTTCGAAGGGAAGGCGCTCATGACCGAACCACCGTCCGGGGGTTACCCGCCACCGCCACCGCCTGAGGGCTATCCGCCTCCGCCGCCGGCCGGACAAGGGGGTTACCCACCGCCGCCCGCATACGGCAGCGCCCAGCCCACGGGAAAAACCAACGGAATGGCGATCGGCTCGTTGGTTGCCTCACTGGTCGGCCTGGTGTGCGGCATCGGATCCATCATCGGGATCGTGCTCGGCATCATCGCGCTGAATCAGATCAAGCAGTCCGGTGAGGGCGGTAAAGGCATGGCCCAGGCAGGTATCATCGTCGGGGCCATCTCGCTGGTCATCAGCATCGCCTGGAACGCCTACGTGTTCTCGCATTAGCGAAGACGTAGCCGCTACCGAAACGCGCTGACTCCTGTCAGCGCCTCGCCGATGACAAGCTGGTGTACCTCCGAAGTGCCTTCGTAGGTCAACACCGACTCGAGATTGTTGGCGTGCCGCAGCACCGGGTATTCCAGCGTTATTCCGTTGGCGCCCAATATCGTCCGGCATTGCCGCGCGATTGCCAGCGCTTCGCGGACGTTGTTGAGCTTGCCGACGCTCACCTGGTCGGGCCTGATCTTGCCGGCGTCTTTGAGATGGCCGAGGTGCAGCGCAAGCAGTTGCGCCTTCGCCAGTTCGACGGCCATGTCCGCGAGCTTGGCCTGCGTCAGTTGATAGGCGGCCAGCGGTTTGTCGAACACCTCCCGCGTCGTCACATAGTCCAGCGTCGCTTCGAGACAGTCGCGGGCCGCGCCGACCGCACCGAACACAATGCCGAAACGCGCTTCCGACAGACACGCCAGCGGGCCCGACAATCCGCGCGCCTCAGGCAGTTTCGCGTCGTCGGGCAGGCGAAGATCGTCGAATGCCAGCTCCGAGGTGATCGACGCCCGCAGTGACAGCTTGTGGTGCATCGTCCGCGCTGAGAAGCCGGCCGTGTCCGTCGGCACCACGAATCCGGCGATGCCTTCGTCTGTGCGTGCCCACACCACCACGACGTCGGCGACGGTGCCGTTGGTGATCCACATCTTCGAGCCGTTGATAATCCAGTCGCTGCCGTCGCGACGCGCATTCGTCCGCATGCCAGCGGGATTCGAGCCGAAGTCCGATTCGGTGAGGCCGAAGCATCCGATCGTCTCGCCTGTCGCCATCGACGGCAGCCATCGCTTGCGCTGTTCTTCGCTGCCGTGCTTGTAGATCGCGAACATCGCCAATGACCCCTGCACTGACACCAGGCTGCGCAGCCCGCTGTCGACCGCCTCCAACTCCTGGCACACCAACCCATACGCGGTAGCGCTGGACCCGCTGCACCCGTAGCCCTTCAGGTGCATGCCGAGCAGTCCGAGCTTGCCCAGATCAGCGGCCAGCTCGCGGGCCGGCATCTCGCCGGACTCGAACCATTCCGCGATGTGCGGGCGCAGCCGTTGCTCGCCGAACCGGCGGACCGTGCTGCGCAGTTCGATTTCTTCAGCTGAGAGCAACGAGTCGACGTCGAGCAGATCGCCAATCGTGGCGGCGGAATCCGTCATTTCCCGGACGATACCGGCACAGCGTGCCTCTTCCCACTCTCACCATAACGGGTACAGGGGGTCTTGCGGCAAGGCCCCGGTGGTGCCGCACAATCGCTGGCCGAGGCCGAAAGTTAGGGGTGCGAATGCGCGTTTTGTCCGACCACGCGGTGGTAGTCGCCGGCGGCGGCCCGACGGGGCTGATGCTGGGTGCCGAGTTGACGTTAGCGGGGGTCGACGTCGCGATCGTCGAACGGCGCCCTACCCAGGAGCTTGTCGGTTCGCGCGCACTCGGTCTGCACTCGCGCACCATCGAGATCTTCGATCAGCGGGGAATCGCCGATCGCTTCCTGGCGCAGGGAAAGACTGCGCAAGTTGCGGGGTTCGCCCGAAACCGCTTGGATATCAGCGACTTTCCCACCCGGCACCCGTACGGGCTCGCTCTGCCGCAGAAGTACATCGAGGCGATCTTGGCCGAATGGGTCGACGAGTTATCGGTGCCGATCTATCGCGAGCGCGAGGTGACTGGATTCGCCAAGGACGGCGATGGCGTCGACGTGCACGTATCCGGCGGCGAGTCGCTGCGGGCCGAGTATCTCGTCGGGTGTGACGGAGGACGCAGTCTGATCCGCAAAGAGGCCGGAATCGACTTCCCGGGCTGGGATCCGACGACGAGCTGCCTGATCGCACAGGTAGAGGTCGCGCAGGAACCGGAATGGGGCATCCGCCACGACGCGCTCGGCATCCATTCCTTCGGCAAGCTGGAGGATGACGGGCCGGTCGGTGTCTTGGTGACCGAGCAGAGCGTCGGGGCCACGGGCGAACCGACGCTGCGCGACCTCAGCGAGGCGCTCATCGCCGTCTACGGAACCGATTACGGAATCCACAGTCCCACTTCGGTTTCCAGGTTCACCGACATGACCCGGCAAGCTGCGGACTACCGCAAAGGGCACGTCTTGCTGGCCGGCGACGCCGCACATGTGCATTACCCGGTGGGCGGGCAGGGTCTGGGCACCGGTGTTGACGATGCGGTGAATCTGGGATGGAAGCTCGCTCAGGTGGTCAACCGGACGTCGCCCGACAGCCTGCTCGACACCTACCACGCCGAGCGTCACCCGGTCGGTGCCCGCATGCTGCGCAACACGATGGCCCAAGTCGCGCTTCTTCGTCCGGACGACCGAACAAATGCCACCAACGAGATCGTTTCCGAGCTTCTCAGCATGGAAGAACCCCGAAAGCGGTTCGCCGCGATGATGTCTGGGCTGGATGTTCATTACGACCTCGGTGAGGGCCACCCGCTGCTCGGACGCCGCATGCCCGATCTCGACGTGGTCACCGCCGACGGTCCGCTGCGGGTCTACACGCTTTTGCACCAGGCCCGGCCGGTGCTGCTCGACTTCGACGAGGCGGCCAGCGTCGACATCACCCCATGGTTGGGGCGGGTTCAGGCGGTGGACGCGAAATACGTTGGCAAATGGGAGCTTCCGGCGTTAGGTGAGGTGGCCGCTCCGCCTGCTGTGTTGATCCGGCCGGACGGACACGTGGCGTGGGTCGGCAAGCTCACCGACCCCGGGCTGACGGACGCGCTCACCACCTGGTTTGGGCCGCCTCGTTAGGCTCGATCCCCATGAGCGACGAGCACAAGGGTCTGGCGACCAGGGCTATCCACGCCGGCTACCGGCCCGACCCCGCCACCGGCGCCGTCAACACCCCGATCTACGCCAGCTCGACGTTCGCGCAAGACGGAGTGGGCGAGCTGCGTGGCGGGTTCGAGTACTCCCGCACCGGCAACCCCACCCGGGCCGCGCTGGAAGCGACGCTGGCCGCCGTGGAAGACGCGGCCTACGGCCGTGCGTTCAGCTCCGGCATGGCGGCCACCGACTGTGCGTTGCGGGCGATGACGAAGCCGGGCGATCACGTCGTCATCCCCAACGATGCATACGGAGGCACGTTCCGCCTCATCGACAAGGTGTTCACGGCGTGGGGTGTCAACTACACAGCGGTGCCGCAGTCGGACATCGACGCCGTGCGCGATGCGATCACCGATGCGACGACGCTGATCTGGGTCGAGACCCCGACCAATCCGCTGCTGTCGATAGCCGACATCGCCGCGATCGCCGAGCTTGCCCACGGGCGGTCCGCAAAGGTGTTGGTGGACAACACGTTTGCGTCGCCTGCCCTGCAGCGGCCGCTGACTCTCGGCGCCGACGTCGCGTTGCATTCGACCACGAAGTACATCGGGGGGCACTCCGACGTGGTCGGCGGAGCGCTGCTGTGCAACGACGCGCAACTCGACGAGGCGTTCGCGTTCCTTCAGAACGGCGCGGGTGCGGTGCCGGGTCCGTTCGATGCCTACCTCACGTTGCGAGGAGTGAAGACGTTGGTGCTGCGGATGAAGCAGCACTGCGAAAACGCAACGCGGGTGGCCGAATTCCTGCACGAGCATCCGGCGGTCAGCGTGACGCTGTACCCGGGTCTGCCGAGCCATCCCGGACACGACGTCGCCGCGCGTCAGATGAGCGGGTTCGGCGGCATGGTCTCGGTGAGGTTGCGTGGTGGAAGGCAGGCAGCGCTCGACTTCTGCTCGCGCACAAGGGTTTTCATTCTCGCGGAGTCGCTCGGCGGTGTGGAGTCGCTGATCGAGCATCCCGGTGCGATGACCCACGCGTCGACGGCGGGTTCGCTGCTCGAAGTGCCCGACGACCTGGTGCGGCTGTCGGTCGGGATCGAAGACATCGCCGACTTGATCGGTGACCTCGAACAGGCGCTAGGTTAGCGCGGGCCGCACCGCGGACGTCACCATCGCTAGGTTGAGAAGCGGTATCTCCGCGGCGGATTCGTCGACCCAGCCGCCGCCGGCGATTTCCCCGGCGCGCGAGTTCACCCACCGCCAGCCCCGGTCGTTGAGGCTGAGCAGCGCGCCCAGCCCGTCGACGGTGTGCAGAACCGAGATGATCGCCGCGGTCGTCGGCGTCGGGCAGCGACAGTCGAACAACGCGGCAAGCAATGCCGACCGTGCGTGGTCCACCCGCGACCGGTCCGCGATCGGCCATGTCAGTGATCCATTGAACCGCTTGCCCCGCAACTGGATTGGCCTGATGTAGCCACAGTGCTCCAGCCACCCCAGCAGTGCCGGCTCGACACCGCGGCGCAGCTTCGTCACCGCCGCCTGTGGTTTCCATGGACGCCGGTGCAACAGCTGCACCGCTGGGTCGAGGAGCGGGTCGTGCAGGTCGGGTCCCGCGAGCAGCAGCAGCCGCCCCGTCGGCTCTCCGTCGATGGCGGGTCGGACCCGGCAGGCCAGCGCGAGGTCCAATAGCACCGCGGCGCCCAGGGCCTTCTCGCGCCGATCCCGGTCGAGTGCCGGTCGGTTGGCTGCGTTGTCGAGAAGTAGGAGTAGTAGATCCTCGGCGATGCGCGCCATAGAGCGGACTTTAACCGCGCGGTTCGCGACTACTCGTGGTAGGGCTTGGCGCTGAGCAGCTTCACCTTCGCCGTTTTGCCGTTGGGCAGCGTGTACTCGCGCGTCTCGCCTTCCTTGGCGTCGATCAGCGCACCGCCGAGCGGCGAGTTCGGCGAGTAGACCTCGAGCTTGCCGTCCGTGATGCCCTCTTGGCGGGTGCCGATGAGGAACTTCTCCTTGGACCCGTCCTCGTACTGCACCTGAACGACGGAACCCGGCAGGGCGATCCCTGACTCCGTGGGCGCCTCGCCGACCTTGGCGTTGTTGAGCAGCTCCTGGAGCTGCCGGATGCGCGCTTCCTCCTGGCCTTGCTCCTCGCGCGCGGCGTGGTAGCCGCCGTTCTCGCGCAGGTCGCCCTCTTCGCGCCGGTCGTTGATCTCGGCGGCGATGACCGGGCGGTGGGCGATCAGCTGGTCGAGCTCTGCCTTGAGGCGGTCATACGCCTCCTGGGTCAACCAGGTCACCTGGGTGTCGGTCATTTTGGTCGCGCTCCTTGTTCGTATGTAGCACTGCGCCGAGCGTGCGAGCACTCCGCGGGTATTGCCGTTTTCGCAGATTCGCAATCAGCTCTAATGCAGCAATACACGGTCCCAGCAGGAACCGTGTATTCGACGATCGTACCACTTGTTGTGCAGGTGATACTCCGGCGTCGACGACGGCCGTCAGGGCGCGACGAGATATCCGGGCACGTCGAGGCCGCACCCGTACACGTCGCCCATCACCGGCGGGCGGCTGGTTTTGACGCTGGTCGTGACCTGCACCGTCCCGGACGTCGACGGCGGAATCAGCACTTCCCGTCGGCCTGTTTCGGTGCCGTCTTTGGACTTGCCGCGGACGATGCAAACGGCCGGATGCGACGGGTCCTCGCGCGTGACCGAGATCGTCACCTCCACGGTCTCGTCGTCGACGATCCGATAGCTCGCCAGCGTCCCGGACACTTCGCTGCGGCCCAGCCGGTGGTAGCCGACGGCGGCCACGACAACGCCGATGCCGAGAACCACGACCGTCAAACCGACGATGATCCAGCGCCGGGCGCGCCGGGACAGTCGCTGCCGCCCGTAGCGGGCAGGCGGGCGATCGGCCATGTTTCGGTGCCCGTCGGTCGAGGGGATTCAGTAGGACTGGAACTATAGGGCCCAGCAGCACAGCGTCAGCACGGGAAGGAACCAAGGTAGAGCCGACGTGAGCGAACTTCGGATGTTGGCCGTGCACGCCCACCCGGACGACGAGTCCAGCAAGGGTGCGGCCACCGCGGCACGCTACGCCGCGGAAGGGCACCGAGTGCTGGTGGTCACGCTGACCGGCGGCGAGCGCGGCAGCATCCTCAACCCCGCGATGGACCTGCCCGAGGTGCACGGGCGCATCCACGAGATCCGCCGCGACGAGATGGCCAAGGCCGCCGAAATCCTCGGCGTCGAGCACCGGTGGCTGGGCTTCGTCGACTCCGGTTTGCCGGAGGGCGACCCACCGCCGCCGCTGCCCGACGGCTGCTTCGCAGTGGTGCCGCTGGAGGAGCCCACCGAAGCACTGGTCCGCGTCATTCGCGACTTCAAGCCACACGTAATGACCACCTACGACGAGAACGGCGGCTATCCGCATCCGGATCACATTCGCTGCCACCAGGTTTCGGTCGCCGCGTTCGACGCCGCCGGCGATGCGGACAAGTTCCCCGACGCCGGTGAGCCGTGGGAGGTGCAGAAGCTCTACTACAACCACGGGTTCCTGCGGCAGCGAATGCAGTTGCTTCAGGACGAGTTCGCCAAGCATGGCCAGAAGGGTCCGTTCGAGAAGTGGCTCAAGCACTGGGATCCCGAGCACGACGTGTTCGCTCACCGGGTCACGACGCGAATCGAATGCTCCAAGTACTTCAGTCAGCGCGACGACGCGCTGCGCGCCCACGCCACGCAGATCGACCCGACGGGGGATTTCTTCGCCGCACCGATCGAATGGCAGCAAAGACTTTGGCCCACAGAGGAATTCGAACTCGCCAAATCCCGAGTGCTGGTGGAGCTGCCCGAAACCGAACTGTTCGCGGGAGTCGAACCGTGACGCCCCTCGTCGTGTGGTTGGCCGACAACACCCCCCGCAACACCGGACCCGACTTCGGCAAGGCCAGCCCGTTCGGCCTGCTGATCGTGGTGCTGTTGCTGATCGGCACGTTCGCGTTGATCTGGTCGATGAACCGGCACCTCAAGCGGCTTCCGGAGCGCTTCGACCGCGAGCATCCCGAGCCGGACCAGGCCGCTGACGAAGGCACCGTCGAACTTCCGGCCGAGACGCCGCCGGACTCGCCTACCGAAGCTGAGAATTCACATCATGAGCCTGGCTAACACGCTGGGCGAGGCGACCAGTCCGTACCTGCGCCAGCACGCCGGCAACCCGGTCCACTGGCAGCAATGGACACCCGACGCGCTGGCCGAGGCCGCGGACCGCGACGTGCCGATTCTGTTGTCGATCGGGTACGCCGCCTGCCACTGGTGTCACGTGATGGCCCACGAATCATTCGAGGACGACGACGTCGCCGCCGCGATGAACGCCGATTTCGTCTGCATCAAGGTCGACCGCGAGGAGCGGCCCGACCTCGACGCCGTCTACATGAACGCGACGGTCGCGCTGAACGGACAGGGCGGCTGGCCGATGACCTGCTTCCTGACCCCCGACGGGCGGCCATTCTTCTGCGGCACCTATTACCCGAAGCCGCAGTTTCTGCAGCTGCTGGCCGCGGTGACGCGCACGTGGCGGAGTCGGCGGGGCGAGGTCGAGCAAGCCGGCGACCAGATCTCCTCGGAGCTGCGCAGGCTGTCGTCGGGGTTGCCCGACAACGGGCCGCCGGTCACCGCCGCGCTCTGTGACGCGGCCGTCGCCGCGATCCTCGCCGACGAAGACGCGCAGCGCGGTGGGTTCGGCGGCGCACCGAAGTTCCCGCCGTCGGCGGTGCTGGAGGCGCTGCTGCGCGGCTACGAACGCACTGCCGATCCGGCGACGCTGGCGGCCGTTCAGCGCACTGCGACGGCGATGGCGCGCGGCGGAATCTACGACCAGCTTGCCGGCGGATTCGCGCGCTACAGCGTGGACGCGTCGTGGGTGGTCCCGCATTTCGAGAAGATGCTCTACGACAACGCGCTGCTGTTGCGCGCGTACGCCCACTGGGCCCGTCGTACCGACGATCCGCTGGCGCGTCGGATCGCTTCGGAGACAGCAGATTTCATGCTCGACGCACTGGGGTCCGGCGGAATGTTCACGTCGTCGTTGGACGCCGACGCTGCCGGACGCGAGGGATCCACGTACGTCTGGACGCCCGCTGAATTGCGCGATGTTCTCGGCGACGACGACGGACGTTGGGCCGCAACAGTTTTCGACGTCACCGCGGCGGGCACCTTCGAGCACGGCAGCTCGGTGCTGCAACTGCCGCGCGATCCCGACGATGCGGCACGATTCGCGCGGGTGCGCGAGGCGCTGCTGGCGGCTCGGCGTCAGCGGGTGCAGCCCGACCGCGACGACAAGGTCGTCACCGCATGGAACGGGCTGGCGATCACCGCGTTCGCGGAAGCCGGAGTGACGCTGGGCCGGCCCGACCTCGTCGACGCCGCGCGGCGCTGCGCCGACTCGCTGCTGATCCTGCACCTCGTCAACGACCGGCTGCGCCGCGCAAGTCTCGGCGGGCTCGTCGGCGACAGCGCGGCAATCCTCGAGGACTATGGGGCGCTGGCCACCGGGCTGCTGACGCTGCACCAGGTGACCGGCGAGGCGTCCTGGCTGATGGCCGCGACCGACCTGCTCGAGACCGCGCTGGCGCAGTACGCCGACCACAACAATCCCGGGCGGTGGTTCGACACCGCCGCGGACGCCGAGCAGTTGGTGCTGCGTCCTGCCGACCCGATCGACGGCGCGACCCCGTCGGGCGCGTCGCTGATCACGGAGGCGCTGATAATCGCGGGGCACCTCGCGCCCGATGGCGAGCGCTACCGGCAGGCCGCAGAGCAGACCCTGGCCGCGCACACGCTTTTGATCGAGCGGGCGTCGCGGTCGGCGGGGCACTGGCTGGCAGTGGCCGAGGCGGCCGTGCGCGGGCCGCTGCAGATCGCGGTCGCATGCAATCCGCACGATTCGGAGCTGTTGGCTACCGCACGCAAGCTGGCACCCGGGGGAGCGATGGTGGTTGGCGGCCAGCCGGATTCGTCGGAACTGCTCGCGGGCCGAGGCCGTGTCGACGGGAAGGACGCCGCGTACGTCTGCCGCGGTCCGGTGTGCGACCTGCCCGTCACGACGGTGGACGAGCTGGCCGCGGCGCTGGACGTGTAGCGTGCCGCTCATGTCCAGCCCCGACAGCAATGCGGCAACCGTGAAGTGTTACCTGGAATTGGTGGCTAAAGGCAGCGCCGACGAGATTACTGCGCTCTACACCGACGATGCGACGATCGAAGACCCCGTCGGTTCCGATGTGCGCCGCGGCCGCGACGCGGTTCACGAGTTCTACGCCGCGATCGAAAACCTGGAGAAGGAAACGGAATTGCTGACGCTGAAGGCATCAGGCGATCAGGTCGCGTTCCAATGGCGCCTGACTCTCCGCGTCGACGGAGGTGGCAGCCGCCTCGAGCCCATCAGCGTGATGACGTTCAACGCCGACGCGAAGATCACAGCGATGCGCGCCTACTGGTCCCCGTCCGACCTCACGGCGCTTTAGAAGACCGCAAACCACATCGCGATGTAGTGGCATATCGCGGCTACCGCCGTGCAGGCATGGAAGAACTCGTGGTGACCGAAAGTATCGGGCCACGGATTGGGCCACTTCAGCCCGTAGAGCACGCCGCCGATGCTGTAGAGCGCGCCACCGACGATCAGCAGCACCAGCGCAGCGACACCGGCGCCGTGCATGATCGGCCCGACGAACCACGCCGCGAACCACCCCAACAACAGGTACAGCGGCACTCCCACCCAGCGCGGTGCCGTCGGCCAGCATGTCTTGAGCAGCACGCCGGCGATCGCCCCGCCCCAGACGATCCAGAACAGCACCCAGCCCTTCTCCTGCGGCAGTGCCAGCAAGGCGAACGGCGTGTAGCTGCCCGCGATGAACACGAAGATCATCGAGTGGTCGACGCGCTTCATCCATGTGCGCGCGGTCTCCGAGTGCCAGTGAATGCGGTGATAGGTGCCGCTGACCGCGAACATCGACACGATCGTCGCCGTATAGAGCAGGGTGGCCAGCCCGGCGCGCGTCCCCTCGACGGCCCAGGACACGGACACCAGCGCCGCACCCGCGATCGCCGCGACGATCGCGGCGTAGACGTGAATCCAGCCCCGCGCCCGCGGCTTGCCCAGAAACTGCGCGGCCGCGTCGACGACGGCTTCGGGAAAGTCTTCGGCGGAAGCGTTCGGCGCCCGCACGTGTGCCTCGGCGGCGGTGTGAGCGGTATCTGGGGTCACGTCACCTCCGTGAGCGCTCATTGGCCTCTGACTGCAACGGATTTCTTCGCGTGCCACAGTAGTCTGGCTTTCCGTGGAGATCATTCCGCCGCGTCTCAAGGAACCGCTGTACCGGCTCTACGAGATGCGGCTGCGGCAGGGTCTCGAACGCTCGAAATCCGAGTTACCGCGGCACATTGCGGTGCTCTGCGACGGCAACCGCCGCTGGGCGCGTGAGCTTGGTTACAACGACGTCAGCTACGGCTACCGCATGGGCGCGGCGAAGATCGCCGAGATGCTGCGCTGGTGCGCCGACGCCGGCATCGAGATGGCCACGGTCTACCTGCTGTCGACGGAGAACCTGCAGCGCGATCCCGAGGAGCTCAACGCCCTGATCGAGATCATCACCGACGTTGTCGAGGAGATCTGTGCACCGGCCAACAAGTGGCGGGTCCAAACGGTCGGCGACCTCGAGCTGATCGGGGAGGAGCCAGCGAAGCGGCTTCGCGATGCCGTCGAGTCGACGCGCGGCAACGGAGCTTTTCACGTCAATGTCGCCGTCGCGTACGGCGGTCGGCAGGAGATCGCCGACGCGGTGCGCGCGCTGCTGTCCAAGGAACTCGCCAACAGCGCCACACCCGAGCAGATGATCGAGTCCGTCACCGTCGACGCGATCTCCGAAAACCTGTACACGTCAGGGCAACCCGACCCCGACCTCGTCATCAGAACGTCCGGCGAGCAGCGGCTGTCCGGATTCCTGCTGTGGCAGAGCGCGTATTCGGAGATGTGGTTCACGGAGGCGTATTGGCCGGCGTTCCGGCGGGTCGACTTCCTGCGCGCGCTGCGCGACTACAGCGTGCGTCACCGCCGCTACGGCATGTAGCGCTCGTCTGGGACACTGAAGCCATGGCTGCGCTGTCGGCGGTGGTCTTCACGCTCAGCTGGTGGCTGGGGCTGTACCTGCTGGCCCGCGACCCGCGTAAACCCGTGCTGGTGCTGGCCGCCGTCGGCCTGACCAGCTTCGCGTGCGTCGTCGCGCTCGACGCGGTGCGAGTCACCAGCGCCGCGCGCGCCGACATCCTCAGCAGCGTCGAGGTGTACCTGGTCGCGGTGCCCGCGATCGCGTGGTTCGCCGTGCTTGTCGAGTTGTCGCGGCCGTGCGACAGCTGGCGCAGCCGCGCGGGTGAGATCGTGCTGATTGCGGTCGTCGCCGTTGGCGTGCTGGCCGGCGCCGCGATGGCCGGCAACGTGGACGCACCGCTGCGCGCAGGCCACTGGGTGATGATCGCGGTGATCTCCATTTCGACACTGGGCGCGATGGTCGTGGCCGTCGCCCGGCGCACTCAACCCGGACCCGTGGCGGGTTTCGTCGTCGTGGCGACGTTGTTCTTCGCGCTGAGCAACGCGATCCTGGTGATCCCGCTCGGTCTGGTGCCGAGCTGGCTGGCGCTGGCGTCGACGAGCTGCGATGTCGCGCTGCTCGGTCTGGCGGTCGCGCTGTGGGATGCGTTCGACGAGGGTCAGGCGCTGCGGGCCGACATGTTGCGGTCGTTCGCGGCCACTGGTGTGATCGTGGCGCTGTTCGGTGGTCAGGCGCTGATCGGCCTGGCGGTGATCGGGCCGGGCGGCTCTGGCCGCACTGCCGTGACCGTCTTGATGTTCACCAGCCTGGCGCTGGCCATCGCGATCAATATCTTCGCGGACAGTCTGGCCGGAATGCTGGACCGGGTGGCGTTCTGGAAATCCCCGGCGCTGCGGGCCGACCGGGCCGCGTTGCGCAGCACCGAAGCCGCGCTCCCACTGCGCCGGTCCAGCCCGCTCGATGACGTCGACGACGACACCTTTGCGCGGCTGACCCGCCGCGCGCTGGGACACTACGGCGACCTGTCGAAGCTCGTCGCGAGTCCGCTGACCGCGCTGCCCGAGATCGACGAGCGTCTCGCCCGGCGCGGTGTGCCCGACCAGCCGCTCGAGCGGGCCAACGAGCTCAAGGCGCTGCTGTCGGACAAGATCGCCCGACTCAAGCCACGTGACGGCGGCGACTTCGGCACCACCGACGAGTGGCGCTACTACAACGCGCTCTACTTTCCGTATGTCGTCGGCGTGCGGGCCTACGCGCAGAATGCGACAGCAGCGGGTCTCGACCCGGTTGCGCGGCGGGCGTGGCAGTGGTTCGTCACTGAGGTGCCGCAACGCTCGCTGCACAACTGGCAGAACGCCGCCGCGCGGTTGATCGCCGCAGATCTGCGTGGCCACGCGCCGGTGTCGCAGGTAGCGAGCTAACCGAGCCCCACGCCCGTTTCCGCGACACTTAAACGGCGGCGGTGACGCGCCGAAACAGGCCGCAGTGCTTTAAGTTTCGGCGGGTGGCTAGCCGGCCATGTTGCGGCCGCGCTGTTTCTCCTGACGCAAGTAGGTGTCGGCCAGCTTGCCGACGTGGCCCGGCAGCCTGCCCGCCGCCACATCGGCCAGGCTCGTCTCCTCGAGCACTGAGCGCATGCTGGCCCGCAGCGCCCGCCAGACGTCTGTCAGCGCCGCGGTCGCGCCGGAGTACGGAAGGTCGCCCAGCCCGATGTCGTGCACGCTGGCGAGCGGGCCGTCGACCGACCGAAGGACGTCGGCGACGCTGATCTCGCGGGCCGGGCGGGCCAGCGCGTATCCGCCGTCGCGGCCTCGGTGGCTGCGGACCAATCGGTCGGCGCGAAGGCCGGAAAGGATGTCGACGAGAAACTGCGCCGGAATGCCTTGCGCCGCAGCGAGTTCCTCCGTCGTGACGAGGACACCGTCGTCGACGGACGCCAGCTCGACCATTGCCCGAACGGCGTACTCGGCCTTGGCCGACATCCTCATGCGGTCACCGCGAGCACCGCGTCGGCCAGCTCGGGTCGGCAGATCAGCACATCGGGCAGTAGCGGATCGCGCCGGTTGTACTCGAGACGCGAACCATCGATGCGCGACGTATGCAGTCCCGCCGCTCGCGCGACCGCCACCGGCGCGGCGTTGTCCCACTCGTATTGGCCGCCGGCATGGACGTAGACATCGGCGAGTCCTTGCACGATCGACGCGGCTTTCGCACCGGCCGAACCCATTTCGACGAGATTGCCATCGAGGTGCTCGCGGACGGCGAGCGCGATCGCGGGTGGTCGGGTGCGGGACACGACGATCCGGGGCTGCGACGGCGCCGGCGGAGGCGCAGGCACATGCGGCGTGGCAAGCGTAATCCCTTGTGCGGGAAGCGCAACCGCGCCAGCGACAAGCTCACCGGACTGCCACAGTGCGACGTGCACCGCCCAGTCTCCGCGGCCGAGCTCAGAGAATTCCCGAGTGCCGTCGAGGGGGTCGACGATCCACACCCGGTCGGCGGCCAGTCGCACCGGGTCGTCGATGCCCTCCTCGGAGAGGACGGCGTCATCCGGTCGCTCGGCGGCCAATGCTTCCACTAGAAAGTCGTGAGACCGCTTGTCCCCGGCGGACTTTCGTTCTGCAGCGGTGGCACCGGCAAGTTCGTCGCGGACGGCGAGCAACAGCCGACCCGCGTCGGAGGCCAGGCGCGCGGCCAGCTCGTGATCGTTCATGAGTTCTGTTGCGCGTTCACCAGTTCCACGATCTGCTGCGCCAGTTCCTCCAGTGTGCGATCGGGAGTCAGCGTCAGGTCGGGGTTCTTCGGCCGTTGATATGGGCTGTCGATACCGGTGAAGTGGGTGATCTCGCCGGCGCGCGCTTTTGCATACAGGCCCTTGGGATCTCGCCGTTCGCATTCGGACAGAGGTGTGTCGCAGAAGACTTCGAAGAACGGCACGCCGTGCTCCTCATGAATGCGGCGGGCCAGCGCCCGGTGCTCGTCCAGCGGGCTGATCGCGGGTACCAGCACGACCTGTCCGCAGTCAGCCAGCAGTGTCGCAACATGCGCTAGCCGGCGCAGGTTTTCCGCACGGTCGGCCATGCTGAACCCGAGATCGGCGTTGAGGCCGTGACGCAGGTTGTCGCCGTCGAGGACGTAGGCCGGGCGTCCCGCCTCGAGCAGCCGCCGCTCGGCGAGCATCGCTGCAGACGACTTTCCCGAGCCGGATAATCCGGTGAACCACAAGGTGACTCCGTGGGACAGCCGATCTGATGCGCTCACGAGCGACTGGTGCTTGACCGTATTCGGGCTCGCTGCGCGCACGTCGCGCAGCACCATGCCGGCGGCGACCGTGCCGTTGGTGGTGGGATCGATCAGAATGAACGATCCGGTGCTGGCGTTGCGCGTGTACTCGTCGAGCATCAGCGGCGACTGCGTGCGCAACGTGATGCGGCCAAGTTCGTTGAGCTTCAACGCCGTTGCGGTCTTGTCGCGGTGAAGCGTGTTGACGTCGAGCCGGTACTCCAGCGTCGTCACCCGCGCCCGGGTGGTCTTGGTGGTGTGCTTGATGACGTAGTCGCGGCCCGGCTCGAGCGCCGAGGTGTCGGCCATCCAGCACACTGTCGCGTCGAATTCGTCAGTGACCCTGGGCTGGTTGTTGATTCGCGCGATCACGTCGCCCCGGGAAATGTCGATGTCGTCGGCGAGCCGGATCGACACGGCCATCGGCGGGAACGCCTCCGATACCGGCCCGATCGGCGAGTCGATCGCGGTGACGCGGCTGGTCTTTCCGCTCGGCAGTACCACCACTTCGTCGTCGACTTGCATCAGGCCGCTGGCGACGGTTCCCGCGTAGCTGCGGTGATCGTGGTGCGCGTCGCTGTGAGGCCGGATCACGTACTGCACCGGGAAGCGGACGTCGACGAGGTTGCGGTCGCCGGCGATGTAGACCTCTTCCAGATGCGACAGCAGTGCTGGCCCGTCGTACCAGGGTGTGTTGTCGGACTTGGTGACGACGTTGTCGCCCTTGAGCGCCGACATCGGAATCGTCGTCACGTCATGGACATTGAGCCGCGCGGCGAACGCGTGGAACTCGTCGCGGATCTTCTCGAAACGCGCCTGATCCCAGTCGACGAGGTCCATCTTGTTGACCGCCAGCACGATGTGCTGCACGCCGAGAAGCGACGCGAGGAACGCGTGCCGGCGCGACTGCTCGAGCAGTCCGTGCCGCGCGTCGACAAGCACGATCGCCAGCTGCGCGGTCGACGTTCCGGTGACCATGTTGCGGGTGTACTGAATGTGACCCGGGGTGTCGGCGATGATGAATTTGCGCTTGGGTGTGGCGAAGTAGCGGTACGCGACGTCGATGGTGATGCCTTGCTCGCGCTCGGAGCGCAGCCCGTCGGTGACGAGCGCAAGGTCGGTGTAGTCGTGCCCGCGTTCCTTCGACGTGCGTTCGACGGCGGCCAGCTGGTCTTCCATCACGGCCTTCGAGTCGAACAGCAGCCGACCGATCAGCGTGGACTTGCCGTCGTCGACGGAGCCCGCGGTGGCGATGCGAAGGAGCGTCGCCATCAGAAGTACCCCTCACGCTTGCGGTCTTCCATGCCCGCTTCGGAAATACGGTCGTCGGCGCGCGTGGCGCCACGTTCGGTGAGCCGCGAAACCGCTGTCTCCGCGATGATTTCGTCGACGGTGGCCGCGCTGGATTCCACACAGCCGGTACAGGTGACGTCGCCGACGGTGCGGAAGCGCACGCTCTTCTCGACGACTTCTTCGCCGGGTTGCGGCTGCATGAACCGGTGTACGGCCAGCAGCATGCCGTCGCGTTCGAACACCGGCCGCGTGTGCGCGTAATAGATCGCGGGCAGCGTGATGTTCTCGGCGCCCACGTAGGACCAGATGTCGTATTCGGTCCAGTTGCTCAACGGGAAGACGCGGATGTGCTCGCCCTTGCGGTGCCGTCCGTTGTAGAGATTCCATAGTTCGGGGCGTTGGGCTTTCGGGTCCCACTGGCCGAACTCGTCACGGAACGAGAAGACACGTTCCTTGGCGCGGGCCTTCTCCTCGTCGCGGCGTGCGCCACCGAATGCGGCGTCGAACTTGTTCTCGCGGATGGCTCGAAGCAGCGTGACGGTCTGCAGTGGGTTGCGCGACGGGCCGTTGTCGACGACGCGGCCGGCGTCGATGTCGTCCTGCACGGAGGCAACGACGAGCCGAACGCCGGACTCCGCGATGAGGCGGTCGCGCGTCGTCAGGACTTCGTCGAAGTTGTGGCCGGTGTCGACGTGCATGACGGGGAAGGGCACCCGCGCGGGGGCGAACGCCTTCATCGCCAGGTGCAGCATCACGATCGAGTCTTTGCCGCCGGAGAACAGCAGCACCGGTCGTTCGAACTCAGCAGCGACCTCGCGGATGATGTGGACCGCTTCTGCCTCCAGCGACCGCAGATGGCTTAGCTCGTAATGCCCCGCTTCGAGCTGAGTGGTCTCGACGCTCACGCTTACTCCGTAATATTGACCAAAATGACCAGGTTTATGAGTATTGCCACATAAAACCAGAGATGGCCACGCCTGTCAAGGCGGTCGAGACTTCTCCGGCGAGCAGACGCGGAATCGCATTACCAGGGGCCGAATCGTGCGATTTGATGTCTGCTCGCGAGGGTTTGCGGGCAGCGGCTACGCGCTCAGATGCCTGACTTTCGCCCACAGCCGGTGCTTCGGCGGGGTGTCGTGCTGGGCCGCGATGATGGCGCGAACAGTTCGCCGACACCGGCCGCACTGAGAGCCCGCACCGCACGCGGACGCGACCTGACGTGACGTGCACGCGCCGTTGTCGACGGCGTCGCGAACGGCCTCTGTGGTGATCCCGAGGCACAGGCAGACGTACACGTCGCCGACACCCCCTCGCACCGATATGCCGTAGTAGGTAAGGCTACCTTAACGCACAACCCCGGCTCTGTCTACGTTACCGAAAGTCTTACGATAAGCCTCTACCACATCCCGCGGCACCGACTACAGTCACCTACGCCGAGTACCCAATTTCCGTGGAGGCACCTTGACCGACAACCCTTCTGACCGCGTTGCCCTTGTCATCGGCGGAGCCTCCGGTATCGGGTGGGCAGTCGCGAAGGGGCTGGCCGCCGACGGCTGCCGGGTCACGGTCGCCGACCTCAACGCCGACGGCGCCGCGGCCCGGGCGAAAGAACTCGGCGCCGGGGATGCGGCCGTCGACGTCACCGACGAAGCCTCTGTGGCAACGCTTTTCGAGAAAATCGGCCCGCTCGACGTCGTCGTCAACACCGCCGGGATCGGCGGCGTCGGACGCATCACGGAGATGCCCGTCGACCAGTTCCGCGCCGTCGTCGATGTGTGCCTCATCGGCGGATTCATCGTCACCAAACATGCAGGCCGACACCTGCGCGATGGCGGCGCGCTGGTGAACCTCACATCGCTCAACGCACGACTGGCCGCTCCGGGCATGAGTTCCTACTGCGCGGCCAAGGCCGGCCTCGCGATGCTGACCCAGGTCGCCGCACTCGAACTCGCACCGCGCGGTATTCGCGTCAACGCGGTGTCGCCCGGCTTCGTCGACACCCCGCTGACCGAAGGCGTGAAGCTGGTGCCCGGGACGTTGGAGGAGTACGTGGAGAACACGCCGCTGGGACGGGTCGGCACGCCTGACGACGTCGCCGCCGCCGTCCTGTTCTTGTGCTCGCCGAAGGCATCGTGGCTCACTGGCGAAGTGCTGGACCTCAATGGCGGCGCCCACCTGAAGCGCTATCCAGATGTGTTGGCGCACTTCGAGAAAATGATGTCCATTGCATCGGGGGACGCGTGAGTCACTTCAACGGAAAGTACGCTGTCGTCACCGGCGGCGGGTCGGGTATCGGCGCCGCGCTGGTGCGCGCGTTGGTCGCCGCGGGCGCCGACGTGCTGTGCACCGACGTCGACGGTGACGCGGCCGAGCGCACCGCCGCCGCGGCCACCGGAGCCGGCACCGCCGACGCCGCGCAGCTCGACGTCACCGACGCCGGCGCGGTGCAGGCCGCCGTCGACGGCGTGGTGTCGCGCGCCGGCCGACTCGACCTGATGTTCAACAACGCCGGCATCGTCTGGGGCGGCGATACCGAACTGCTCACTCTCGACCAGTGGAACGCGATCATCGACGTCAATATCCGCGGGGTGGTGCACGGCGTTGCGGCCGTGTACCCGTTGATGATTCGCCAAGGGCACGGGCACATCGTCAACACCGCGTCGATGGCGGGGCTGGTCCCGGCGGGCCGCCTCACGAGTTATGCGATGACCAAGCACGCGGTCGTCGGGCTGTCGATGGCACTGCGATCCGAAGCCGCCGCGCACGGCGTCGGCGTGCTCGTGGTCTGTCCGGGAGCAGTCGAGACGCCGATCCTCGACAAGGGCGCCGTCGGTGATTTCGAGGGACGCAGCTTCTTCCTCACCGGTCAACGCAGCAAGACAGGCTACGACCCTGACCGGCTAGCCCGTGACGTGTTGCGCGCCGTCGCGCGCAACCGCGGCATCCTCGTCGTGCCGAAACTCGCTTACGCGGGCTGGCTTTCGGTGCGATTCGCTCCAAGTCTCATGCAACGCGCGTCCGCGCGCGTGATCGCGCGACGAGGGCAGGC
>DASRFZ010000046.1:0-34849 GCA_035651275.1 Mycobacterium sp. | reverse complement strand
CGGCGGCGGCTTCGGGCAGAAGGTCGTGCCGATGCGCGAGGACATGTGCATCATGCTCGCGGCGCGCAAAGTGCCCGCGGCGCTGAAGTGGATCGAAGACCGGCGCGAGAACCTGATGTCCGCGGGGCAGGCCCGTCACGTAAACGGCACGGGGCGAATAGCTTTCGACGAAGACGGCGCCATTCTCGCCGTGGACATCGACTTCGCCCAGGACATCGGGGCGTACCCGACCCCATATCCGGTCTTGACCACTGCAGCGATCGGCATGTTCTTCCCCGGCCCCTACCGAGTGCCGAAAGCCAGCTTCAACTACAAGACGGTGTTTTCGAACACCGCCGGGCTCGCCGCATACCGAGGGCCGTGGCAGTACGAAACGTTGGCGCGAGAGATCCTGCTCGACATCGCCGCACGAAAGATGGGCATCGATCCGGTCGACCTTCGCCGCCGCAACATCCTTCGCGGCGACGAGATGCCGTACTTCAACCCCAACGGGATGCCGTACGATCATGTCGCGCCCGCCGACACCTTCGAGCAGGCCGTGAAAATCCTTGACCACGAAGGCTTTCGGAAAGAGCAGGCCGACGCGCTGGCGCACGGCCGCTACATCGGGCTGGGCTTCTCGGCGTACATCGAGCCGACCGGCGCCGCAACCGGACACCTGGCCACCGAAGGCGCGACGATCCGGATGGAGCCGACAGGCAAGATCAACGTCCACGTCAACGGCGGATCGACCGGAAACAGTATCGAGACGACCGTCACCCAGTTGACCGCCGACGCGCTCGGCGCCGACATCGACGACGTCGCGACCATCCAAGGTGACACCGCCGTCACCCCGTACGGCGCGGGCGCACAGGGCAGCCGCAGCGGACCGATGACGGCGGGCGCGGTCAACGAGGCGGGCGCGCTGCTGCGCGCGCAGATCGTCGCGATGGCGGCACACCGGCTGGGCGTCGCGGAAACCGAAGTGGAACTGGCTAATTCGCGGGCCAGCGTCCGCGACGATCCGTCGAAGAGCGTGACGTTCGCCGACCTCGCGTTCCGGGCCTACTACGAGCCGCAGCAACTGCCACCCGGCACGTCGGCGTCGCTGGAGGCGACCGCCCGCTTCACGTCACAGGCGCCAATCCACTGGGCCAACGCCACCCACGCATGCACCTGCGAAGTCGACGTCAAGACCGGCCACGTCACGCTGACGCGCTACATCGTCAGCGAGGACGTCGGCCCGATGATCAACCCGAACGTCGTCGAGGGGCAGATCGCCGGCGGGACGGTGCAGGGCATCGGCGGCGCGCTGCTGGAGAACATGGCCTACGACGACGACGGCAACCCGCTGTCGTCGACGTTCGTCGACTATCTGTTGCCGACGGTCACCGAGGTTCCGCCAATTGAGTTCGGCCACATCGAGATTCCCGGGCCGGGCGTCGGCGGATACAAGGGCGTGGGCGAGGGCGGCGCGATCGGCTCGACGCCCGCGGTGATCAACGCGATCAACGACGCGCTGGCGCCTCTGGGCGTGTGTCTGACGCGGCTGCCCGCCAGTCCGGCCGCGATCGTCGAGCTGATCGAACACGCCACGAGATAAGGATCAAAGGTGGAGTTAGTCAACGAGTTTCGCGTACCGGTCTCGGTGAGCCAGGCCTGGGAAGTGCTCACGGACGTCGAGCGCGTCGCACCCTGCATCCCGGGCGCCCAGCTGCTGAGCGTCGACGGCGACGACTTCACCGGTGCGGTGAAGGTGAAGGTCGGCCCGATCACGGTGTCCTACAAGGGCAATGCGACGTTTCAGGAGAAGGACGAGGCCGCTCAGCGGGTGGTGATCAAGGCCGTCGGCAAGGAAACGCGTGGCAGTGGCAACGCCGCGGCGCTCGTCACCGCCCAGCTCAAAGACGAGGGCGACGCCACCAGCGTGCTCATCACCACCGATCTCACGATCTCCGGGAAAGCTGCGCAGTTCGGCCGTGGGGTGCTGGCCGACGTGGCGAGCAACTTGATCGGGCAGTTCGCGAAGCGCCTGGAGGCCGATGTGCTTGGCGACCCAGCCCAAACTACCGCTCCCGCAGCGCAACCCACTCAGCGGGCCGAGGCGGACGACACCGTCGACCTGCTGAGCGTCGTCGCCCTGCCGATGGCCAAGCGGTTCGCTCCGATCGCGGCCGGAGCGGCAGCCGGTGTCGTCCTCGGATTCCTGCTGGGTCGCCGCCGCACCCGCCGGAGTCCGGATTCGGACGATCTCCTGGCCGCCCTGGCGCGGCTGCTGTCATGAAAGCAGCCGCGTTCGCTTATCACCGGCCGGAGTCGGTCAAAGAGGCGGTCAATCTTCTCGACGAGTTCGGCGACGACGCAAAGATTCTCGCCGGCGGCCAGAGCCTGGTGCCGATGCTGGCCATGCGGCTGACCCACTTCGAGAACCTGATCGACATTTCCCGAATCGGCGAACTCAACGGTATCGACCTCTGCGACGGCAAGATCCGCCTCGGCGCGGCGACTCCCCACGCGTACGTCGGCATGGACGACGAGATCGCCGACTCGGTACCGCTTCTGACGTTGGCGACCCCCTATATCGGCCACTTCCAAATCCGCACCAGGGGCACGCTCGGCGGCGCGATCGCGCACGCCGACCCCGCCGCGGAGTATGCCGCCGTCGCCGTCGCGCTCGATGCCGAGATGGACGCGGTGTCGTCTCGGGGCACGCGGCAGATTCCGGCCGCCGAGTTCTTCACCGGCCTGTGGGAAACCGCGTTGGACCCCACAGAGATTCTCACCGCGGTGCACTTTCCGGTGTGGGGCGGCAGGTCCGGCTTCGCGGTCGAGGAATTCGCCCGGCGGCACGGCGATTTCGCGATCGCGGGGGCAGCCGTCGGCGTCGAACTCGACGACGACGATCGCGTAACCCGATGCGGCGTAGGCCTGCTCGGCCTGGGCTCGACCCCGCTGCGCGGATCGGCCGCAGAGGAAGCGCTTCTCGGCCGTTCTGCCAGCGATATCGACGCCGACGAGGTCGGCGACATCGCGATGCGCGCACTTGACGACATCCCGGCCGACTTGCAGGGCTCGTCGGCGTATCGCGCCAAGGTCGGCGCCACGATGGTCGCGCGCGCAGTGACCTCAGCAATCACGGAGGCCCGCAATGCATGAGTTACCGGTTGAAATCTCGGTCAACGGCCGCGGCACCGAGGCTGTCGTCGAACCGCGGCTGACGCTCGCCGACTATCTACGCGAGCGATGCGGCCTCACCGGTACGCACCTCGGTTGCGAGCACGGCGCCTGCGGAGCGTGCACGGTGCTTCTCGACGGGCATGCGATCCGCTCCTGCTTGATGTTCGCGGTGCAGGCCGACGGCTGCGAGGTGACGACGGTCGAAGGCATCGCGTCACCCGATGGCGAGCTGTCGCCTGTGCAGTCGGCGTTGCGCGAGTGCCACGGACTCCAATGCGGTTTCTGCACACCGGGTTTCGTCATGTCGATCACTGCGCTGCTGAACGAGAACCCGCATCCCAGCGACGACGAGATCCGCGAAGGGCTGTCGGGCAACTTCTGCCGCTGCACGGGTTATCAGAGCATTGTCAACGCAGTCCACCGCGCCGCCGAATCTGCGCGCGCAGACGCCAAATCGCACTAAACCGCCTCCGGTAATGCGATTCCGCGTCTGCTCGTCGAAGGGACGGGGCTACTTCAAGCAGCTGCCGCCGTCGACAGGCAGCGCCACGCCGGTGATGTAGCGGGCCTCATCGGACGCGAGGAAAAGCACGGCGTTGGCAATGTCCTCGGGCTCGACCCATCCGATCGGCAACGTGTGCATGAACTGGCCGGCGACCTTCATGTCGTCGGGACCCGGATCCTCCAGGTCCGGCCGGAATAGCTTCATCGTGCCCTTGTTCATGAACAGCGGCGTGTTCACGTTCGTCGGGCACACGGAGTTGACCCGGATGCTCTGCGCACCGAGCTCGACGGCGAAAAGACGCATGAGCCCGACGACGCCGTGCTTGGCGGCGATGTAGGCACCCGTGTGCGGGTGGGCCTTCAGCCCGCCGACCGAGCTGGTCAAGATGATCGAACCGCCGCGACCGCCCTTAAGAAGGTGCGGCACACCGGCTTTCACGGTCTTCCAGACGCCGGCGAGGTTGACGTCGATCATCTCCTCCCAGTCGGCTTCGCTGAGCTTGTCCAGCGTCGAGCCGCCGTTGCCGATACCGGCGTTGGCGACGATGATGTCCAGCCGGCCCAACTCCTCCACGCCCGCGTCCACCGCCGTCTTCAGCGCGTCGTAGTCACGAACATCGACCTCGGCCGTGTAGATGCGGCGGCCCAGGTTTTTGACGAGATCGGCGGTCTCCGCGAGATCCTCCGGCTTAGACAGTGGAATCCGTACCGTATCGAGCTGCTTGCAGACGTCGACGGCGATGATGTCAGCGCCCTCCTGCGCCAGCCGCACCGCGTGCGCGCGGCCCTGGCCCCGCGCCGCACCCGTGATGAATGCAACCTTGCCCTCGACCCGACCAGCCATCGTTACCTCACATCCGCAGAAATGTTGAGCAGTCGCTCAGCACTCTGTCATCTGCGGCTTCACGTGTCAATCGCCCCACCGTGTGCCGGGGCGGGCGTAGCATCCGTGCATGCCGTGGGCCGAGCAGGTTTCCCACGCCGCCGGCCTTCTCGTCAGTCGCACCAGCGTCGGTAACAGCGGTCTCGTGTTGTACGGGGTGGTCGGAGTCATTGGGATCGCGTCGCTCGCCGTCGTGGCCTGGGCTGTGACTAGAAACGTCGGGGCATTTCGACAGCTATCGAAGGATCAGGCGGCCGCCGATTCGCTCTTGGCATCCGGGATTGCTGGCACCGCGCAGATCCTGTCAGCGGACTGGACCGGCGCCGTCATCAACCTGGAGTACGTGTGCCGGATCGGTCTCACCGTACAGACAAGCGAACTCGGTCCTTACGACGCGCACATCGAGCTGAGAGTCGACCCGGTTCGGCTGGGCGCGATGCAACCCGGAGCCACCGTCGCGGTGCGCGTCGATCGATCCAATCCGCAAAACGTGCTCATCGACTTCGATCAACCGATCCTGCCGCCCGGCCAGTCCGCGTCTGCGACGCCGACCAGTGCCGCAGAACTGGCCGAGGCATACCGACAAAACGCCGACGCGACGCAGACGGCATCAGCCACCGATCTGCTCGCGAGCGGTCAGCGCGTCCGCGGGGTGCTGAAATCATTCGCCGACACCGGCACCACGCCTCGAAGCCTCGGCAAAACTCCCAGCCGGCCCGAGTTCGTCGACGACCCCCTGTACATCGTCGACGTCGACCTGCAATTCCCCAATCTGCCGCCGATCGACGGGCGCGCCGTACAACGTGTGCCCCGCGCACTCACGCAGACCCTGGCCATCGGCATGGCGTTGGCATGCGTCGTGGACCCAGCCGACCCCGCGCACCGCTTCGTCATCGACTGGGACGATCCGCCGCACTAGCCGCTCAGCTCTCCGACGCGGCCTTCACCGGCGGGCGGTAGAAGATCAGCAGCTGCCCGATCCCACCGGCAAGCCCCAACGCCACCGAGATCAGCAGCCCGAGCCAACCGGCGCACCAGTTCTCGCCGAAGATCACCCAGTCCAGGCTGAACCGCCCAGCGCCGACGGTCGCGACAGCCACCGCGCTCGCGGCCAGGACGAGGTTGTACTCCCAGCCCTCTTTGACGATGAAGAAGCCGTTGTGCCGGTGCACCGTCCACGCCGCGGTCAGCATCAGCGCCACGAAGCCCGCGGCGGGAATCGGCGTCAGCAGACCTGCCGCCAGTCCAAGCCCGGCAAGGACTTCGGTGGACGCGGCGATCCGCGCGTGAAAAGTGCCCGGCTTCATGCCGATGCTCTCGAACCACCGGGCGGTGCCGGGAATCCGTCCGCCGCCGAAGAACTTGTTGAAGCCGTGCAGGGACAACGTGATACCTAAACACAGTCGCAAGATCAGCAGTCCGGTGTCGACGGCATAGGCCTGACTCATTACGAAATCCTCTCTGTCTCAACCGCTTCGATGATTGATCGAACAGTGCGCCGGCAACGCCCGCACTCCGAGCCCGCACCGCAAGCCTTTGCCACCTTCTTGGTCGTCGACGCGCCCTGTTCCACCACTTCCGCAACAGTGTGGCTGGTCACGCCCTTGCACAGACACACATACATCGACGCCGCCGGATCAACTTTCGATGCGCATGGTGTACAGAAGCTTTCCGACGAACAGCGGCGGGTACGCGCCCATCCCGGCGTTCTCCATCCACTCGGCCGCCGCGTCCGGATGCTCGATCCAGCGGCGCGCGTTCTCCTCATCGTCGATCTGTTGCAGGATCATCACTTCCTGCGGATCGTCGAAAGCCTGGAATATCCAGGTCTTCTGGATGCCGGCAGCACCGAATCGGTCGAGCGCCCCATGCACGTGCTGGACCAACGTCGACACGTCGTGCACCGACGTGGTCGCGGCCACAATGATGCCTGGCGCGACCGGGTTCGCCGAGCCGGTGAGATCAGTGCGGTCGACGAGTTCGCCGGCGAAAACCGCTGGAATGTCTTCGACTCCGACCGCGTCGAACCACTCGAAGAAGATCCGGGAACGCAACAGGTCGACGACGGGCTCGCGATGGTTGACCGCGATGCTGACGAGCACCCGGCCGTGGTCCAGCGTCGACGAGTGCACGATCACGTGATGCGCGCCGATGTCCGCAAGAGCCGACTTGCGGCTTTCGAGCAGCCGCGGTACCCGCGACGGATCCGGTACGCGGTAGTCCGACGCGATCACGAGTGAGTGCATGTCGGTGTCAGTCACTGGCCGGCAGCGGCTTCGCCTCTTTCAAGCTCATCGGCACGTCGCCGATGCTCAGCGTCCCGGCGCCGGCCTTCGTCACCAACACCTCGGCCCCGGTGTCGTCGACATAACGCTTGCCCATCACGTTCCCGTCGGCGAATTTCGGGTCCAGTGTCGCGTCGCCGCCTGCGTCGGAACCGATTTCATGCATCGGCGCCCCGCCCGCGCGCAGGTCGTCCAAGCCATCGCCCGGCTTGATGACGATCACCTCGGTGTCGCAGACTTGGCTCTTCAGCCGTGTGCCCGTCTTAATCATGTACGCTCCTTCAGTTCGTCGATGAGGTTGCGGCGCAAAACTTTTCCGGTCGGCGTGGTGGGTAGTTCCTGGCGGAACACCACGCGGTCGGGAGTGCGCGAGCCACGAAGGCTCTTGCGCACGTGGGCGCGAAGCTCTTCGGGGTCCGCCTCAACGCCGTCGGCCGGCACCACCACAGCGACGATGATCTGGCCCCACTGCTGGTCTTCCAGCCCGACGACGGCGACGTCGCGCACCGCAGGATGTTCGACGAGCACATCCTCTACTTCTGCAGGGGCGATGTTCTCGCCGCCGCGGATGATCGTGTCGTCGGAGCGCCCGCTGATGAACAGGTAGCCGTCTCGGTCAAGCAGCGCAACGTCTTTGGTGGGAAACCAGCCGTCTTCGTCGAGCACCGACCCGATCTCGGCGTAGCGGCCCGAAACCTGGTCTCCTCGCACGAACAATTCACCGGGCTGAGCCACCCCGAGCACGGCACCGTCGTCACCGCGGATTTGCACCTCGATGCCGGGTACCGGCTGGCCTACCGAACCGAGCCGACGGCGGACGACCTCGTCGGTAGCGGAGTGCGCCACGCGATGATCCTCGGGAGTGAGCACGGCGATCGTCGAACTCGTCTCGGTGAGCCCGTACGCGTTGACGAAGCCCACATCGGGGAGAAGGTTGAGGGCGGTACGGACAAGCGGCAGAGCGACTTTCGACCCGCCGTAAGCCAGCGTTCGCAAGGTGGGAAGCGGAACCGGATTCTGCTGAAGCTCGGTGATGATCCGCGCCAGCATCGTCGGAACGACGGTCGCGCTGGTCACCCCCTCGTCGCGCACCAGCCGGATCCACTCCTTGGCGTCAAACTGTTTGAGGTACACCATCTTCCGGCCGGCATACAGGTTGGACAGGGCGGCGCTGACGCCTGCGATGTGGTAGGGCGGCACACAGATCAGCACGGCGTCGCCCGGTTCGGCCGACGCGAATTCGACCGTGCCGGTGACGTAGCTGGTCAGGTTGTTGTGCGACAACTCGACCGCTTTGGGTCGTGATGTGGTGCCCGAGGTGAACAACACGATGGCGACGTCGTCGGGGTCGGGATACTCCGACACCGGCTCGGCGCTCTGTGCCATCTCGGTAAAGGCCTGCGCATCAACGGTTTTGACGCCGAGGCCGGAGACCGCGTTGCGGTATTCCTCGTCGAAGACCACCAGAGGTTCGGCAAGACGCTCGATCAGTTCCCGAAGCCCGTCTGCGCTCAGCCGATAGTTCAGCGGGGTGAACGACAGACCCGCACGCGCCGACGAGAACATCAGCAGCGGCAGCATTGCCCCGCCGGTCCCGACGTACGCCACACTGCCCGCTCCGGACGCCGCAATAACCCCGGCGCCCCCGTCGGCGAGCGCGCTGAGCTCACCGACCGTGAGCCGGGTTCCGTCGCAGACCAGCGCCTCTCGGTCTGCGTCGGCCGACAGCGCCATCTCGAGCAGCAACGAAATACTCATCGCGCTACACCGGCTTCATCGACGAAATCAACCATTTACCATTGACTTTCATCATCGTCACCTGAATGCTTCGCGAGGCCATCGTCGTTGCGGGGTTCGACGCCGAGGTAGTGGTCTGGTTGATGAACAGCAGTACATCAGCAGATCCGGGATCCAGCTTCATCAGCGCCGCGCCGACAACGGTCGCGGCCGTCTTCACCGCGTTCTTCTTGGCATCGGACGGCGCAGGGCTGTCGACGTATTGCTGGTACTGCGACAAGAAATCACCGGTCAGATGTGACTGGGCGGAGGCGATGTCCTTGTCGATCGTATCGGCCGAATAGGTGTAGACGGCAGCCGTTCCCTCTTTGGCGGCGTCGACTACTGATTGGCGAGCCGTGTCGGTGACCGGCCGGTCGGGCCAGTAGGTGAAATAGAGGGCGATCAGCAGCGAGAGCGACGCCACCACCAGCACAGCCCACACCGCCGCGCCGACAGAGACGCGGAAGACGCGCTCTTTTGCCGTCACAACACCAACTCCAGCTTGGACACCTTGAGCTGACCGGCCTCCCGGGTCACGGTCACACGAAACCTGAACGCCCGTGGTTGTTGGTTGCCGACAGCGTTCGTGATCTCCTCCGAACCCACCACCAGGACGACGGCTTCATCGCTACGCGACGGAAACACCGACGACCACCAATGGCGCGGAGCGGGTGTCAGTGATTCCACTGCGGCCGCGCTCACTGTGCCTTTCGCGACGGCCTTCGACGCCTCCGAGACCTTGATGAATTGATCTGCGCGAGCGATGAAATCATCCCGGAACGAGCCCGTCGCGTTGTCGATGATGTGTTTCACCTGGTCCTTGACGATCTTGAAGTCGATCGACGTCAGATCCACGACGCCTTGTTTGGCGGTATCGATGAACTCCTGCTCGTTCTGCCGTTGAGCGGACGCCTCGTAGTGGTTCCAGACGATGTAGCCGCTGCCGATCAGCGCAGCGACAATCACCAGGGCCGCAACAGTTTTCGCGACGACAGGCCAACTCGGCGGCCACAGCCGCCGCGGCTCCCGCGGTTCAGCGAGGTCGACCTCGTCGCCGTGCTCCGAGCGCATGGCCCGAACTTTGGCCTGCGCTTCCGCGGCAGCGGCCTCAGCGGCCGCGGCCTCAGCCTCGGCCTGCTCGAGCATCGACCGCAGGTCGGGCTCGGCCGCAGACGCGCTTCCGACCTCAGTCGTCACGGCATCACCGTCCTGAGTTCCCTCAGCCGGCTTTCTCGTGTCGCCCATGACAACTTCATACCGAACTCGGTCGGCATGCAGGTCCTCCCTGTCGCGGAAAGATTGGAGAACCACGTTACCATCCGGCGCGCACGCCCAACCAGTACAGCCGAACCAACAACCCGGAAAAGCGCCGACAATCTGCGGAAACACCATTTCCGTCTGAAGCAAGTGTCGCTTCCGCCGACGCCGTGCGCCACTACCGCAGCTGGTCCTTGCGCACCTTCCCCGTGGCATTCAGCGGCAACTCGTCCACGAATTGCACATAGCGCGGCACCTTGTACCCGGCCATCCGGTCGCGTGCCCAGGCCAGCAGTTCCTCGGCCCTGACTGCGCCTGTCGTGACCACGAACGCCTTGCCGACCTGCCCCATCCGCTCGTCGGGCACGCCGATCACCGCCGCCTGCGCAACCGCCGGATGCTCCATCAGGAAGCCTTCGATCTCGGCCGGATACGCATTGAACCCGCCGACGATGAACATGTCCTTCTTGCGCCCGGCGATCCGCAGCCGACCGCTCGATGTGAACCGCCCGAGATCGCCGGTGTGAAGCCAGCCCTCGGCGTCGATCGCCTCCGCCGTCGCCACTGGATCGTCGAAGTACCCCGCCATCACGCCGTACCCGCGGACCAGAACCTCACCGTCGTCGGCAATCCGAACCTCGACACCGTCGCAGGGAAGACCGGCGGTGGTGGCGACGTCCTCCAATGAATCACCGGGACGCGACAGCGTCACGTTGCCGGCCTCCGTCAGCCCGTAGCCCGTCATCAACGTCTGGAACGGAAGGTCGGACAGAATCCGGCGGACCAGTTCGACGGGGATGTCGGCGGCACCGGTCACGGCGGCGCGCAACGACGAAAGCCGTCGCGTGTCGCCGACCGTGAGCAGCGAGTGATACAGCGTCGGCGGACCGGGCAGCATCGTGATCCGTTCGGACTCAATCAGTTCCACGACCCGGTCGACGTCGAAGACGGCAACCGGCAGCATGGTCGCGCCTCGCAAAAACGACGCGACGAGGCCGGCCTTGAGGCCGAACGTGTGGAAGTACGGGTTGATCATCAAGTACCGGTCGCCCTCGCGCAGGTCGGCGAGCGTCGCCCATTCCTCGTACATCCGCAGTGTCTGACCGTGGTTCATCATCGCGCCCTTGGGACGGCCCGTGGTGCCCGACGTATAGATGATGTCGGCGATGTCGGAGCCGCTCAGCTCGCTCACCCGTGAGAAAAGCTCGCCGCTGGCCAGGAAGTCGGATTTGAGGTCGACGGCCGGGACTCCGGCCGGCACGTCGAAATCTTGTCCGAGAAAACCTTTTTGAACGAGGACGAGCCGGGCGCGGCTGCGGTTGATGATGTCGGCCGCTTCCTCGGTTTTGAAACGGGTGTTGACGGGCACGAGCACGCCGCCGGCCGTCAGCAGACCGAACGCGGCGACAACCCACTCCGCGGAGTTGGGCGCCCAGATCGCCACCCGGTCACCCTTTTCGACGCCCGCCGCCGCGAATGCCCCTGCGGCACAACGGATCCGGTCGACCAACTGCGCGAACGAAAGCCGCAGCGGCCCGTCGACAAGCGCCTCGGCATCGCCGAACCGCTCGCCGGCGGACAGGACCATCTCGGGAATGGTCCGCCAGCCGACGTTAAACGTCACACCGTGACGAGCCGAGACAGGTTGCCGCCCATGATCTTTGCCTGGTCATCGACCGGCAGATGCTCGAGCGCTGTCACGTAATGCGTCGGCTCGGCAAGACCCTCCGGGTGCGGCCAGTCGGAGCCGTAGAGCACATGGTCCACGCCGATCAACTTGATCAGGTCGTCGATGCCCTCCTCGTAGAACGGGCTGACGTGGATGCGGTTCTTGATCTCCTCGATCGGATTGCCGGGGAACGCCTCGGGAGCCTTCTTGTACACCTCGGCCATTTGATCGAGAAGGGGGAACATCCACTTCGAGCCCGCCTCGATGACGGCGACCTTCAGCGCCGGGAACCGGAACAGCGCACCGTGAATCACCCACGACGCCACCGCATCCTGCACCGGACGCCACTCATTGAGAATCGCCATCGCGTTGGTGACGAACGGCAACATCTCCCGCGAGGCGCCGTCCCACTCGGAGGTGTACCGCGAGTAGCCGCTGTCCGACGAGTGCATCGCGACAAGCACGTCGTGTTCGACGCATTTCTGCCAGAACGGATCGAACTCCGGCAGCGCGAACGACCGCGGTCCGCGGAAACCCGGCACCGGAGCCGGGCGCACCAGGATTGCGCGGGCGCCACGCTTGACCACCCACTCCAGCTCTTCGATCGCCTTCTCGACGATGGGCAGCGTGATCACCGGGGTGGTGAAGATGCGGTTCTGGTAGTTGAAGCCCCACACCTCGTCGAGCCACTCGTTGAGCGCGTGGATGATGACGTGGATCGCGACCGGATCGTCGCGCAGGCGCTCCTCGATCAGGCTGGCCAGCGTCGGGAACATCAGCGAGCGGTCGAGGCCCAATTCGTCCATCAATTCGAGGCGAGGAGCGGGCTCGAAGAATGCCGGAATCGCCTTCATCGGCTCGCCGAACAACTCACGGCGGCTCTTGCCTTCGGGGTTGCCGTACTTGAAGTATTCCTCCCAGGCGCCCGGCTTGGCCACCACTTCGAAAGTGGGGTTGGGGATGTAGTTGCTGATCTGGCCCCGGATAGCGATCTTGGTGCGGCCGTTGACCTGCACGTACTGAATGACGTCCTTGTACTCCTTGGGCAGGTGCTTGGTCAGCGCCTCCGGTGGCTCATAGAGATGGTTGTCCGCGTCGAACAGCGGGAATGGAATGTCGACCCGATGCGACAGTTGACCCATGAAACTCTCCTTTTCCTCTTGGGAGAATCATATTCTCACCGTCTGCGTGCCGCAATATCTCCCCGCAGGTCCTGCCGCACGAGGAACTTCTGCACCTTCCCGCTCGCCGTGCGCGGAAAGTCGTCGACGTGGTGCAGTTCTTCCGGCCACTTCTGCTTGGCCACTCCGGCCCGCGAGAAGTGCTCCTGCACCTCGGCCATCGTCGGCATCGCGTGCCCGGTCCGCAGCTGCAGCACCGCTGCCACGCGTTCGCCGAGCCGCTCGTCGGGCGCGGCAACCACCACCGCCTCAGCGACTGCAGGCATCGACAGCAACACCTCCTCGACCTCCAGCGCGCTGACGTTCTCGCCGCCGCGGATGATCAGGTCGGACTTGCGGTCGGTGATCGTCAAATAGCCGTCGTCATCGAGCACGCCGACGTCGCCCGTGCGGTACCAGCCCTCGTCGTCGAACGCGCGGGCCGTCAACGCCTCGTCGGTGTAGCCCAGGCACAAGTCGGGTCCACGGCTGAAGATCTCGCCGTCGTCGGCCAGCCGGATCTCCACGCCGGGCCGCGGACAGCCGTCGGTCAGCAGCCGCTTGTCCTCGGGACCGTCGTGGGCCGTGCCTGTCACCGACGGGTGCTCGGTGCTGCCGTACGAGCGGAAGACGTGGATGCCCAAGTCCGCGAGCCGTCGCGTGACGGCAGCCGGCACCGCTGCTCCGCCTAGCCCCGCAGTCTTCATGTGTTGGAGGTGCTCGTCGGTGAAGTCGGGATGGTCGAGCAGGCTGGTGAAGAAGTAGGGCGGTCCGCCACCGACCGCGACACCTTCTTTCTTCATCAGAGCGAGAACTTGTGTCGGGTCCCACTGGTCGACGAGATTGATCGCCGATGAGCGCTCGCGCGAAGAGTTCGCGACGAGGCCGTCGATCACCGGGATCAGGAACGCGCCGAGCATGCCGATGAAGTGCCCGACGGGTGCCGCGGTCAGCTGCTTGCCGCGCTCGGGCGAATAGTTCGCGTGCAATTGCCTTGTCTCGCAACTGATTGTCTGATGACTGTGGACGACCCCCTTCGGGTCGCTGGTAGTTCCCGACGTGAACGCGATCAACGCCGGATTGCCGGGATCGGTACGGACCGTGCCCACCATCGGCTCGTCGGCCAATAGATTGTCGAAGTCGCGGCCCACCAACCCGACAATGGGAACGTCGGCGCACAGGTCCGGCTGAAACTCCATACGGCCGAACCGTTCCGCGCTGATGAACACCCGCGGCCGTGCCGTGGACATGATGTGCCTCAGCTCTTTGCGGCCGTAGAAATGCACGATCGGCACCGTCACCGCGCCGAGGAAAGCCGACGCCCAGAACACCGCGGCGGCCTCCATCCAGTTCGGCAACTGGAAGGCCACCACGTCACCGGGTCCCACGCCGCGCGCCTGCAGCCCTGCCGCCAGACGCCGGGCCACCAACTCGACGTCGCGGTACGCCCCGGAAAACGGCCGCACCGCGGAATGCACGGCAAACCCGGAGTCAGGTGCGGCCGCAAGGCCCCGGGCCAGCAGGCCGCCGAGCGTGTCCTGCGTCCACCAGCCCGCCTGCTCATAGCGTCGGGCCAACGCATCGGGAATGTGTCGGGTGGGAAGGTTCCGACCGGCGAGAATCATGTCCTGGTGATGTTATTCTCCCTGCAGGAGAATGCCAATATCGCATCGGAGAACGATCAGATGGTGGACTTGGAGCTCGACGACGGGCTGGCGGTGCTCACCATCGATCGCCCGCACGCCCGCAACGCCATCTCGCTCGACACGATGGCCGAACTCGAGAAGGCGCTCGACGCACTCGACGCCGACAACGACGCCCGCGTGCTCGTCGTCACCGGCGCCGGCGACCGGGCGTTCGTCTCCGGCGGCGACCTGAAAGAACTCGCCGCGATCAAAACCGTCGAGGAAGCGTCGGCGATGGCGTGGCGGATGCGCACGATCTGCGACCGGCTCGCCGAGTCGAAAATCCCCGTCGTCGCGGCGCTCAACGGTCACGCGTTCGGTGGAGGCGCCGAGGTGGCCGTCGCCGCCGACATCCGGATCGCGGCCGACGACGTCAAGATCGCGTTCAACCAGGTGTCGCTCGCGATCATGCCGGCATGGGGCGGCGCGGAACGGCTCGCCAAACTTGTCGGGCGAAGCCAGGCTCTGCTGCTGGCCGGCACCGGAACGGCCGTCGACGCCCAGGAGGCACAACGCATCGGCCTCGTCGACCGAGTCGTGTCGAGGGGGTCGTTCGATGAGACGTGGCGGTCGCTGGCCAGAGCGCTGGCAAATCGTCCGGCCGCCGAGATAAAACGCGTAATCGACGGAGTCACACCTGATGAAGCGGTAGCGTCCTTTGCGCGGCTTTGGGTCGCCGACGAACATTGGCGCGCCGCGGACAAAGTGATGAGGGGGCGCAAATGATCACGCCACGCAACCTCGTGGGAGTCGGCGCGGCCGTGTTGTTGGCCGGTCTGACCGCGGCGCCGTCGCACGCCGACAACGACCTTCCTCTCCATCACGTCAAGTACACGCTCAGCGCGCAGAGTCCGATCTACGCGCAGATCTACTACCTGGACCACGAGCCGGCGGTGTTTGCCGACTGGAGCCACAACCCGTACCAGTTCATGCCGAACGTCGCGGCCGACCTCGGACCGAATCGCCCGGCGTGGAGCTACGAACTCGATCTGGCGAAGCCCGAAGAGTGGGCGACGGTGATCGCGAACACGGGACCGGAGCCCGGCACCCCCAACTTCCACTGCGAGATCACGGTCGACGGTGCGGTCGTCGTCAAGAACGACGGCGGCAAAGGCGTGCTCTGCTCGATCCGTACGTGGTGAGTCACAAGTTCGGTTCGCCCTCGAGACGTCGAAGGTAGCGTTCGACCACTTCGATGGTTTCCGCGTGACCGAGCGACATGCCCAGCCCTTGCTCCATCACCAGCACCGTCGACAGGCTCGTGAACAACACCGACCACACCATGGGCGGCATCGTCTCCGGGTCCGCGTCGTAGCGCGCCAGAGCAGTTGCCAATGTCCGCCATTGCTCCTCGCGGAATCGCTCTGCGTAGTGGGCGATCTCGGCTCGCATCGACTTGCGGTGATTGGCCAGAGCAGCGAATTCCATCATGAACCGGCTGGTTGCGGGATCGGTAACCAGCCGCCACAGCGACCACAACGGCTGAGCTGAGTCCAGCGCCTGCGCCTGCGCCTTGAGTCCTTGTTCGGCGCGGCGCCGGAACACCTCTAAGAACAGGTCGTCCATTGCGCGGAAGTAGTAGTGCACGAGTTGCGGCTTGAGCCCAGCGCGTTCGGCCAGCCGGCGGGAAGTCACTGCGGCATAACCTTCTTCGAGCATCAACCGCTCGGCGGCGTCGAGCAGCACGCCGCGATTCTTCGCGTCTGGCGCCCCGATCCGCCTACCTGAAGTCATGCGTGTCTCCCGCCTACCTTGACCTCAACCGAACCACCATGCTAAGCAGATGCACAGCATACGTCGCTCGCCGGGTGGGACTACAACTCTCAGCCGGCCTCAGGAGGCACATCCCACATGACGAACTTCGACTCGGTCGACTATTTCACCGATCAGTCGCTCATCCCCGACCCTCACCCGTATTTCGACCATTTGCGCACGAAGAACCCGACGTGCTGTCCGATCAACAACGGCGTGCTTGCGGTCACCGGCTGGGAGGCGGCCAACGCCGTCTACAAAGACGTCGAGTCATATTCGTCGTGCGTCGCGGTCGCGGGCCCGTTCACGCCGATTCCGTTCACCCCCGAGGGCGACGACATCACCGCGCAGCTCGAAGAGCACCGCACCGAGATCCCCATGTACGAGCACATGGTGACGATGGATCCGCCGAACCACACCGACGCGCGGTCTCTGCTGTCGCGACTGCTCACGCCGAAGCGACTAAAGGAGAACGAGGACTTCATGTGGCGGCTGGCCGACCGCTACATCGACGAGTTCATCGACGACGGCCATTGCGAATTTCTCACCGCCTACGCCCGGCCGTTCTCGCTGATCGTCGTCGCCGACCTGCTCGGCGTCCCCGAAGAGGACCACGACGAGTTCCGGTCCAACTTCGGGGCGGCCCGGCCGGGGACGCGGATCGGCGCGCTGGACCACGAGCCGATCGCGGCCAACCCGCTGGAGTGGGCCGACGAGAAGTTCAGCTTCTACATCGAGGACCGCCGCAACAACCCCCGTGACGACGTGCTGACGGCTCTGGCGACGGCGAAGTACCCGGACGGGTCGACGCCGCCCGTGGTCGACGTGGTGCGCACGGCGACGTTCTTGTTCGGCGCCGGGCAGGAGACGACCGCCAAGCTGCTGTCCGCCGCGCTACGCGTCCTCGGCGACAGGCCCGACATCCAGCAGCAGCTGCGCGACGACCGCAGCCGCATCCCGGCGTTCATCGAGGAATGCCTGCGGATGGACAGCCCGGTCAAAAGCGTGTTCCGGATGGCCCGCAAGACGACGAAGCTGGGCGACGTCGACGTGCCCGCCGGCACCACGGTGATGGTGAGTCCCGGTGCGGCCAACCGTGATCCGCGACGGTTCGACAATCCGCACGAGTTCCAGCTCGACCGTCGCAACGTGCGCGAGCACATCGCGTTCAGCCGCGGCATTCACTCCTGTCCGGGCGCGCCGCTCGCGCGCGTGGAAGGGCGCGTGTCGCTGGAACGCATCCTCGACCGGCTTGCCGACATCGCCATCGACGACAGCAAGCACGGCGCGGCGGGGCAGCGCAATTACAGCTACGAGCCGACGTTCATTCTCCGCGGGCTGACCGAAATCAACATCACGTTCACGCCGGTCCGGTAACCCAGCTCAGTTGTCGCCGCGCAGCCAGAGGGCCTGGCCCTGGGTCGACACGCAGGTCAGGAACAGTCCGTCGGGCGCCTGGGCCACCTCACCCTCCCACGCAGGGCAGGCGGTGTTCTCGTCCTTGATGCCGCGCATCACCGGTGACCGGAACCACCGCGGGTCGTATCGCCGGGGAGAGCCGCAGAACACCAGCCGGCCCCAGTCGGTCACCCCGAACACGTAATAGCTGGTGTTGTCGCACGGGGACCCGAGGATGACGCCCGGCCTGATGCCCGGTGTGCAGGCGGGCACGTCGCACACGGTCGGGCCGGCGGCGGCGGGCGGTGCCGCAGTGAGCACTCCGGCGGCCAGCAGACCCGCCACGAATGTCGCGCAGAGTTTCACGTCGCTACTCTTGCACATGCGAGAAGGAAGTTCTTCATTTCGGAGAAGATCGCGCCAGGGCCGGGTGATAGTGTGGCTGCCCTCGGCACGAACCAGCGGCAGGGAGGTCGTCATGTCGCCGCGGAAGCGCCGTTCGGGGGTCCTCGACGCCGACGCCTCGATTGAGGAAATCGAGGCCGCCGCGTTCGACGCGCAGACGCGGGCTGTCGCGGCGCGAGCGCACGCAGAACGACTCCGCCGCCAAGCGTCTGAGCAGGAGAAGAAGTCCGTCTTCGCAAGGCTGCGGGAGTGGTCGCGCCCGTCGTGGCTCGCGTTGCCGACGCCGACGTTGTTGGCTCTCTGCGAAGCCGCGGCGGTGATCTGCGCCGCGCTCGCCGCGACCGGCTACATGTTGTGGCAGCACCACGAGGTGCAACAAGACCAGCGACGTGCGGCCGAGTTCTCCGCGGCGGCCCGGCAAAGCGTGGTGACGATGATGTCGATCGATCCAGCGACGGCCGAGCAGAATATGAAGGACGTAATCGCCAACTCCACGGGCAAATTCAAGTCGGCGTTAGAGGCCGGCGAGGCAGACGAGCTGATCAAGGGCTCCCAGCAGTCGAAGGTCGTCACGAAGGCAACAATCCAAAACGTCGCTGTCGAATCGATGACACCCGATTCGGCGGTGGTACTCGTCGCCGCCACAACCGAAGGCACCGGGCCGAACAACGCCAAGCTGCCTGCCGCGTCATGGCGGATGAGCCTCACGCTGGTGCGGCAAAACGGCCAGCTCAAAACCTCGGAATTCGAGTTCGTGTAATGACAACGGGCGAAACGACATTCGGGCGCTACCGCTTGCTCGAACCCATCGGCCAGGGCGGCACGGGACAGGTGTACCGCGCGTTGGACACCACGACCGATCGCGTCGTCGCGCTCAAGGTGCTTCCGCCGCACGCCTCGGACGACGACGCATACCAACAGCGGTTCCGTCGGGACGCGCGCATCGCGGCGAGCTTGAGCGACCCGCATGTCGTGCCGATCCACGGCTACGGCGACATCGACGGTCGGCTGTACCTGGACATGCGCTTGATCGAAGGTCGCACCCTCGCTGACATCCTCAAAGAGCGCGGTCGCCTGGACCCGAAGACTGCTGTCTCCTACGTCGAACAAGTCGCTGAGGCGTTAAACGCAGCGCACTCAGCCGAATTGGTCCATCGGGACATCAAGCCGTCGAACATCCTCGTGACCGAACGTGACTTCGTTTACGTGGTCGACTTCGGAATCGCATGCGCCGATGACGAGACCCAAAGTGACCCCGGCTCAGACGTGTACTCGCTGGCATCGGTGTTGTACGAATGCCTCACGGGGCGACCTGTATCCGAGGCGACGGCTGAGCTTCCCGCCGGCTTCGACGCCGTCCTCGCGAATGGCTTGGCCAAGGAACCGGCCGATCGGTACTCGACTGGACTGGAACTCGCGAGCGCGGCGCGCGCAGCATTGGACGCCAAGGGCGCGCCGACGAAGGCTGTGCCGGTTAAGTCGAAAGAGACTGCCGCGAAACCTGTTTCGAGCTCTGCACCGGCGAAGACTGCTCCCAAGACCCGCAAACCCGACGGACCCGTAAGGCGCCAGGCGCGTGGCGTGAGGTGGGGGCGGGTCGCAATTGTCGTCGCGTTGATCGTTGTCGCGCTCGGCCTCGCCGGCAGCGTCTACTCCTTCATTTACCGGCCCGATCAGCAAATCGACTCGTCCGTATCGGCGGCGGCCAAGCAGGGGGCTGAGGACGGCACGGTCGCGGTGTTGTCGTACTCCCCCGATCACCTCGATGCCGACATCGCCCGCGCGAAGTCCCATCTGACTGGCGACTTTTTGAAGTACTACACCCAGTTCACCGATCAGATCTTCGCGGCGGCCGCGCGACAGCAGCAGGTAACCACGTCAGCGAACGTCGAGCGGGCTGCCGTCGCAGACCTGCACCCTGCCTCCGCGGTGGTGCTGCTGTTCGTCAACAAGCAAACCGTGAGCAAGGCCAACCCTGTTCCGGCGGGCAAGCCGGCCACGGTGCGGGCGACGATGAAGAGGGTCGACGGAGCGTGGTTGATCGAGAAGTTCGAGCCACTGTAGCGGCTCGCGGTGTTATTCTCCGAACTTGAGAATGCCGTTATCACGATCGAGCCGAGGATGCCGGGAGCGACCCCCATGCGTGCGATGAACCTAACGTCAGGCGCAATCTTTTTGGCCGCGATTGCACTCGGCGGCGGCCTCGGCACCGCACACGCTGCTCCCGACATCAACGACCCGGCGATCAACGGAACGTACCTCGCCACCTGGAACGGTGAGTGGTCGAAAACCAACGACAGCTTTCACGACGAGGCGGTGGTTCGCAGCAAGTGGACCATTCACACGTCCTGCAATACCCCGATAACGTGCTCCGGCACCGTCACCAGCGATCAGGGGTGGACATCGAAGATCGTTCGCGTGCCCGGCTTGTGGAAAGTCATCCGCGACCTTCCGAATTGGGAGACGTGCGCTGACGGGACAGCCGCGACCGGACGACAGGTGATCACGTTCTACCCAGTGGGTGACAATCCGCTCGAGCCTGTCGATCCCAACTTGAATACCTTCTCGGGCGAAGACGTGACAACCGGCCCAAGTGGGGCATGCGGGCAGAACAACCTTTTGCAGATTATGACACCGTTCAAGCTCGTGCCGATCGACTGAGCCACAGCCTATTTGGGCAGCATGTCCTGCCACGTCTTCGGCGCCGACGGTGCGACTGCATTGGTCTGCTGATACAGCTGCCCGTCCGCGGTGATGTAGCGGCCGGTGCGCGGATCGTATTGCGCCGTCGCAACCGCCGGCGCTGCGGTACTCGACGAAGCCGGCGCGGCTTGCGGCGCTGCATCCGGCGAGCTCGCGGGCGGAGCATCGACGGCTGGGCCGGGCGGGGGTCCCTGCGGTGTTTGGCCAGGCGCCGAGCCTTGCGGAATATCTTGAGGCGCTGCAGGATTCACTGATCCGGGCGCAGGTGTATCCGCCTGGGGCGCAGGGGCTGTCGCGGCTTGGGGTGCGATCAGGGCGCCAGCAGACGATTGCCCGGGAGGCGGCGGAGGTGTGCCCGTGCCCGCCCCGGGCGGCAACGGCGTGCCCTCGATGGGAGCGAAGATGTTCTCCTGGAACGTCGTTTTGTCGTCGAGCGGAATGTTCTGCCCGACGATGTTCGGGTCGAACGGGTAGGGGCCGAGCGCGTGTTGCCGCATCGCAAGCGGCCGGTACGGCTGGTCGCTCTCGCAGATCTCGACGGTCGGCGCCCGCTTGCCCGGCTTGTCCATGCACGGGTTGTTGCGGGCACCGCGCACCAAGAGCGGTGAATCCTGCGGCAGTTTGCAGTACAACCCATCCGGGGTGTCGATCGACGTGGTGTCGGCGGGACTGCGCCACATCGACGGCGGCAGGAAGCCCACCGTGCAGGGAACTGGGTCATTCAGGGTGATGGCGAAGTCGCCCAGTGCGTACCCGGTCGGGTTGCGGCTGGGACTCACCGCCTGAATGCCCGCGACCGAAGGCGGCAGCAACACCAGCAGTTGCTCCAACGCAGGGTGATAGGTCACGAGAATCTGACCGAGAGTGGTCAGGTTCGCCAGCAGCACCGGCAGCGTCGGCTTGATCTGGTCGAGCAGTGCTGTCGTTTCGTCAAACGCCGGCGGACCGTTTCTCAGCAGCGTGCGGAACTTCGGGTCGTCCTGGTTCAGCTGCTGGGTGATGCCCGCCAGACTGCGCGCCCACAGCCTGATCGAATCGGTGGTGTCCGCCTGCGAATCCAGAAGGGGCGCACTGTCGTTGTAGAGCGCGGCGTTGGCGTCACCCACTCGGTTGAGGTCGCCGGTCAGCTTCGACGCCGAGTCGGCAAGGGAGCTGAGGTCGTAACCCGCGCCGTTGAACGCCTTGAATGTCTCGTCGAGCAGTGCGCCGAGCTTGTCCTTCGGAATGCTGTTGACCAGCGAACTGACTTGGTCCAGCATCGGGCCGACATCTTGCGGAATTGTGGTGTCGCGCATCGCGATCACCGAACCGTCGTGCAGGTATGGCCCCGAATCGGTCCGCGGCCGCAGGTCGACGTACTGCTCGCCGACCGCGGAGATGCTGCGCACGTCCGCTTCGAGGTTCGCCGGGATCTTCGGTGAACTATTAAGGGACAGCTTCGCTTTCGCGCCGTCGCGGGTCAAGTCGACCGACGTCACCTTGCCGACTTCAACTCCGCGGTACGTGACGTTGCTGAACTGGTAGAGCCCGCCCGCGGCCGGCAGTTCCAGCGTCACCGCCATCCGGCCGATGCCGAGCAGCGTGGGCACCTGGATGTAGAACAGGATCATCGCCAACACGCCGATGATCGACGCGATCGTGAAGATCGTGAGCTGAATTCGAACAAAGCGGGTCAGCATCTATCCACCCACATCCATTTGCGCTGGCGGCCAAGGTGTTTGGACCTGCGGCGGTGGAGGTGGCGCAGGGGGCGCGCCAAGTGCCGATTGCTGAGCGACCGGCGCGGGCGGTGCACCGGGCGGGGTGTCCGGCACCGGCGGGATCAGGCCCACCGGATCGTAGTTGTCGCGCAGGTAGTACGGCTCACCCGGCGCCGCCGGAAGCGGCATGCCAGGCTGCCCCCACCGCGTACCGAGCAGCATTGTTCGTTTCAACCGCTCGCGGGAGATGTCGAGCACTGCGAACAGGTTCATATAGTCACCTCGGGCGCCGCGGTCGACGAGGCTCGGCGGGAAGGGGTACGTCGGCAAGTAGGCGAGCGTCGGCGCCAGGTCGTCGCCAAGATCGGTCAGTGCCTTGAGCGTCGGTTCCAGATTCTTCAGGTTCGTCACCAGATCGTCTTCGCTGTCGTTGACCAGTCGGGTCGCGGTGTCGCTGAACGTGCCGAGTTTCGTCAACGCTGTCGTGATGTTGGGCCGCTCCTTGATCAGCACGTCCAACGCCGGCGGCACCTTCTTCAATGCATCGTTGAGCACGTCGCGCTGCCCCGCGAACGTGCCGGCGAGCCGGTTCAGCGCCTGAACGGAGGCAATGATGTTGTCGCGCTGCGTATCCAGTGTGCCGACGAAAGTGTCGAGACGGCTCAGCAGATCGCGGATCTGCTTTTCCCGCCCGTGCACGGACGCGTTGAAGTTGTGGATGACGTCGCCGAGCTGTCCCAGTCCGCCCGCGTTGACCACGAGCGACAACGACGACAGCGTCTGCTCGGTGGACGGATACGTCGACGACTTGTCCAGCGGGATCGTCGATCCAGGAGGGAGGCTTCCACGCGCCTGCTCGCCCAGCGGTGGGTCCAGCTCTAAATGCATGGATCCCAGGAGGCTGGTCTGCCCCACACTGGCCACCGCGTTCGCGGGGACCACCACGTCGGGCCGAACGGACACGTCGACGTTTGCGTGCCAGCCTTGGGCGGTCCTGCTGCCGACCGTCATCTTACCGACGCTGCCCACGATCACGTCGTTGATCATCACCGGCGAATTCGATTCCAGCGTGCCGACATTGGCGATTTCGACGTGATAGACGTGTGCGTCCGAGCCTCGCCCGACCGCGCCGGGCAGCGGCAGTGAGTTCAAGCCCTGGAACGCACATCCCGTGGCACTCACCGCAATACAGGCCGCAACCACGACCCAGCGACGCACCGCTTTCCGCCGAGTCATGAGTGCGGCGCTTCCGCTGGGAGCAGCAGGTCCGGCACGCTCGGCGCGGGCGTCGGGGCAGGCGGCGGTGCCACTGGCGTCGTTGGGGCGGGCCACGACACCCCCGGGATGCGCGCGGGCGGCGGCGGCGGAGGCGCCGCGTCAGGGTAGTCGCCAGGCAGCCCGGTGTAAGCGGAGACGGCCGGCGGCTGTTCAGGCGGTGTGGGTTTCGGCCCCTCCCCTCCCGGCGCGAGACGCGGTTCGGAGTAGATCACATTGCCCGGCGAATAGGCCGGCATCAGGAACGGGTTGAGCGGCAAGGGAATTTCGTTGGCGTTCAGCAACCGCAGCGCCGGACCGATGTACTGCTCACACAGCTTCGCCGTCTCCGGTCCCGTGATGTTCTCGACCGCGCCCATCATCCCGCAGAAGAACCACACCGGGTTCTGGATGAACGGGTTCAGCACCGGCGCGCCGACCTGACTGCCCGTGTCCGGGTTGTAGATGTTGTAGAAGTTCGCGAACGAGGTCGGCGCCAAATGCAGGATGTTCTTTAGGTCCATCTGATGGTCGACCAGCACCTGCGTGACACTCGCCAAGCTGCGGATCTGCTCACTCGTCTGGTCACGCGACCCTGCAATGAACCGTTTGATGTCGCCGACCGCTACCGACAGATCGGACAGCGCGGCGTCCAGGTCGGAACGGTTGTCGTCGACCACGCTCGTCAGCGTCGCGAGCCGGTTGTTGAACTGCACGATCTGCTGGTCGCTGTCGCGTAGCGCGGTGACGAAGATCTGCAGGTTCTTGATGATGTCGGCGATGTTTCCGGAACCGTTGGCAAGAATGCGGCCCACGCCCGACAGTTCGGCCAACGTCTGACGCAGCTTGTCACCGTTACCCTGCAACGCATTCGCAGCGCTGTCGATGAAGCGGGCGATCGCCGGCGTCGACACCTTGCTGTTGGGGCCCAATTCCGTTGACAGCCGCATCAATTGGTCTTTGACCTCGTCCCACTCGACGGGCACAGCCGTGCGGTCCTCCGGGATGACAGCGCCGTCGGCCATCTTCGGGCCGCCGCCCCGATATGCCGGCGCCAGCTGGAGGTAGCGCGCGGCGACCAGATTCTGCGCGACGATCACCGCTTTCGCGTTCGCCGGGATCGGCACGTTGCGATCGACGTGGATGGTCATCTTTGTCTGCGTGCCCACCGGTTCGATCGACGCGATGCTGCCGATCTTCACGCCCGACACCCGCACATCGTCGCCCGGATAGATGGCCGTGGTCGTCGTGAAGTAGGCCGTGATGGTCTTGGGCTTGTAGAACGTTTGGCGCACAACGAACACCGCAGCCGCGGCGAGCAGTCCGACGAGGACGATCGCGATCCCGATGGTGACTCGATTGCGCGTCATTGCGGAGTCCCCGGCGGCGCTCCAGGACCCCACTGCTCGTTCGGCTGGGGAATCCCGTTGTACGGGAACGGAAGTGTCGCCCTCGGGCCGGCGTTGTCCGGCGGTTGTCCTGCGTCGACGCCGCGGCGGAATCCGAACACGTAGTCGAAGAACGGCTGGAGCAGCTGGGCCGGCTGCAGATTCGGGATGAACGCGTCGTAGTAGTACCCGCTGCCGACCGCTTCGCCCTGGGTGACCTGGAACTTCTTGAGACCGGGAAGGATCTTGCCGATGTTGTCTTTGTTCTTCTCCAGCATCGCGTTCACTCGGTTGAGCCGCTCCAGCGCAGGCGCCAGCTTGGCCTCGTTGTCATGTACCAATCCGCTCAACTGCTTTGACACCGTCGAGGTGTTGGCCAACAGGCTGACGATCGCATTGCGGCGGTTGGCGAGCACTCCCACCAGATCGTTCGCGTCGAGGATCAGCGTGTTGATCTGCTGGCTGCGCTCGGACAGGATGCCGGTCACGTCGGTTGCACTCTTGAGCAGGTCGCGCAAACTGTCGTTGCGCTCATTGAGCGACCGCGACAACCGGCTGATCCCGTCGAACGCCCGCCCTAGTTGCGGCGCGATCTGGTCGAGCGTGTCCGACAACGTGTCGAGGGACTGGTTGAGATCACCGAAATTCGTGTCGGCGGAGTACGTGGTGAGGTCGCTGACGGCCTCAGTTAGCGAGTACGGAGAACCGGTGCGCGACAACGGGATCACGTCGTTGGGATGAAGTTTCCCGCTGCCCTCGGACTCCACGGTGAGCACGCGCTCACCCAACAGCGTTCCGGTTCTGATGTGCGCGGTGGTATCGGAGCCGAGCTGAATCCTGCTGTTGACGTTGAACGTGACGAGCGCATCGCCGTTTTGCAGCGCGATGTCCGACACAGTGCCGACTTTGACTCCGGACACGGTGACGGGGTTGCCCTTGGCCAGCCCTCCGGCCTCGGAGAACAGCGCCTGGTAGCGGATCGACGAGGCGAGCGCCCACAGCTGCTGCGGCTGCAGGCCGACGGCGATCACGAGCACGATGAAGACGACGCCGATGATTCCGGCGCGAATCAGGTTGCCGCCGCGATACTTAATCATCCTTCTCTGCGCACCTCCCGCCCTTTTGCTTGAGCCACGGGAAGTACACCGGGTTGCCCTGCATGTCAGTGGCGCGGATCGTGACGCCGCAGAGGTAGTAGTTGTACCAAGCGCCGTAGGACCCTTGGCGGACGAGTTTGCGGTAGTCCTCCGGAAGCCGCCCCAGAACGTAGTCGAGGTGGCCTTTACCGTTGTCGAGCAACGGCGCGATCTTGCTGAGCTGGTCGACCACTCCGGCGAGCGGCGGGCGCGCGTTTGTCAGCAGGTCCGCCAATGAGGCAGTTCCGTTGTCCAGCTGCGTAATTGCGGTGCCGATCGGATCGCGGTCCGAAGACAGTCCGGAAATCAAGTGCTGAAGGCGGTCCACCGCATCCTTGAACTTGTCGCCGTCCTTGGACAGCGTGCCGACGACGGTGTTGAGGTTGTCAATCAGCTGCTGCACGACTTGGCTGTTGTCGGCCAGCGCATTCGAGAACGACGACGTTCTCGACAGCAGCGACTCGAGCGTGCCGCCCTGCCCCTGGAATATCTGCACCAGCGCCTGGCTGAGCTGGTTCACGTCCTGCGGATTCAGCCCTTGGATTACCGGTTTGAGGCCGCCGAGCAGCAGGTCGAGATCCAGTGCACCCGCAGTCTTGTCGACTGAAATCTGCGAGCCAGGCGAAAGAATCGAGGTCGATCCGGGCCCGTCGGCGAGTTCGAGGTAGCGGTCACCGACAAGGTTGAGGTAGCGGACCATCGCCCGCGTGCCGGTGGTGAGCGCGATGCTCTTGTCGGTGTCGAACTTGACGACGACCTTCTTGTCGTCGCGCAGCGACACGTTGTCGACGGTCCCGACGCGAATTCCGGAAATCCGAACGGTGTCACCGGGCTTCAACCGCGACACGTCGGTGAACACCGCGGAGTACCCGTTAGCCGAGCCGGTTCGGTACTGGCCGAAGATGAAGAACAGGAACGCGGTCAGGATCACCATCACCACCGCGAAGGTGGCGAATTTGACCAGCGTCCAACGCCATCCGGCCCTCATCCGGGCATCCCAACCTGGGCGGTGTTGCGTGGCGGCCCGGCGATCGGGCCGTACAGGAGTTGCTTCAGCCCGTCGGAGTTCAGCAGGATTCCGGGGTTGCCGTACTGCTCGGGGTTGGTGCCGTCGTCGGTCACCACCCATTTCGCCTGCGTATTGAACGGCACATGTGGCAGACCGTCGCACTGCGGGCCGCCGGTGGCCGCGACCTTGGGCAGGTTGGTTGGGTAGCGGTACCGCTCGATACCCAGCATCAGACCGACCGACACCAGAATGCCCGGCGCCGGCAGGGGGGGCTGGTGGTTCAGATCGGCCATGCCCTCGAGTGCACAGTTGATGGCGGGCGCGTACTCGTTCGTCAGGTCGGTCGTGGGCACCAGCAGACGCAGCACATTGGTCAGCGCCTGCCGGTTGCCGCCGATCACGTCATTTCCGGTGTCCGCCAAGCCGATTGCGCTCAGCAGGAACGCGTCCAGGTTGTTCTGCTCGTCGACGATCGTCTGGCTGATCTTCGTTGTGTTCTGCACCGTGTCGACGAGTTGGGGCGCCACGTCGGCATACGCGTTGAACACGTCGGGCGCGACGGAGAGGTCGTGGCTCAATGCGCTCAGGCTGGGTTCCGTCTTCGCGAGGTAGGTGTCCAGGTCGGCGAATGCCTGGCCGATCTTCTCCCCACGGCCGTTGAACGCCATCGCGATCGCGCCCAACGTCTCGTTCAGCTTCTCGGGCTGGATCTTCGACAGCACCTTCGTCAGCTGCTCGAACACCGTGTTGATCTCGACGGTGACTTGCTTCGCGTCGAGCACCTGCCCTGACTTCAATGGTTGCGGCGACGGTTCTTTCGGCGGCACCAATTGCACGTACTTCGCGCCGAACACCGTCGTGGACGCGATGTTGACGAGCACGTTGGACGGAATCAGATGCAGCTGAGACGGATCCATCCCCAAGTGCAGCGCCGCCTGCCCGTTCGGCAGCTCCTCGATCGAGTCGACTTTGCCGACCTGGATGCCGCGCATCTTCACTCGCGCATCGGGATTCATCACCAGGCCGGCGCGCTGTGAGAGGACGGTCACCGGCACGCTGGAGGTGAAGCCGCCCCGGAACTGGATCACGGCGACAACGACAATCGCAACGACCAACAGGATGCTCGCCAGCCCGATCAGGGGCCGCACGACGGCGGAATTCATCGACCTCCTCCCCTAGCCCGATAGATGAAAGTTTCCGTTGGCACCGTAAATCGCAAGCGACACCAGAAGCGTCACCGACACCACCGTGATCAGCGAGGCGCGCACTGCGTTGCCGACCGCGACACCGACACCCGAGGGCCCGCCTGTGGCGAAGTAGCCGTAATACGTGTGCACCAAGAGGACAGCCAAACCCATCAAGATGGCTTGAAGAAACGACCACAGCAGGTCGATCGGATTCAAAAACGTTGAGAAGTAATGGTTGTACAAGCCCGAGGACTGCCCGAAGATCACCACGGTGGTGAATTTGCTTGCCACGAAAGACAAAATCACGGCGATCGAGTACAGCGGGGCAACGGCGATCATGCCGGCGACGATCCGGGTGCTGACCAGGTATTCCACCGGCCGCATGGCCATCGCTTCGAGCGCGTCGATCTCTTCGTTGATCCGCATTGCGCCCAATTGCGCTGTCACACCGGCACCGAACGTCGCGGCCAATCCGATTCCCGCGACGATAGGCGCGGCGATGCGCACGTTGATGAACGCGGCCAAAAAGCCGGTCAAAGCCTCGATGCCGATGTTGCCCAGCGAGCTGTAACCCTGTACCGCCAGCACGCCGCCAGACGCCAGCGTCAGGAAGCCGACGATCACGACGGTCCCGCCGATCATCGCCAATGTGCCTGCGCCCATGCTGATTTCGGCGATCAGCCGGATGACCTCCCGACGGTAGTGGATGGTCGCGTGTGGCGTGCCACCGATGGCACGCGCGTAGAACATCGTGTGATCGCCGATCTTGCTCAGCGTGCCGACGGGCCGCTTGAACTGGTTCAGCGCGTGAAAGAGGCGCGGATACGTGGCTCTCAAAGCCATTTCGCCACCCCCATCACTTCACCGTCGCCCGGATGCCGATCGCCGTCACGACGACGTTGATGACGAACAAAGCCATGAACGCGTAGACGACGGTCTCGTTGACGGCGTTGCCGACGGCCTTCGCACCGCCGCCCGTGATGATCAATCCGCGGTAACAGGCGACCAGACCGGCGATCAGGCCGAAAAGTGCCGCCTTCACACACGAGATGATCAGCTCCGGCACGCCCGTCAACAACGTGATGCCGGCGGCGAACGCGCCCGGGTTCACGTCCTGGACGAACACCGAGAAGATGTAGCCGCCGATGATCCCGATGATTACCACCAGGCTGTTCAGCAGCAGGGCCACAAGCGCCGACGCCAGCATGCGTGGGGTCACCAGCCGCTGCACCGGGTTGATTCCCAGCACCTCCATCGCGTCGATCTCTTCGCGAATCGTGCGCGAGCCGAGGTCCGCACACATCGCGGTTGCGCCGGCGCCGGCCACGATCAACACGGTCACCAACGGGCCGATCTGGGTCACGGCGCCGAAAGCCGCACCGGCGCCACTCAAGTCGGCGGCCCCGAGCTCGCGCAACAGGATGTTGAGCGTGAAGCTGACCAATACGGTCAGAGGGATCGCCACGAACAACGCCGGAAACAGCGACACCCGGGCGACAAACCAGGACTGTTCCAAGAACTCCCGCCACTGGAACGGCCGGCGGAAGATGAACAAGATCGCGTCGGCCGACATCGCGAAAAACCCGCCGATGGCCTGGGCCGGCTTGGAGCCGCGCCCCAGCGAGATGCCCGGCGACCACCGGTCCGGCCCTATCGCCCTAGTTGCCATCGGTCCCCGGTCCCTCCAATATCGTCACCGCCGACACCGCGGTGGGCCCACCGACGTTGTGCGCCAAGGCAATCCGCGCATCGTCAACCTGGTTCACGGCTTCGCCGCGTAGTTGGGCGAACAACTCGACGCACTGCGCGACGCCGGTGGCGCCCGGCGGATGCCCCTTGGACTTCAGTCCCCCGCTCGGGTTCACCGGAAGCGAGCCGCCGATCGTGGTGACGTCTGCCTCGACAAGCTTGTACGCGCCGAACCGATCGGCGAAGCCGAGGTCTTCGTAGCTGATCAATTCGATGCCGGTGAAGAAGTCGTGAACTTCAGCGACGTCGACGTCCGACGGAGTCAGGCCGGCCATGCCGAACGCCTGCTTGGCCGCACGCACGGTCGCGGGGAACGTCGTCATGTCCTGCTTGTGCTGATGCATGACCGAGTCAAGTCCCAACCCGACGCCGCGAACCCACACCGGCCGGTCGGTGAATCGGTCAACGACGTCTTCGGCCGCGAGCACCAACGCGGCCGCGCCGTCGCTCTGCGGCGCACAGTCGTACACCCCGAACGGCGTCACGACCGTCGGTGCATTCAGCGCCTGCTCCATCGTGATCTCGAACCGCAACCGCGCCTTGGGGTTGACTGCCCCGTGCCGGTGGTTCTTCACGGCCACCATCGCCATGTGTTCCTTGGTGGCAGGCGATTCGTGAAGGTAGCGCGCGACGTGAAGCGCGAATCCGGCCGGTGACACCAGACCCAGTGGGTAGTCCCAGGCCATGTCGCGCGCCATGGCTTCCCACTCCCACACCATGTCTTTGGTGGACGACTCTCGGATTTTGTCGGCGCCCATCACCAGCGCAACGTCGTAGGCGCCGGAGGCGACCCCGAACAGAGCGTTGCGCACCGCGTCGTTGCCGGTGGCGCAGGAGTTCTCGACCCGCGTCACGGGCAGGTCGGGCAGGCCGAGCGTGTCGGCGAGGATGCCCGACGGGAATCCGTCGGTGGTGCCCATCGCGCCGAACCAGGCCGCCTGCAAATCCAACTTGCTCAGGCCCTTGTCGACGCTGGCCGCGCACTCGGCAAACGCCATCGGCAGCAAATCCTTGATACCGAGCGCGAAGTGCTCAGCGAAGGGCGTCATGCCGGCGCCAACGATGGCCACCTTCCTCATGGCGTCCCCTCCTGCGCTCTGCCGGGGAAGGCGGCTGCCATCGCAAGAATGTCAGTGTCCGCCAGATTTAGCCGCGCGCCCTGAGTATGACTCACGCCGCACCCATTTCGGGCTCAAATGCGTAACCGTAATCGGGTACACCGGACCTTACAGCCACTCGACGAAGTGTTAACCGGCCGTGATCGCCGATTACGACCGTGCCGGGCTCGGCGCCGGTCACCTTCACCAGCGCGCGAACGTCGACGCCGTCGAGTTCGACGATCACCAGCGAATAGGGCGTCTTCAGCCCCGGCACCGGCATCCGCACCGTCGTCTCGGTGTACACCGTGCCCGTCCGCGGCAGCGGCACCCGCTCGTAGGTAGTGCTGAGCGTGCCGTCGACGTCCACGCGGTAGCGCGGCGGGAAGTCCAGTTCGTCGCTGTCCGAAAATTTGCCGGCTTCCCAGCGGACCTTCGCCTCGAACGCGCGCTCGTAGGCCGCCAGTGAGATCGGGATGTCGGCGCCCGCCACGACGGTGCCTTGCGGCAATTCGCGCGCCGCCGGCTCGCGTCGGTGTAATTGCGCGACGCCGCCCACGACTGTCAACCCAGAGAGACTCGCCTGCTCGACGGCGACCAGCGGCCCGGACGTCCCTGACTCGGCCATCGCGGCCAATGCGAACAACCCGGAGCTCGCCCCACTCGTCGGCAGCGGCGCGGGGGTGCCGGTGCACAACTCGGCGGCCGTACCGTCGTCGACCCCGGCTAACGCCGCCGGAGTGTCCAGCCAGGCCGCGCCGAGCGAGGCGACCAAACCGCGCTCGTGAAGCAGCCGCGGATCGCCGTAATCATGAACCACGCCAACGGCATTGCGGGTGCGCACGGGAAGACTGCGCGCGACCCGGGCAGCGGTTCTCACCCTTAGCCCGTTGTCTGCGGTCAACACGGCGGCCGCCCCGGCGGGATCCAGGTCGACGCCGATGACCAGCGTGCGGGGGCGCGCCGAGCTCAACGCGTCCACCGCCGCGGGTGCGCCACCGAGGCGTTCGTCGACCTCGAGTTCGGGGTCCAGGCTCAGCCCGGCGAGCAACACCGCGGCGTTGCTGCTGTCGGTCAACGGCAGGTCGCGGCTGACCAACACGACGCGTTCGACGGCGGCACTGCCCGCCAGCGCCGCGCGTCCGGCTTCCACAGCCAGGGTGATCGCGTCTTCGTCGTCACCGGCCACCCGCCGCCGCACGCTGCCCCAGCAGGGCAGATAAGTTCCGACCGACGCGACGAATGGCATGGGCCTACGTCACCGCTCCGGCGGTCTTGAGCTCGATGATCCGGTCCCAGTCCAGACCGAGCTCTTGCAGTATCTCGTCGGTCTGCTCGGCGAACGCCGGTGCCGGGCCGGTCTGCGGTGCGGCCACGTCGAATTGCACTGGGTTGGCGACCAATTCGAGCTCGCCGGCGGTGACCATGTATTCGTTGGCGCGGACCTGTGCGTCCTCGGCGGCCTGCAGCGTGTCCTGCACTGGCGCCCATGGGCCGGCCAGCGTGGCGAACCGCTCGCTCCATTCGACAAGGGGACGTTTGGCCATCGCGTCGTTCAGGATCTCCACGGCCGCCGGCGTGTTCTCGGCGATCGACTGGTCGGTGGCGAAGCGTGGATCGTCGATGTACTCGTCGAGGTCCATGTGGCGGCACACGTCGGCCCAGAATTTTGACGCCTGCATCATCACCAGCGAGATGTAGCGGCCGTCGGCGGTCGGGTACACGCCGACGAGTGGGTTGATCGGCGACCCGTGCACGCCCGGCGGCGGGCTCACCATCAACTGGCCGAGGTGTTTGGTCAGCGCGACGGTGTGACCCATCGACCACAGCCCGCTGCCGAGCAGCGACACGTCGACGACCGAGGGTTCACCGGTGCGTTCGCGCTTCAGCAGCGCGGCCGCGATGCCGCCCGCGAGGTTGGTCCCGGAGATCGTGTCACCGTACGCCGGGCCGGGCGGGGCGATCATGCCGTCCATTCCGGGCGGCGTGATCGTCGCGGCGGTCCCGGCGCGACACCAGAACGCGGTCATGTCGTATCCGCCTTTGACCGCCTCCTCACCGCGCGGACCGAGTGCGCTGCCGCGGGCGTAGATGATCTTCGGGTTCACCGCGCGGATGTCGTCGACGTCGATGCCGAACTTCTGCCGATGCCCTGGCAGGAAGCTGGTCAGGAAAACGTCTGCGCGACGGGCCAATTCGAGCAGCACCTCTTTGCCCTCGGGCACCGACATGTCCAGCCCGATGCTGCGCTTGCCGCGGTTGGCGTGCTCGATGTTGGGGTTCGGATCGCCTTCGACGCGCAGCGGGCCGGTCTGGCGCAGCCCGCGCTGCGGGTCACCGGTTACCGCGTGCTCGACCTTGATGACGTCGGCGCCCCACTCGGTCAGCACCGCGCCGGCCGACGGGACGAAGCCGTACATCGCGACTTCGAGGACGCGGATCCCCTCCAGCGGCTTGGCCACTATTGCACCACCGTCGCAATGGTTTTCGTCTCAAGGAATTCTTCGAGCCCCTTCGTCCCCATCTCGCGGCCGATGCCGCTCTGCTTGTAGCCGCCGAACGGCGCGTCGGCACTGAAGTAACTGCCGCCGTTGATCGAGAACGTGCCGGTCCGGATCCGCCGCGCGATCGCCAGCGCCCGGTCTTCGTTGCCGAACACCGCGCCCGACAGGCCGTAGATGGAATTGTTGGCGATCCGCACCGCGTCGTCGTCATCGTCGTAGGCGATGACCGCGAGAACCGGCCCGAAGATCTCCTCCTGCGCGATCTCGCTGTCGGGGTCGACGTCGGCGAGCAGCGTCGGTTCATAGAAGTAGCCCGGGCCGTCGACCTTCTTCCCGCCGGTGATCAGAGTCGCGCCCGCATCGACAGCGCGCTGGACCATGATGTGCACCTTGTCGCGCTGGCGCTCGCAGATCAGTGGGCCCATGTAGTTGGCCTCGTCGGCAGGGTCGCCGTAGCGGACCATGCCGAGGAAACTCTTGACCTGTTCGACGATCTCGTCGTGGTGCTTGCATGGCACGAGAAGCCGGGTGGTGATGGCGCAGCCCTGGCCGGCGTGCGACGTGATCATGAAGGCCGCCATCATCGCGCAGTTGGTGAAGTCGGCGTCGTCGAGGACGATCATTGCCGACTTGCCGCCGAGTTCGAGGAAGACCCGCTTGAGGGTGTCGCTGGCCGCGGCCATGATCCGACGGCCAGTCGCCGTGGATCCGGTGAACGTGACGACGTCGACGTCGGGGCTGGTGGTCAGTGCCGCGCCGACGTCGGGGTCCGACGAGCTGAGGACGTTCACCACGCCCGGCGGGATGTCGGTGTGGTTGGCGATCAGCTCGCCGAGCGCGAGCGTGACGAGCGGAGTGTCGGGTGCGGCCTTGAGGACGACCGTGCATCCGGCGGCCAGCGCCGGCGGCAGCTTCGCCAGCGCGAGCTGGTTGGGGTAGTTGTAGGCGATGATCGCGGCCACCACCCCGGCGGCTTCCTTCTCTATCCAGCGATGGTGCTGGGCGCCGCGGCTCTCGATGTTGCCGAGGTCCTCAGTCAACGGGTAGTCCTTCAGCAGATCGGCGTAGTAGCGCACGATCTCGATCGGCGAGTCCAATTGCGGTCCCGCGCAAAGCATGTGGGTGGCGCCGACTTCCGCGATTGTCAGCGCGGCGAGCTCGTCGCGATGCTCGACAAGGGCGGTGTGCA
>DASRFZ010000045.1:0-4236 GCA_035651275.1 Mycobacterium sp. | reverse complement strand
CAACGGCGAGGTCGGGATCAACCTGGCGAAGGGTTGGATCACGCCGGCGACTCGCATCGGGCGCCGCGCGCCGAAGGCCGACGAGGGTGGCGTGGTCAGCGGTCCGCCGTGGCATCTCGAGGCGCGCTGTCTGGTCGACGGGATCGAGCACGAGGTGTCGCCGGTATGCCCGCACCTCGGGGGCATCGTCAACTGGAACGACGCCGACAAGGCGTGGGAGTGCCCGCTGCACGGGTCGCGGTTCGCGCCGGACGGCACGCTGCTGGAGGGTCCGGCGACCAGCGACCTGACGCGCCAGTGAACACTCACTGAAACCGTTGCGCGACAACCATTTACGTGCACGCGCGTTACCAAAGGAGCATCGGTGACTGGCTGAAGCGGCACGGCGGGGACGCTACCGGGGTGTCGCCGCAGACGGTCCAGCGGCGCACAAGGCGGTCTATGCATCGAACATGCATCGCTTGGTTTGTGGCCGAACAGCCGAGGGTACAACCGCATCAATGCGCTGCTTGGTGACGGGACCAACCGGATACATCGGCAGCCGGTTGGTTCCACGGCTGCTCGAGCGCGGCTTCGAGGTACGAGCTTCGGCTCGCAACCCCGACAAGCTCGCCGAGGTGCCTTGGCGGGAGGCCGCCGAGGTGGTGCGCGCCGACCTCACCGACACACACTCCTTAGACGCCGCGTGCACAGGTGTCGACGTCGTCTACTACCTCGTGCATTCGATGGGCGCATCGGCCGATTTCGTCGATCAAGAGCGGCGTTCGGCAGACAATCTGGCCGACGCCGCGCGACGCGCGGGCGTGCGCAGAATCGTGTACCTCGGTGGGTTGCATCCCGATGGCGTCAAGCTCTCCGAACACCTGCGCTCGCGCACCGCGGTCGGCGAGCATCTGTTGGACTCGGGCATCGAAACTGTTGTGCTGCAGGCAGGAATCGTCGTCGGCTGTGGTTCGGCGTCGTTCGAGATGATCCGCTATCTCACTCACCGTCTCCCTGCAATGACGACCCCGAGATGGGTGCACAACAAGATTCAGCCGATCGCCATAAGCGATGTCCTGCATTATCTCGCGGCAGCGGCCGACGCTGAGGTCCCTTATTCGCGCACGTGGGACATCGGCGGCCCGGATGTCCTGGAATATGCCGACATGATGCAGGTGTACGCAGAAGTCGCCGGCTTGCGTCGCCGCCTGATTATCGCGGTCCCGGTTCTTACTCCGGGACTGGCGAGTTGGTGGATCGGTTTGGTGACACCGATCCCGTTGGGGTTGGCTCGCCCGCTGGTGGAGTCGTTGCTCTGTGACGCGGTAATGAGCGAGCACGACATCGACACCGTGATCCCGTTGCCCGAGGCTGGCTTAACGGGATACCGCGATGCGGTGCGCCTGGCGCTGGCCCGCCCGCAGCGCGAACGATCATGGTCGGGGATACATGATGCGCCGTGGCTGCCGCTTCCCAGTGACCCGTCCTGGGCCCGCTGACCGGTCGTCGATATCACTGCGAAAGGATTGGTGTGGCCTCCAACTTCAGCGACGTTATCGCCTCCAAGTACATGCTGTTGACAACGTTTACAAAGGATGGACGTCCCAAACCGACGCCGATTTGGGGCGTGCCCGACGGCGACCGACTCCTCGTCATCACCGACGACGAGTCGTGGAAGGTCAAGCGGATTTGCAACACACCGCGGGTGACGATCGCCAAGAGCGCAGCGTTGGGTAAGCCAAAGAGCGAGCAGGTCGAGGCAATCGCCCGAGTCCTTCCGAAATCGGAGACGTACCGGGTTTACAAAGCGGTGCTTCGGCGGTACTGGTATCACGCTTGGTGGTTCTACGCACACACGATCGTTCGCGGCGGGATCGATAAGGTGCACATCGGTATAGAGATCACGCCAGCGGATTAGGCCCACCCGCCATCGTTGATCCTCACGAGGTCTCTGCCCTTGTCACCGGCCTCCTCAGCGGCCCTTCTCGACGCGGTTGATAAGCCGGCCTTGTCGCAATGCGCGTAAGAAACATCACGACCACCAGGGCGCCGGCGACCAGACGCAAATGTTCCCTAAAACGTGCGGAGCAGCGCGGTTCGCCCCTTTATGTGCAACTTCTCGACCGTCGAGGCGCGCAGTCCTTCCATCCGCTCACGCATCTCGTCCCCCAACGTGTTCAATTCCTCATCGCTCATCTCCACCGGGGGTGGACACAAATCACGTTCTTCTTCGGCAGCGTGCGCGTCCAAAACCATCACGAACGATTCCCATTCCTGCTGATATGCGGGCGCATCGGATGGTGTCCTCAAGACAACGGCCAGTTGATCGAAAACCTGCCGATGCTCGGCGTGAGCGATGGCCACCAGCTTGCTGGCCGCCTGCACCGCGGGGTAGAACAATTCGTCCTCGATACGCATGTGGATGTCGAGCTCCACCAGCAGCTCGTCAAGGCAGTCCCGGCGCTCGCCAGAGGTGGGCGGCATCGCGGTGATCTTCCTGCACAGCGCGCGCAGCGTGTTGTGGTGGTGAAACAACACATCAAAGCCATTCATGGCTCGACCTGAGAACCGCGCACCTCGACCACGCCGTCGCGGATTCGGGTCGGGTAACTGGGCAGCGCTGCCGTAGCAGGCCCCTTCAGCACATTCCCGGACTGGCATTCGAATCGTGAACCGTGCCAAGGGCATACGACACGGCCACGATCGACCCAACCGTCCGCCATCGGCGCGCCCAAATGCGGACAGTACTCGCCGACAGCCAAGACGCGGTCGCGGTCGCGATGCAAGACCACCCCGACCCCGTCGATCTGCACCCGCTGGGGTTGGCCATCGAGCGCGGCCGCCGCCAACACCGGTGTCCAGTCCTCGGTTTCGAGTCGGGGGCCCGAGCGATCGACGCCAACACCAAATCCGTACACCAGCGCGCCCCCCAAATAGCCGCTTGCGAGGGTGATGCCATAACCCAACGCGGTGCCGGCCATTCCCCGCAGATGGCGACCATGCCGGCGGTCCGCCCACGAGGCCACATACAGCGCGGTCGCGACCGCGTTCAACAGGCCATGCACGATCCCCACCCGGCGAGACTCGTCGTGGGTGTGTTGCCAGTCGGTCGCGCCGGTCGCCGCAGACCCCAGGCTGCCGATGATCCCGACGCCAAGCGCTAGCCTCGACGCATCGCGCAAGACGAAGCGGTGGCCGGGTAGCACGCTGGCCGCATCGAGTGCTACCACTGTCGCCAGTGCGCCGGTGGGCAGAGCCGTCAAGGCAGGATGCAGCGGATGACCCAACCAGGTCCCGTGCAAAACGTTGCTGACGCGGTCTCGACGGCGACCTAACGTCGCGAAGATCAACGTCAAAGCGTGCTCAAGCCGGTAACTCGGTCGATCCAGCCAACGCTGGCGACCGATCGCGGCTAGTACTCGCGGTCCGTAGTTTCGACTGCGTTGCGGCGGGCAAAGCGGTTGATCTACCACGGCAGTCCTCCAGAGGTTCTCCGCGTCGAAACGTCGAACGTCACGGCGTTACGCCGTGTCCGCGTCCCCAACCGGACACGAGATGCGGACGGCGTCGGTTCAATCCCACAACTGGCGGACCGACGGCGAAAGCAACAGTGCACATTCCACTCGGCGTGCGACATAACTACTCGACGGGGTTTCGGGCCCGCTAACAGCCCGAGTGCCTCGCTACGGGTGTGCCGTGTCGGTGCCGCACGGCACCGCGTGCGGCCGGAAATGTTTTGGTTTGATTAACCGAGGCGATCATCAAACCGGCAGGAGCAGCAACAGACCAACGGGGGTGCGGGTGCGTAAGTATCCGGTGGTAATAGTCGGCGCCGGACCGGCGGGTATCGCGGCCGCGCTGAGCCTGCGTGACCGCGGCGTGGAGCCATTGGTCGTTGAGCGAACCGATCGAGTCGCATCGTCGTGGTGCACTCGCTATGACCGGCTCAGATTGAACACGGGGCGGCAATTCTCGCATCTACCGAGGCGCCGATTTCCCAAGGGCACACCGACTTTCCCCACCAGAGACCAGTTCATCGACCACCTTCAGCAGCACGCGCGCGACCTGAAGATCCGCCCCGGCTGCACCGTGCACCGGATCGAGAGTCGGCAAGGCGGTTGGCGCCTAAAGACTTCGGCTGGGGACATCGACACGCGCCAGGTCATCGTCGCGACAGGATACGAACACACGCCATACATACCGACTTGGCCTGGGGCACAGAGGTTTACAGGTGAGATACTGCACTCTTCGGAT
>DASRFZ010000044.1:0-11897 GCA_035651275.1 Mycobacterium sp. | reverse complement strand
CATGAACGCCGACGCCAGCCCGATCACGCCCGCGAGCAACACCCACCACGCGCTCGCCGCCCGCACGGTCGCGACGCCGTCAGATGCGGTCGCATCCGCCGGTCCTTCCGCTGCCGGCGCGGGGTGCGGCGCGGCGACGGTCATGGCGCGGGCGCGGGCGCGGGAGCCGGCGCAGGCGCAGGCGGCTGCGGTGTCAAGCCCGCAACGGGACCGGTGATCTTGGTGACGGCGTCGATCAGTTGCTGCGGCGTGGTGTTCTCGGTGTACGCGAAGTCCTGGCCGTTGATTCGAATCGTCGGCGTGGCGTTGATGCCGGCCGACGCCAGCAGGTCCTCCACCATCTTGGAGTGCTTGCCGCTGTTGATGCAGTTGCTGAGGCTGTCGCTGGCAACACCGGCCAGCCGGGCCTTCTCGATCAGATCTTTGTTGGAGGGGTAGTTCGACGTCCCCTCGGTCGGCTGCTGCGCGAACAACTCGGAATGAAACCGCACGAATGCGTCCTTGCCGGGCGAGTTGTCGGCTTCTGCGACGCAGTACGCCGCGTTGGCGGCCCTCGTCGAGTAGCCGTTGTCGCCGCGATCCACGAGGGAGACCATGTAGTAATCGGCTTGCACGGCACCGGAATTGATCAACTCGCCGACCGTTGAGCCCATCCGCTTCTCGAAGTTGCCGCAGTGCGGGCAGAGGAAGTCTTCGTACATGGACAGGACGACCTTCGGCTTGCCGGCATTGTCTTTGATCAGCTTGCCCGGCGCTGAGACGGTGACCGCCTGGCCGATGCTGGACTTGTGCTTCCACGGTTGCAGAATCGCCAGGACGACTCCCACCGCGAATAGGATGACGATCGCCGTCAGCCCAACCTGGATCAGCCTGTTGCGTCGGCGGTCGGCCGCCTTGAGGTCATAGCGCTTGATGTCTTTGGCCACGGGGTCACACTACCGGCGGCGCTGCGTAGCACAGGTGGGCGCGTAACGCGGAGGTGACCTCTGCCATTGCGATCACGCTGCCGCCACCCAGCGGCCAGAAGTTCCCGAAGGCATGGATCATCGACGACATCCGGCGGCTGTCGACGGTGACGCCGGCCTCGCGCATCCGCTGCGCGTAGGACTCCCCTTCGTCGCGCAGCGGGTCGAAACCCGCCGTGACCACGAGCGCGGGCGGCAGGCCGGTGAGGTCGTCGGCGAGTAGCGGCGAAACCCGCGGGTCGGTGGCATCCAGCTGCGATCCGCGCAGGTACTGGTCTCGGCACCACTCCATGTCCTGCGCTGTCAGGAAGAACCCGTTCGCGAACAGCGCCCGCGACCGCGTGCCGCCTCGCTGATCGGTTGCCGGGTACAGCAGGAACTGCAGCGCTGGGGCGACTCCGTCGTCACGGCCCTGGCGCGCGACGACCGCGGCGAAGTTGCCGCCCGCACTGTCGCCGCCGACGGCAACGACACCGGACCTGGTGCCAAGGTCCGCGCCGTGCTCCAGCGACCACCGGTAGGCGGCATACGCATCGTCGAGACCGGCCGGAGCCGGATGCTCGGGCGCCAGGCGGTATCCGACCGACAGCACGGAAATGCCGGCGTCACGACAGAGCAGTCGGCACAGGTTGTCGTGGCTGTCGAGGTCACCGACCACCCAGCCGCCACCGTGGAAGTAGACGAGAAGCGCGCCCGCATCGTCGTGCTCGGGGCGGTAGTGGCGGGCTGGAATGTCGCCTGCCGGACCGGGAATCGACAGTTCGGTGACCGCGCTCACCGGCACCGGATTGCGATCGATGGCTGCCGTCGTCTGCCGGACTCGCTCACGGGAGTATGCCGCGTCCTCGCGGGCGATCAGGCCAGGCTCCCCGGACAGTTTCAGCGACAGCACCGCGAGTTGCATTGTCGGGTCGAGCGTATTGCCGTCGATCGTGATAGCCCGGGCCATCATCCGCTTCGCGGCGTCGGGTATCGCCGGCATCAAGCCAGCCCCCACCCGATTGGCGATCGCGCCGGCGGCGACGCGTGCTCTGGTCAGCCGGGATTGCTCGTTCTGGTGGTTGAACGCCGGACTGTCCGCGGGCGCTTTGGTGCTGTGGGTCACGTTTGTCGACGGTAATCCCTTCAGGTTGCGCTGGCACACTTGTCGCCATGACTGCTCCGGTGATCACGCTCAATGACGGCAACGCCATTCCAAGCGTGGGGCTGGGGGTATGGCAGACGCCGCCGGAAGCAACCGAGCAGGCGGTGAGCGCCGCTTTGGCCGCGGGTTACCGGCACATCGACACCGCTGCTGGCTACAACAACGAGCGCGAAGTGGGCCTGGCGGTGGCGAAATCAGGCATCCCGCGCGACGAGGTCTTCATCGTCACCAAGCTGTGGAACGCCGACCAGGGCTACGACACCACGATGAAGGCCTTCGAACGCAGCGCGCGGCTGCTCGGAGTCGACGGTGACGGCGGCTACCTCGATCTGTACCTGATCCACTGGCCGGTGCCTGCGCGCAGCGAGTTCGTCGACACCTGGCGGGCGTTCAGCGCGTTGCGCGACCTGGGTCACATCCGGTCGATCGGCGTCTCGAACTTCGCCCCCGAGCACCTCAACACCTTGATCGACGCGACCGGCGTGGTCCCGGTGATCAATCAGATCGAGCTGCATCCGCTGCTGACGCAGGTCGAATTGCGAGAAGTGCACGCCAAGTTGGGGATTGCGACCGAGGCGTGGAGTCCGTTAGGACGAGGACGGCTGCTGGACTTTCCGACGATCACCGCAGTCGCCGACGCGCACGGGAAGACCGCCGCCCAGGTGATTATCCGCTGGCATTTGCAGATCGGTAACATCGTCATCCCCAAGTCGGTAAACCCAGAGCGGATTGCGAGCAACTTCGACGTGTTCGACTTCGAGTTGAGCGAGGACGACGTCGCGTCGATCTCGTCGCTCGACAACGGCACCCGCCTGGGACCCGACCCCCGCACCTTCAATTTCACGGGCAGGTGAGATGACGCCGACCATCACCCTCAGCGACGACAACGTCATACCCGTTCTCGGTCTCGGCGTCGCCGAGCTGGACAACGACGGCACCGAACGAGCCGTGAGCGCCGCGCTGGAAGCGGGGTACCGGCTGATCGACACCGCGTCGGTGTACGGCAACGAGGAAGCAGTCGGGCGTGCGATCGCCGCGTCGGGGATCCCGCGCGAAGAGATTTTCGTGACCACGAAGGTGGCCAACGCCGACCAGGGGTTCAACAGCACCAAGGCCGCGCTCGCCGCCAGCCTGGAACGGCTAGGGCTCGACTACGTCGACATGTACATGATCCATTGGCCCGCAGTACAACTCGGCAAGTTCGTCGACACCTACGGCGCCATGCAGAAGATCCAGCTGGAGGACAACACCATTCGCTCAATCGGCGTGTGCAACTTCATGGAGGAGCAGCTGTCGACGATCGCCGACCTCACCTACACGCACCCGGCCGTCAACCAGATCGAGCTGCATCCGCTGTTGAACCAGGCGGAGCTTCGCGCTCTGCACGCCGAACGCGGGATCGTCACCGAGGCGTACAGCCCGCTGGGAGTGGGCAAGGTTCTCGACCACCCGACGCTGACGTCGATCGCGGAGGCGCACGGCAAGTCGCCCGCGCAGGTCGCGATCCGGTGGAACCTTCAGCTCGGCAACGTCGTGATCCCCCGCTCGGGCAACCCGGAGCGGATTAAGGCGAACATCGACGTGTTCGACTTCGAGTTGACCGACGACCAGATGGCCTCGATCAACGCTCTCGACGACGGCACCCGGTTCCGCCCGGACCCGGCGACGTACACGGGGACGTAGCGCTCAGCCGGCCGGGCAGGTGCTTGCCGCCTGCCGCAACACGTCCGCAGACGCCTGATCCACGGGCAGACCGTAGCCGCGCAGCACGTCGGCGAACTGCACCGAATATTGGCACCAGAACGCGTGATTCGGTGGCATCCATGTCGACGGGCCCTGGTCGCCCTTGTCCTGATTCGCTTGCCCTTGGACCGCAAGGAGATTCGCGGGGTCGTTGGCGAACCGCACCCGCAGCTCGTCGGTCCAGTTACGTGCACCCTCGTCCCATGCGTAGGCCAGCGGCACGATGTGGTCGATCTGCACCGACGCTCCGGTCTTCTCTCCCCGCGTGAACGCGATCGTGTCGTTGGTGTAGGGGTCGTGCAAGATGCCCGTCGCCACGGCATGCGGACATCGCTTGATCGACACATACGTCTTGTCGACGAGGTCGCGGTCGAGGATGTCGTCGCGGGTGTCGCAGCCGTTGCGACCCAGCGGCGCGTCGTTGTCGTCTGTCCACGGATCGCCGAACGCGGCGCGACGGTAGTCGTAGCCCCGCACTCGAACCGGTATCACCGCGACGCCCGCGAGCACGTCGCTGCCGGGCGCGAGGGTCGGGATGTCCGCCTGCGCGGTGAACGCCTCAGAGCGATGCCGCCACGCCGTCGTGCCGGCCTGGAACGCAACCACCAACGCGACGACGACCGCCGCGGCCAGCCAGATCCACGTGCGACGAGTCACGACTTTTCCAAGTATTCGACACGGTCCGTGTCGACGAATGGGGCTGCCAGCATTGCCATTCCGGGCTGCCGCGGATCCTGTTGGTACAGGGACTCGCACAGTTCCCGCGCCGACTCGAGGACTTCGCGATGCTCGAAGAGCGAGAGGAACCGCAGGGTGATCGGCCGGCCAGATTGGCTGACGCCCAACACATCTCCCTCACGCCGTTCTTTGAGGTCCAGGTCGGCGAGCTCGAACCCGTCCAGCGTGCCAGCGACGGCCTTCAGCCTCTCCCCCGCCTTCGAGCGCTCGGGCAGCTTCGTCGCGAGCAGACACAGGCTGGGATGCTCGCCGCGGCCGATGCGCCCGCGCAGCTGATGCAGTTGGCTGATGCCGAAGCGGTCAGCGTCCATCACGAACATCACCGTGGCGTTCGGTACGTCGACACCGACCTCAATTACCGTGGTGCACACCAGCACATCGATCTGCCCGGCGCGGAAGACGGACATCACCGCGTCCTTCTCGTCGGATGACAACCGGCCGTGCATCAGGCCGAGTCGCAGCTTTGACAGCTCCCCGTACCGCAGACTCTCGTACAAGTCGACGACGGTAGTGGCCGGCGGCCCGGCCTCTTTGGACGTCGATGCGTCTTCTGCGTCAATGCGAGACGCGACGACATAAGCCTGCCGCCCCGCCGCGACCTCTTCGGTGATCCGCTGCCACGCGCGGTTCAGCCACCGTGGCTGGTCCTTGATGAAGATCGTGTTGGTGGTGATCGGGCGGCGGCCCCGTGGCAACTCGCGCAGCGTCGACGTCTCCAGGTCGCCGTAGTAGGTGAGCGCCACAGTGCGCGGAATCGGGGTGGCCGTCATCACCAGCAGGTGCGGAGTCAGGCCATCAGGAGCCTTGCCGCGCAAGCGATCCCGTTGTTCCACGCCGAACCGGTGCTGCTCGTCGACGACAACCATACCCAGCTGCCTGAACTCCACCGCGTCTTGAAGCAGCGCATGAGTTCCGATGACGATACCGGCCTCGCCCGTCGACACCTCGTCGCGCACTTGACGTTTCTGTTGCGGTGACATTGAACCGGTCAGCAGCGCAACCCGCGTACCATCCTCCGTTCCGCCGAGCTGACCGGCCATCGCGAGCGGACCGAGAATGTCGCGTATCGAGCGGGCATGTTGTGCGGCAAGCACTTCCGTCGGCGCCATCAGCGCACACTGGTAGCCCGCGTCTACCACCTGAAGCATCGCAAGCACCGAAACGATCGTCTTGCCGGACCCGACCTCGCCCTGCAACATCCGGTTCATCGGACGGCTGCCAGCCAATTCCGTTGACAACACACCGAGTACCTCGCGCTGACCGTTCGTCAACTCGAACGGCAACTGCCGCAGTAGCGCGGCGGCCAACCCGCGGTCGCTGAGTGGGGCGGGGGGCCCGGACTCACCGATTTCGCTGTATCGCCTAGCCACCAAAGCCCATTGCAGTCCAACCGCCTCGTCAAAGGCCAGACGTTGGGCCGCCTTATCCCGTTCCACGGTGTTCTCGGCGAGGTGAATCGAACGCAGCGCTGCATCTTCTGAGATCAGATTCCATTGTCGCAGAAAGGGTTCCGGCAGAGGATCGGCCACGGGGTCGAGCACGGCGAGCGCCTGACGGACGCACGCGTAGATTTCCCAGCTCTGCAGTTTGGCGGTGGCAGGGTAGATCGGGAAGAACTCGCGCTCGAACGCCGCCAGGAGTTCCTCCTCGCCGGCCGCACCCGAAGTCTCGGCGATGGCTGCCAGCGACTTCGTTCCGCCGGTCTTGCCCTTGGGCGACTGCAGGATCAGATAGGCGGGGTGGCTCAGTCGCAGACCGCCCTTGTATTCGACCTCGCCCGACAGCATGATCCGGGTGTTTTCGACCAGCTTGGGAATCAACCAGTTCGCGTTGAAGAAGGTCGCCTTCACGCTGGGACGATGGTCGCCGAGCGTCACGGTCAGGAATTTGGGGTGTGGGTTTCGCGTCCCGGGCCGCGGCTTCATGTCCCCGACTTTGGTTTCAGTGATCACGTCGACGAACGTCACATGTTCGCCTTCCTCGAACTGGCGATCCTCGTCGCCGCGCACCGTCATGCCCTCGCTGTACTTGCGCGGAAAGTGACGCACCAGGTCGTTGACGGTTTGAAAGCCCAACTGCTCCTTGAGCTTCCGAGCTGTCCTCGCGCCGAGGACGTAGTCGAGCCGGTCGTCGAGCGTGGCCACCGCTACTCGACTCCGATCAGTAGCGCGTCGCCGTGGTGGCCTGTCTGATACGTCACCAGCTCGGTGCCCGGGTGGTAGCGGTGCACGTGCGCTTCGAGGTCCGCCCCGACGCCGTCGTCGATGCCCGCGCCGATCAGCACCGTCACCATTTCGCCGCCCACCGTCAGCAGCAGATCGAGCAATCCACATGCGGTGACCGCGATTTCGGGATGGACCACCAGCACTTCGTCGCCGACGATGCCGAGCCCGTCGCCGGGCTCGCAGGGGCCGGCCCAGGTCAGCGCCTGCTCGGTGGCGACGCGCACCGAACCGTGCCGGGTGGCACCGGCGGCCTGTGCCATCGCATACCCGTCGTCGACCGCGCTGCGGCCGGACTCGTGAACGGCCAGGGCGGCCAGCCCCTGGACCATCGAGCCAGTCGGGACGGGCACGACGTCGAGGCCCCATCCGGTGGCGGCAGTACAACCCGCGACGAGCTCTTCGACCGCGACGTAGCCGTTGGGAAGTACGACGACCTGACCCGCGCCGGTATCGACGACCGCGCGTGTCAGCTCCTTGGCGGTGACCGCATCCGGGTTGTTCCCGTCGCAGCGCAGGATGTGGGCGCCTTCGGCGGCGAAGAGCTGCCCGGCTCCCTCACCGTCGACGACCGCGAGCACCGCGCGCTTGCGTGTCCACCGGCCGGGGGCCGCTCCGCCGCGCAGCGTCGAGATCTGGATGTTGCTTGGCGTGCCGACGGCCAATGCGGCTTCGACCGCCGCGCCGGCATCGTCGGCGTGGACGTGCACCGAGTACCTCTCGCCGCCGTCGCCGGCGATCGCGACCGAGTCGCCGAGTTCTTCGAGTCGCTGGCGCAGCGCGTCGAGCCGTTGGTCGCTGCCGCTGATCTGGTACATCACCTCGTAGTGCGGCGGGCGCGCGTCCGCGTCGGCACTAAGGGCGACGGGGTCCGCGACGGCCGGCGACGGGACGTACTCACTGCGCACCGGCGTGTGACCGGTGAGGGTGGCGGCCAGCGCGTCGAGCAGGACCAGCAGACCGCGTCCGCCGGCGTCGACGACCCCGCACTCGGCCAGCACGGCGAGTTGGTCGGGGGTTCGCTCGAGCGCGGCGACGGCCGCGTCGGCAGTGGCGAGCACGGTGTCGGAAAGCGAGTCGCCGTCGGCGGCACAGTGTTCGGCGGTGGTCGCGGCGGCATGCAGCACTGACACGATCGTGCCCGGCACCTCCTCTCCCATCGATCCGACCACGAGTACGACGCCGTGGCGCAATGCCGCGCCGAACAGCGTCGCGTCGATCTCCGCGAGCTGGTTTCGGGTGTCGGCGGCGGCGGATTTCGTCACGTCGGCCAGCCCGCGCAGGATCTGCGACAGGATCACTCCCGAATTGCCCCGCGCGCCGTGCAGCGCGCCCCGCGCGAGCGCCGCCGCCACTCGCGACACATCGCCGGATTTCTTGGCCCGACGTTGGGCATCCGCGAGAGCGGCTCGCATGGTGAACAGCATGTTGGTGCCGGTGTCTGAGTCGGGAACGGGAAAGACGTTCAGCCGGTTGATCTCCTCTGCATGCACCACCAGGCCGCCGACTGCCGCGTGTGCCCAGTCCAGCAGGCCGGACGCATCCAACCGCCGACCCGACATGGGACGAGCCTAAACACTGCTGCTGACAGCGTCGGGCATCGTTGGGCCAGCTGCCCCCAGCCCATTCCGCGCGCGACACTGCACTCTTGGTGACGACTCGCCGGTGCGGACCGCCGACATTTCAGTCTCGAGGGCCGTCGATCGCAGGTCGCGGGATTTTGGCGATCGTTGAGACGGCCGGTATCCTGGGCCGGTTGCTTAGCAAATCCAAGGAGTTTCTGTCATGGCTGCCGTCTGCGATATCTGCGGGAAGCGTCCGGGCTTCGGTAAGTCGGTGTCGCACTCGCACCGGCGGACCAGCCGGCGCTGGGACCCCAACATTCAGACCGTCCGCGCGGTCAGCCGCCCCGGCGGCAACAAGCAGCGGCTGAACGTGTGCACGTCGTGCCTGAAGGCCGGCAAGGTCAGCCGCGGCTGAGCTAGGGCAAGCGCCAGTCGATTGGTTCGGCGCCCATCTCGGCGAGCAACGCATTCGCTCGGCTGAAAGGCCGCGACCCGAAGAACCCCCTCTGCGCCGAAAGCGGCGACGGATGAGCCGAGTCGATGGTCGCGATCCGCGAGTCGCCCGCGGCGAGCATCGGCTTCAGCGTCGCGGCGTCCCGGCCCCACAGGATCGCCACCAACGGATACGGGCGCGCCGCGAGAGCTCGGATCGCGCATTCGGTGACGGCTTCCCAGCCCTTCCCGCGGTGTGACGCCGGATTGCCCGGCCGCACCGTCAGCACCCTGTTGAGCAGCAGGACGCCGCGCTCGGCCCACGGTGTGAGGTCACCGCACGACGGCGGGGGGTGACCGAGATCGCTTCGGTATTCGGTGAAGATGTTCTCGAGGCTGCGCGGCAACGGCCGCACGTCGGCGGCGACTGAGAAGCTCAACCCGACCGCATGGCCGGGTGTGGGATACGGGTCCTGCCCCACCACCAGAACCCGAACCTTGTCGAACGGAAACGTGAACGCCCGCAATACGTTTGAGCCCGCGGGCAGGTATCGCCGTCCCGCGGCGAGCTCTGCGCGAAGGAATTCCCCCATGGCCGCGACCTGATCGGCAACGGGCTCCAGCGCGGACGCCCAGCCGTCCTCGACCAACTCCTTCAGCGGGCGCGCCACGGCGACAACCTACGCCAGACCGTCCACGAGTAACACCACCGTGTCGGCGCCGGCATGCCGGTCTTCGGAAATCCCCTGGTATTGCGGCGATTCCGCCCATTCACGGAACGCGTGCTCGTCGGGAAACGACATCAGCACCAGCTTTTCGCGATCCCAGCTACCTTCGATCACCCGCGGCGCCTCGTCGGCGGCCAGCAGCGTCCCGCGAAAGCGGCGGAAGACGTCCATGAACTTGGCTTGATACCGGTCATAGGCCGCTCGGTCGGTGAAGTTCAGCTGGGCAATCGCATACACCGTCACCCCGACACCGTAACTACGCGAACGATTGCCAGCCCGCCGAGCCTCGCCACGGCTCGCCGTCGACAAGCACCCGGGGCGGGCCGTCGACGACAGTGCCGATCACCCGCCACCCGTCGGGCACCCGCCCGGCAAAGGTGGCGACAAACGCGTGGTCCTCGCCGCCGCCGAGCACCCACGTCCACGCATCCACCCCCAACACAGCACCCGCCTCCGAGAGCGCGCCGTGATCTGAAGCCAGCGCCTCGGTCGACAATGCGATTCCCACTCCGGACGCGTCGGCGACGTGGCGCAGATCGGCGACGAGGCCGTCGGACACATCGGTCATCGCCGTAGCACCGGAGCGGGCGGCGACCACGCCCTGCCCGTACGGCGGCTCGGGTACCAGGTGGCGGCGACGAAGGCCGTCGTACTCATGAATATTGTTGTGCCACAACGCATATCCGGCAGAGGAACGTCCCAATTCGCCGACGGCCGCGACTGCCGATCCGGGCGTCGCGCCGCCCCGGGTCACGGGTACGCGGCCCGCCAAGTCGCCGAGCACGGTCACCGAGACCACCCACTGCGGACTGCTCACCAGATCGCCGCCGACGATACCGGCCCCCACCCGGTCGGCCTCTTCCCACATGCCGTCGGCAAGTTGGTCGACCTTACCGGCGGGCGTGTCGGCCGGCGCACCGAACGCGACAACGAAACCCGTTGCCGCAGCTCCCATTACCTCGATGTCTGCGGTGTTTTGAGCAATGGCTTTACGGCCGACGTCGTGCGGCGTCGACCAATCGAGCCGAAAGTGCTTGCCTTCGACCAACATGTCGGTCGACACGACGACGCGACCATCCGGTGCGGCGAGCACAGCCGCGTCGTCGCCAGGCCCGACAATGGCGCGATGCCGACGCCCCTTCAGCAAGCGGCCGATCACGGCGAACTCCCCGAGATCGCCCAGTGTGGGCTCGTTGGCCATCGGTCACTCCTGCGTCATGGGGCCGACCGTGTTTCGGTATTTTTGACCCGGCCGGCACGAGCACCGGCCAGTGTATTTGTGGTTGCCCCAACGAAAGAGGCGAACGATGCGCGACGGTCCGCCGCGGGTGTTGCTCTTCGTCGCGCTCGGGGTAGCCGTAGCGGCGGCTGTCGCGGTGCTGACGATCGCGATCGTCCGGTCGCATCGCGTGGCCCAGCAGGGTCCGCTGGAGATTTCGGCAGTGCCTGCGCCGCAGGCGGATACCCCCGAATGCAAGACGCTGATGGCGGCATTACCGCAGCACCTCGCCGACTTCGAGCGTGCCACGCCCGCCGACCCGGTGCCGCCGGCGACCGCCGCGTGGCGATCAGCCAAGGTCGCCCAGCCAGTCGTGCTTCGCTGCGGGGTCGGTCAGCCCGCCGAGTTCGTCGTCGGCGTGCAACTTCAAGAGATCAACGGAGTCGAGTGGTTTCCGCTACCCGATCCCGCGACCGCGCGCACTACTTATCTGGCCGTCGACCGGCCGGTGTACGTCGCACTGACGGTGCCGGACGGAAGCGGAGGCGCACCGGTTCAGGAGATCGCCGATGTCCTCGCAGCCAAACTGCCCGCGGTGGCTCCTCGACCCGGGCCTCCGAAGTAGGCGCTGCGCGGCCTGGTCAGCGCAGGCCGGTACCCCGCGCTATCGCGGTCTCGACCATCGCGGCAAGCAGACTCGGATAGTCGACACCGCTGGCGGCCCACATCCGCGGGTACATCGAAATCGTCGTGAACCCCGGCATCGTGTTGAGCTCGTTGATCAACGGCCCGTCGTCGGTGAGGAAGAAGTCGACGCGGGCCAGCCCCTGGCAGTCGATCGCGCCGAACGCGCGGATGGCCAGCGCCCGCACCTGGTCGGCCACATCGTCGTCGATCTTGGCCGGCACGTCGAGCTCGGCCCCTTCGTCGAGATATTTGGTCGCGAAGTCGTAGAAGGCGTCCTCGCGGCCCCGTACTCCTTCCACCCGGATCTCTCCGACCGTGCTCGCCACGAGCGACCCGTCAGGCAGCTCAAGCACACCGCATTCCAGCTCGCGACCGCGAATAGCCTTCTCCACCAACACCTTTGGATCGTGCTCACGCGCTTCGGCGATCGCGGCCGGAAGTGCCTCGACCGAGG
>DASRFZ010000043.1:0-11537 GCA_035651275.1 Mycobacterium sp. | reverse complement strand
GTCGATGCTGATTCCGCGGGTGGTCGGGTTCAAGCTGACCGGTGAGATCCAGCCCGGTGTGACGGCCACCGACGTCGTGCTCACGGTCACCGAGATGCTGCGCAAGCACGGCGTGGTCGGCAAGTTCGTCGAGTTCTACGGCGAAGGCGTGGCCGAGGTACCGCTGGCCAACCGCGCCACGCTGGGCAACATGAGCCCCGAATTCGGTTCCACCGCAGCGATTTTCCCGATCGACGAGGTCACGGTCGATTACCTGAGGTTCACTGGCAGATCCGACGAGCAGATCGCGCTTGTCGAGGCCTACGCCAAAGAGCAAGGCCTATGGCATGACCCAAGCAAGGAGCCGAAGTTCTCTGAGTATCTCGAACTGGATCTGTGTGAGGTCGAGCCGTCGATCGCAGGCCCGAAGCGCCCCCAGGACCGGATCTCGCTGAAGACGGCGAAGGCCGGTTTCCGCCGCGACATCGTGGACTACGTCGGCGACGACCAGAAGCACGAAGAATTGTCGAAGCTCGACGAAGCCGTAGACGAAACGTTCCCGGCCAGCGACCCGGCGTCGAACATCTCGTTCGCAGGCAATGGCGAGGCCGATGTGCGGTCGGCGGCCAACGCGGCCGAGGGTCGGCCCAGCAACCCCGTCACCGTAAATTCCGACGAGCGTGGCGAATTCGTGCTGGACCACGGGGCTGTGGTGATCGCCGCGATCACCTCGTGCACGAATACGTCCAACCCCGAAGTCATGCTGGGGGCGGCGCTTCTGGCGCGCAACGCGGTCGAGAAGGGGCTGACCTCTAGGCCGTGGGTGAAGACGTCGATGGCGCCCGGCTCGCAAGTCGTCAGCGACTACTACGACAAGGCGGGCCTGTGGCCGTACCTGGAGAAGCTCGGCTTCTACCTCGTCGGCTACGGCTGCACGACGTGCATCGGCAACTCGGGTCCGCTGCCCGACGAGGTTTCGAAGGCTGTCAACGACAACGACTTGGCCGTGACCGCGGTGCTGTCGGGCAACCGCAACTTCGAGGGCCGCATCAACCCTGACGTCAAGATGAACTACCTGGCGTCGCCGCCGCTCGTGGTGGCCTACGCGCTGGCCGGGACCATGGACTTCGACTTCGAGAAGGATTCCCTGGGCACCGACGGCGACGGCAATGACGTGTTCTTGAAGGACATTTGGCCGTCGCAGGCCGACGTCGCCGACACGATCGCCTCGTCGATCAATCGGGAGATGTTCACCAAAAACTATGCCGACGTGTTCAAAGGCGACGAGCGCTGGCGCAACCTGCCCACACCGGAAGGCAAGACGTTCGAGTGGGATCAGGAGTCGACGTACGTGCGCAAGCCGCCGTACTTCGACGGCATGCCGGCGGACCCGGAACCGGTCAGCGACATCAAGGGCGCCCGCGTGCTCGCACTGCTTGGCGATTCGGTGACCACCGACCACATTTCTCCGGCGGGCTCCATCAAGGAGGGCACGCCCGCGGCGAAGTACCTCGACGAGCACGGCGTGGCGAAGAAGGACTACAACTCGTTCGGCTCGCGGCGCGGCAACCACGAGGTGATGATCCGCGGCACGTTCGCGAACATCCGATTGCGCAACCTTCTGCTCGACGACGTCGCGGGCGGCTACACCCGGGACTTCACCCAGGATGGCGGCCCGCAGGAGTTCATCTACGACGCGGCGCAACACTATGCGGAGCAAGACATTCCGCTCGTCGTGCTGGGCGGCAAGGAGTACGGCTCGGGGTCGTCGCGCGACTGGGCCGCAAAAGGCACACGATTGTTGGGCGTGCGGGCCGTGATCGCCGAGTCGTTCGAACGCATCCACCGCTCGAACCTGATCGGCATGGGCGTGATTCCGCTGCAGTTCCCGAAGGGCGAGTCGGCGGAGTCGCTGGGCCTTGACGGCACCGAGACGTACGACATCACCGGCATCGAGGAACTGAACGACGGCAAGACACCGAAGACGGTCCACGTCAAAGCCGGTGACAAAGAGTTCGACGCCGTCGTGCGCATCGACACGCCCGGCGAAGCTGACTACTACCGCAACGGCGGCATCCTGCAGTACGTGTTGCGCAACATGCTGAGGTCCTGACCGGACCGATCATGCCCCGAGTCAGCGAGGAGCACGTGGCGGCTCGTCGCCGTCAGATCCTTGACGGCGCGCGCCGATGTTTCGCCCAGTACGGATATGACCGTGCAACGGTGCGCCGTCTCGAGCAGACGATCGGACTGTCACGCGGAGCGATCTTCCATCACTTCCGCGATAAAGACGCGTTGTTCTTCGAGCTGGCCCACGAGGACGCCGAGCGGATGGCCGACGTGGCGTCTCGTGAGGGTCTGATCCAGGTGATGCGCGAGATGCTGGCCGCGCCAGAGCAATTCGACTGGCTGGCAACGCGGTTGGAGATCGCTCGTAAGCTGCGCAACGACCCGGCGTTTCACCGCGGCTGGTCCGAACGGTCCGCCGAACTGTCTGCCGCCACGTCGGCGCGGCTACGACGACAGCGCAAGGCCGGCCGGTTGCGCGACGACGTGCCGGGCGAGGTGTTGCAGTGCTACCTCGACCTGGTACTCGACGGACTGGTGGCTCGACTGGCGTCCGGAGACGATCCCGCGCGGCTATCCGCGGTCCTCGACCTCGTCGAGGAATCAGTGCGCAATCGGTGATTGCGGATCAGCCGACGCGTCTGCGGGTGTGGTTCGGGCCGCCGCGACTGCGCATCGTCGTGCCCGACTCGCGCAACATGCTGTGAATCGAGCCGTACGAGCGGCCGGTCAACGCGACCAACGACCGAATGCTCGCGCCATGCTCGTACTCGTTGCGCAACTCGTGAAGCAGTTCGTCGCGACCCTTGTTCGGCTTTCTCATCGCCATCTCCCCGGTAGTGAGCACCCCGTTAGTCGAGGGTAGGGAACGCGGCGACGCGATGTGGCGCAATTGACCGAAATCGGTTGCGCTGTCACGCCAGCGAGATCAGCTCGCCGAGCTCAGGCGAGCTCAATCAAGTCCGAGTACTCGTCGGACCAAAAGTCCTCGGTGCCGTCGGGCAACAGCACGACGCGCTGCGGGGCTAGTGCCTCCGCGGCGCCGGGGTCATGCGTCACCAACACGACGGCGCCGACATAGCTGCGCAACGCGTCGAGAACTTGCTCACGCGACGCGGGATCGAGGTTGTTGGTCGGCTCGTCGAGCAGCAGCACGTTCGCGGTCGATGCGACCAGCCCGGCCAATGCGAGCCGCGTCTTCTCACCACCGGACAGCGTGCCGGCGTGCTGATCGAGTTGCGGGCCACTGAACATGAATGCGCCGAGAAGTCCGCGCAGGTCCTGCTCCCCCGTGTCCGGCGCCGCGTGCCGAATGTTCTCCCAGACGGTCGCGGCGTCATCGAGCGTGTCGTGTTCCTGAGCGAAATAGCCGATCTTGCAACCATGTCCAGGCTCTATCACGCCTGCGTCGGGCGTTTCCACGCCGGCCAGCAGTCGCAGCAGCGTGGTCTTACCGGCACCGTTGAGGCCGAGAACCGCGACGCGTGATCCGCGGTCGATCGCCAGGTCCAGGCCGGTGAACACCTCGAGCGAGCCGTAGGTTTTGGTGAGCCCCTTGGCGATCAGCGGAGCGCGACCGCATGGCGCTGGTGTCGGAAACTTGATGCGAGCCACCTTGTCCGCCTTGCGCTCTTCGTCCAGCGCGGCGATCATCCGGTCGGCACGCCGTAGCATATTTTGCGCGGCAACAGCTTTCGTCGCCTTCGCACCCAGCTTGGCGGCCTGGGTTCGCAGCGCCGCCGCTTTGCGTTCCGCGTTCGCGCGCTCGCGGCGGCGGCGTTGTTCGTCGGTCGACCGCGCGTCGAGGTACTTGCGCCACGACATGTTGTAGACGTCGGCTTCACCTCGCACCGCGTCGAGGAACCAGACCTTATTCACGACGTCGGCGAGCAGGTCGACGTTGTGGCTGATGACGACCAGTCCGCCCGCGTGCGACTGCAGGAAGTCGCGTAGCCAGCCGATGGAGTCGGCGTCAAGGTGGTTGGTCGGTTCGTCCAGCAGCAGTGTGGTCGCAGAACCAGCGCCGGTGTCGGAGGCGGCGAACAAGATCCTGGCCAGCTCGATGCGTCGGCGTTGACCGCCGGAGAGCGTCCGAAGATGTTGCGTCAGAACACGTTCCGGCAACCCGAGGCTGGAGCAGATGCGCGCTGCCTCACTTTCGGCGACATAGCCGCCCAGCGCGGCGAATCGCTCCTCGAGTTGTCCGTATCGCTTTACCGCACGATCGCGTTCGGCGTCGTCGACGACTTCGGCCATCACTGCCTGCTGCTTTTCCAGATCAGCGAGCAGGGCGTCGAGGCCTCGCGCAGACAGCACGCGGTCGCGAGCGAGGACGTCGAGATTACCTTCCTTGGGATCTTGTGGGAGATAACCGATTTCGCCTTTACGCTGGATGTTGCCGGCGTACGGTTCGGCTTCGCCGGCGAGGATTCGCATGGTGGTTGTCTTACCCGCGCCGTTGCGGCCGACGAGGCCGATGCGATCACCGGGCTGCACGCGCAGCGCTGACCCTGCGGCAGACAGCAGGATGCGCGCGCCGGCGCGGACCTCGAGGTCCGTTGCGGTGATCACGGAAGCGCTCCTTTAGGTGTTCAACGATCGTCGGTGAACACCGGGGATCGCTTTTCGGCACGCGCAGCGACGGCCTCTTCGAAGTTGGCGGTGAGCAGGCGCACAAAGAGCTGCCCTAGGCCTTCGGCCTGCATGTGTCCCTCAAGGGTACTGGCGTCGAGCCCGGTCCACAGTGTGCGTTTGGTCAACTCGACGCCGGGACGGGAGTAGGCGGCGATCTGCTCGCCGATCTGGTAGCAGGTGTCGAGCAGGTCGTCGGCCCCGACAGTGCGTGAGACCAGGCCGATGCGTTGGGCTTCGTCGGCGTCGACGTCGCGCCCGGTGAGCATGATCTCGAACGCGCGGCTTGACCCGACGGCGCGTGGCAGCAGATAGCTCAGTCCAAGTTCGCTGGCGGTGAGGCCGTTGTTGATTCCGGCCGCGCGGAAGTACGCGTCTGCCGACGCAACACGGATGTCGGCGGCGAGCGCGAGGCACAGGCCGCCGCCGATCGCGGCTCCGTTGACCGCGGCGATCACGGGCTGGTGCATCCGCCGTAGGCCGAGGATCACGTCGTCCAGAACTTCCATCGAGCGCAGGGCGAACGTGGGCCGGGTCAGGCCGTCGATGTGCGGCACCTCGCCAGCGGATTTGTGGTCGGCGCCCGACGAGAAACCCCGACCGGCGCCGGTCAGCACGACCGCGCGGACGTCGTTGTCGTAGGTGATCTTTTCGATCGCGTCCTTGAGCGGGACCATCACGTCGAACGCCATCGAGTTCATCCGCTCTGGGCGGTTGAGCGTGATGAGCGCGATGTTGGGACGCGGACGGTCGACCAGGACGAAGCTGTTGTTCACGGGGTGCACGCTATCGCGTGCGAGAGGTCAGGCCTGTTGGCCGTCGTTCTGGGCCGCGAGGGCGGCGTCGATGTCGAGCGCCTCGACTTGCTGCACAAGGTCCTCAAGTGCGGCAGGTGGCAGAGCGCCGGCCTGGTTGAACACCAACGTGCCTTTCTTGAAGGCCATCAGCGTGGGGATGGATCGAATACCCGCCGCGGCGGCGAGCTCCTTCTCCGCCTCGGTGTCCACCTTCACGTAGGCGACGCCCGGGTGCTTTTCGGACGACGCTTCGAACGTCGGCGCGAACTGCTTGCACGGGCCGCACCAGGATGCCCAGAAATCCACCAGCACGATCTCGTTGTCGTTGATGGTGTCGTTGAACTGACCGGTGGTGATGTTTCGGGTTGCCATACAGTCCTCAACGCGCGCGAGCAGCGGATATGTTCCCCTTTGCCTCAGACGAGGCTGCTCACCAGAAATCCGCTGAGCAGGACGAACAGCCAGGCGGCAATGATGATCGCCAGCACCAAATGGTTACTTATGTCTACGCGACGTCGGTGCGTGGGACGTCGAAATGTCGTCGTCGCCATCGGTCTGCGCCTCCTTCGTGGCTACCCGAAGAAGTAACCAATTGACGCCTGCGGCAAACCTGCGCGCACAGCAGATTCACACCGCCATCTGAGAGCGTTACCAGTCGAGCCGCACACGGTGAACGTCATGCGATACGCCATCCTTGCCATTACGGCAGCGACCGCCGTCTCCGTCGCCGCGTGCGGGGCATCCGGTAATTCCACCCCAGCCGCCTCGAAGAGCTCGGGCAGCGCGATGACGAGCGCCAGTTCGACGGCCTCTCCGCAAGGCGCCAAGAAGGATCACGTCGCCGGACTCATCGCCTCGGTGTCAGGCACCACGGTTCAGGTCAATCAGAAAAGTGGCACGGCGACCGTTGACGTCACGCAGTCGACGAAAGTCGCCGAGATGACGCCGGCGCAGGTGACCGACCTGACACCCGGTGCGTGCGTGTCGACACGCACGCCCAAGGACAATGCGTCGGCGGCGGTCCGGATGGTGGTGATCGGCACGGACGCGAACGGCAACTGCGCGGCACCGCAGAACGTGCGGCCGGGCATGGTGCGCGGAACTGTCGCGTCGGTCAACGGAAATACGGTGGTGCTCAACGTCAGTCAGAACGGCAGTACGTCGCGGAGCAACATCACAGTCGACAACCAGACGCGGTACGAAAAGCGGGCAGCGTCCACGGCGCAGGCCATCGCCCCGGGCAAGTGCCTATCAGCCAGCGGTACCAAGGACAGCAGTGGCGCGCTGCAGGCGGCGAATGTGACTCTGTCGCCTGCGAATAACGGAAAGTGCGGGGGTGGCAAGCACTAGGTTGGCACGCCAAGTGTCGACTTACGGCACGCGTTTCGCGAGAAAGCGTGGCAAAAGTCCACGCTCGGCGCCACGCTTATACCAAGCTCAGACCGTAAATCCCAACGCCCGCAACTGTTCCCGGCCGTCTTCGGTGATCTTGTCCGGACCCCAAGGCGGATTCCACACCCAGTTGATCTTCAAGTCGTTCACCAACCCGGCACCGACCAGAGCCGTGCGTGACTGATCCTCGATCACATCGGTCAGCGGACACGCAGCGGACGTCAGCGTCATGTCGAGCAGCGCGACCGGTCCCTCTTCGCCTCGCTCGACGTTGAGTCCGTACACCAAACCGAGGTCGACGACGTTGATCCCGAGTTCCGGGTCGACGACGTCGCGCATCGCCTCCTCGAGGTCAGCCAGCAGCTCCTCATCCGGCAATTGAGCGGCCGTTTCGCTCATCGTCCACCTCCTGTCCGTCCGAGTGTGCGCTCGCTTGCGCCACCGCGTCCTTGAAAGCCATCCAACCCAGCAGCGCGCATTTCACCCGCGCCGGGTACTTCGCCACCCCGGCGAACGCGATTCCGTCGCCAAGCGTGTCTTCGTCCCCCTCGATCGTGCCCCGCGACGACACCAACTCCGTGAACGCCGCTACCGCTTTGAGCGCATCACCCACCGTCTGACCGATCACCTGGTCTGTCAACACCGACGTGGACGCCTGGCTGATCGAGCAGCCCTGCCCGTCGTACGACACGTCGGCCACCCGCTCACCGTCGTCGCTGAGAGCGACTCGGAGCCGCACCTCGTCGCCGCACGTCGGGTTGACGTGGAACACCTCGGCGCCGTACGGCTCGCGCAGCCCGCGGTGGTGCGGGTGCTTGTAGTGATCGAGGATCACTTCCTGGTAGATCTGCTCCAGCCTCACGCGAAGAACTCCACGGCGCGCTTCACCCCGGCGACCAGCCGGTCCACCTCGTCGACTGTGTTGTACACCGCGAACGACGCGCGTGCGGTCGCCGCGATTCCGAAGCGGCGGTGCAGCGGCCACGCGCAGTGATGCCCGACGCGCACCGCCACCCCTTCGTCGTCGAGTACTTGACCCACGTCGTGTGCGTGCACACCGTCGACGACGAACGAGACGGGAGAACCTCTGTCCGCCATCGTCGTTGGCCCGATGATCCGCACGCCCTCGATCCCCGACAACCCGTCCAGGGTCGCCGCAACCAATTCCCGCTCGTGTGACTCGACCTGGTCCATGCCGATCGCCTGCAAATACCTTGCCGCCGCGGCTAATCCGACCACCTGCGACGTCATCGGGGTGCCGGCCTCGAACCGCTGGGGCGCCGGCGCGTACGTCGTCTCCTCCATCGTGACGGTTTCGATCATGGAGCCGCCGGTGAGAAACGGTGGCATGGCGTTCAGCAGCTGGCGACGGCCAAAGAGCACACCAATACCGTTGGGGCCCAACATCTTATGGCCGGAGAATGCCGCATAGTCGACGCCGAGCGAGTGGAAGTCGACGGGCTGGTGCGGCACCGACTGGCAGGCGTCCAGGACAGTCAGCGCTCCGACCGCTCGCGCCCGGGATACCAACTCCTCGACCGGACCCAGCGCGCCGGTCACATTCGAATGGTGACTGAACGTCACGACTTTCACTCGTTCATCCAGCTGCAGTGAATCGATGTCGATGCGCCCGTCGTCAGTGACGCCGTACCAGCGCAGTGTCGCACCCGTGCGTCGCGCGAGCTCCTGCCACGGAACGAGGTTGGCATGGTGCTCGGTCACGGTGGTGACGATCACATCCCCAGGACCGACCGCATGACCTTCGAAGCGGCTGTCCCCCAACACATATGCGACCAGGTTCAGCGCTTCGGTGGCGTTCTTGGTGAACACCAACTCATTCGGGTCGGCGCCGACGAACGCCGCGATGTCCGCGCGGCCCTGCTCGTAGGCATCGGTGGATTCCTCCATCAACTGATGCGCGCCGCGGTGCACAGCCCCATTGGACGTCATCAAAAACTCGCGTTCGGCGTCGAGCACCTGTAGCGGGCGCTGGGAGGTCGCGCCGGAATCCAGGTATGCCAGCGGCTTTCCGCCGCGCATCACCCGTTTGAGGATCGGGAAGTCCGCCCGAATCGCCGTGATGTCCAGTGGGGTGACCGCCGTCATCGCTACGCCTCCGCGGCGGCTTTCTCGGTGAATCGGACGTAGCCGTTGGCGTCGAGTTCGTCGGCCAGCTCTGGGCCGCCGGATTCGACGATGCGACCGCCGAGGAACACATGCACGAACTGCGGCTGGATGTAGCGCAGGATGCGAGTGTAGTGGGTGATCAGCAGAATGCCGCCGTGTGTTTCCTCGGCGTAGCGGTTCACGCCCTCGCTGACCACTCGCAGCGCGTCGACGTCGAGGCCGGAGTCAGTCTCGTCGAGGATTGCGATCTTCGGCTTGAGCAAGTCGAGCTGCAGGATTTCATGGCGCTTCTTCTCGCCTCCCGAAAACCCTTCGTTGACACTGCGTTCCGAGAACGCCGGGTCAATGTCGAGATCGTCCATCGCGGATTTGACCTCTTTGACCCAGTGCCGCAACTTCGGCGCTTCGCCCCGGACCGCGGTGACGGCAGTGCGCAGGAAGTTCGACATCGACACGCCCGGCACCTCGACGGGGTATTGCATAGCAAGGAAAAGCCCTGCGCGCGCCCGCTCGTCGACGCTCATCGCGAGCACGTCCTCGCCGTCGAGCGTGATCGAGCCGGACGTCACCTTGTATTTCGGATGGCCGGCGATCGCGTACGACAGTGTCGACTTCCCAGATCCGTTGGGCCCCATCAGCGCATGGGTCTCACCGGATTTCACGGTGAGGTCGACGCCCTTGAGGATCGGGATCTCCTCGTCCTCGCTGGGGGTGACGCTGACGTGCAGGTCCTTGATTTCCAGTGTCGTCATTTGCTTCCTTGGATGCGTTCAGTGAGCGCGAGCTCGTGTTCGATGGCGTCGGATAGGCGTTCACGGATGGCGGGGACGGCGATCCTGCCGATGATCTCGTTGAAAAACCCGCGCACGATCAGCCGGCGCGCCTGGTCTTCGGGGATACCGCGCGACCGCAAGTAGAACACCTGCTCGTCATCGAAACGTCCTGTGGCGCTTGCGTGTCCGGCGCCGATGATCTCGCCGGTCTCGATTTCGAGGTTCGGCACCGAGTCTGCGCGTGCGCCGTCGGTGAGTACCAGGTTGCGGTTCACCTCGAACGTGTCGGTGCCCGTCGCGTTGGCCCGGATCAGCACGTCGCCGATCCACACGGTGTGCGCGTCGGGCTTCCTCGACTCCGGATCGCCTTGCAGCGCGCCCTTGTACAGGACGTGGGAGCGGCAGTTTGGCTCCGCGTGATCGATCAACAGCCGCGACTCGAGGTGCTGCCCGTCGTCGGCGAAGTAGAGGCCGAGCATTTCCACGTCGCCGCCGGGGGCGCAGAACTTCGCGCGGCCGGTGAACCTGACCACGTCACCGCCGAGCGTGATTGCGACGTGTTGCAGCACCGCGTCCTTGCCGAGCGCGGCGTGGTGGGTGGTGACATGGACGGCGTCGTCGGCCCAGTCGGCAATCGATACCACCGTCAGCCTCGACGCGTCGCCGAGGACGAATTCGACATTGTCCGCGTACGTACCGCTGCCTTGGTGATCGATGACGACGACGGCCTCGGCGAGTTCGGCCACGCGGATCTGCAAGTGCCCGTATGCGGTTGCACCTTCGCCAGGCCCGGTAATGTCGATCTGGATGGGCTCGTCCAGGGGCTTGCCGATAGTCACGATCGTCGCGTGATTGAACGACGAGAACGCCTGCGCAGCAACGCGGTCGGCGGGAATACCACCCTGGCCCAGCCGCTCGTCACCGCGACGCACTTGCTCAACGACCACATCGGGGTGCTCGGCTATCGCGATGCTGGCGCTTCCGGTCGCCGGCGCGGAACCGTCGTGCAGGCCACGGAGCCGCTTCAGCGGCGTGAAGCGCCAGATCTCGTCGCGGCCGTGGGGTACCTCGAAAGCGTCGACGTCGAACGAGGTGAAGATCTCGCCCTTGTTGGCGGCAGAAAGGGCCGAACCCTCAACTGCCTCGGTCAGATTCGTCATTACCCGACAGCGCCTTCCATCTGCAGCTCGATCAGGCGGTTGAGCTCCAGCGCGTACTCCATCGGCAGTTCCTTGGCGATCGGCTCGACGAACCCGCGCACCACCATCGCCATGGCCTCGTCCTCGGTGAGGCCGCGGCTCATTAGATAGAAGAGCTGGTTCTCGCTGACTTTGGACACGGTGGCTTCGTGGCCCATCGTGACGTCGTCCTCGCGGATGTCGACGTAGGGATACGTATCGCTGCGGCTGATCGTATCGACCAGCAGCGCATCGCATTTCACGCTCGAGCGGGAACCGTGGGCACCCTTGTTGACCTGAACGAGACCGCGGTAGGACGCACGGCCACCGCCACGCGCTACTGACTTGGACACGATGTTGCTCGACGTATTCGGCGCCAGGTGAAGCATTTTCGCGCCGGTGTCCTGGTGCTGGCCCTCGCCGGCGAACGCCACAGAGAGCACCTCACCCTTGGCGTGCTCGCCAGTCATCCAGACGGCCGGGTACTTCATCGTCACCTTGGAGCCGATGTTGCCGTCGATCCACTCCATCGTCGCGCCGGCCTCGGCGCGAGCCCGCTTGGTGACGAGGTTGTAGACGTTATTGGACCAGTT
>DASRFZ010000042.1:0-27569 GCA_035651275.1 Mycobacterium sp. | reverse complement strand
CGACGTCACCCTGCCCGGTCGTGGCGAGCAAGATCTTGCGCCCGAGCGCGGTGAAAAACTTCCGCAGCTCTTCCAGCTCATGCATCATTCGCCAACTGCGGTCCTGATCCCACGCGGCGATAGCTTCGATCTTGCCGGCCTTCACATCAGCGAGCAGCCGATCCCATTCCGGGCGCTGCTTACCGTTGGACGCAGAACGATCATTGTCGATGTAAAAGCCGGCCGGCGCCCACCCTTTTATCTCGCACAGCGCGGTGGTGTCCTGGCGCTGGCGCTGCACACCTTGGCGTTTGTCTTTCGGGTCCGACGAGATTCGGCAGTAGCAAGCGGCTCTGCTTTGCGAGTCGGCGGCGTCCACCTCTTGAATGTACTATAGCCAGTCAATAATGTTTTCGGCATAGCGCCTTGAGGTTGGATGGGTGCGTCGGGCCCACCGGATACGGAACCGTGTGATCGATGTCGCAGAACTCGGCGGGCTCCTCGCAGCCCGGGAAGCGACACGTCAGATCTCGCACCTTAATGAACTCTTCGAGTTTGGCCGACGGCCGATATCCCGATTCGGGGATGTCGGCGGGAATCTCGACCTCACGCACCTTCGCACCCGAACGGATCAGCTCGGCAAGCAGCGGCGCCGGAACAATCTTGTTTTCTTTGATCAACACCGCGGCCGGCTTCGCTGGTGAGGTGCGGGTGCGGACATCCTTACTGTTCATCTGCGGATCCGGCGCTGCGTCCAACGCGGCAGCCTCGGTGACCACATGGATCACCACATTCGACGCGCGCCCATCGCTTTCCGCCGCCGGGCAGTCGGGGTTGGCGCAGCTGCACGCCAGCCGGTCGCCGCCAGCGGTCAGCACCCCCATCGCATCGGCACGACGTTGCGCCGTAGTGCGCGGGTCGTCCTCGCAGACGGTCTCGGCGATCGCCATCAGCCGCCGATCCAGCGCGGCCGCATCGGTGGCATACAACCGTCCCCAGATTGCGGTGGTCTCAGACTCATCGTCACGTTTTCCGACATGCAGATCGCGGCTGCGCGCAGTGGTCCGCACCCGCTGCACCGCGTCGCGGTCGAACCGGTCGACCCAATAGTCAATCGATTGGGCCAGTTTGTAATCCGACAACTCCTCCCAGCGGGCGGCGCGCTCGGCCAGCTTGGCATCGATATTCGCCATCGCATCCTCGCTGTCGACGAGATGGGTGCGCCAGTTGATCACGGTGATCACCCGATAGCTGACCTTGCCCTGCGCGAACAGCGCCGCCACCTTCGGCATGCGATGACGCAACGCCAACGCCAACGACATCTGGCTGGACGCCTTCTTCGGGCTCACCCCCAACGCGGCCGCCACCTCGCCAGCCACCGAATCCCAGCCATCACAGGCCCAGTGGGCCCGCACACCCTCCTTATCGCAGCGGCGGCTGGTCAACTCCGCGATCGCCGCCAACCGCTGCGCAGCCTCCCTTGCCTCCTGACGCGACCGCTCCTCGATCACACCCACCAACGCGTCGTCGTCCGCATCCCACAGACTTTGTTCGAACATACATTCGATCATGCCCTTAGGGTCCGACACGTGAAGCAACGAATCCGCCTACGCGCGCATCTTGACATGAGGCACAGGCCGACAAGAACGGTTTCGCCGTTCTCCGGGGTGTCGAGACTTCTGGCCGGCCCCTTAACGGGGCGAGACGGGCCGGAAATCTCAGGGTGTCAGCCGCGGAGTTCGATGCAGCATTCACCCGCGGCTGGCGCGAGCACTGCATCGACCTTCGTCGCCTGCAGTCCCTCCACGATGCCCCCGACGAACGCATGGTTGAGCTGACAGATCAGCTCCGGGGATTCGCGTGCCAAGGGGTGAAATGGGCAGTTGCGCAAGCGAATACACGACCCGCCGACACGCCAGGGCTCGTATCCGTAGGCCGACAAAATCTCCTCGGTCACGCTGAGGCCCCTCTCGGCACCGAGCCGCCCGAGGCGTCGCGACTCCCGCATCTCCTGGCCAGCCGCGAATCCGCGACTACGCGCAGCCGCAGCGGCCGCCGCCTTCGCCGATCCATGCTCGGTCTCAGTCATCACCGCCTGCGTCAGAATCTCGGCTAGCACCTCGTGCCGGCGAGCCGGAATCATGACGCGGATTTCCGTTTCGGCCGGCTCATAGACCTTCGACGGCCGTCCCACCCCGGTGCGCTGGAATTGGAATGTCAGCAGGCCGGTTTCGACCAGCTTGTCGAGGTGAAATGCGGCGAGCTTCCGTGAGATCCCGGCCGATGCCGCCGCCTCGTCACGGCTTACCGGGCGGCCGGCGTTCCTAACAAAGTCATACAGCCGACGCCGGACGTCGTCGCCGAGCAGTGCCACGGTCCGGATGGCGTCGGCTTCGCTCATGACCTCACCATAGCGCCAATGAGTATTGGTTCAAGGTTTCTCTTGACTAGATGCTGATAATAAGACCAAAATTAGTTATCTAAATAACGCACGATGGGAGGCGGCCGTGATCTCTCCGTTGGAGCAAGCCAAACAGCCTGTCAGCGCGACCCTCGCCGGGCCTTATGGCCACCCCTTCCATCCGATTCTCGTCACGATTCCGATCGGCGCCTGGGCTTGCAGTCTCGTCCTCGACATCGCCTCTCACGTCGTCAAGAATCCCGGGTTCCTCAATCAGGCGTCTGAATGGCTGATCGCCATCGGGGTCCTCGGTGCACTCGCCGCCGCGATGATCGGATTCCTCGACCTCGTGGCAATCCCGTCCGGCACACCAGCCTTCCGCACGGGATTGCTCCACATGACGCTGAACCTTGCCGTCACCACCGCGTACATCCTCAATTTCGTCTGGCGCCACGGCACTTACACCAACGGGGCGGCTGTCGCGCTCGGCCCGCTGATCCTGTCGGTGATCAGTTTCGCCGTTCTCGGGGTATCCGGATGCCTGGGCGGCAAGCTCGCCTACCACTACGGAGTCCGCGTCGCGAGTGAAGTGAAGCAGGCCGAAGGTTTTCAGTCCTGAACCAAGGAGGATTCGTCATGGCAATCGCCGCGCTCGTCGTCTGGGTCATCACCGCCCTCGGCGGCTCGTACCTACTTGCGAAGTGGGTGGCCGGCGGCGGACCTCGCCGCGAAAGCCCCACCAAGGTCCCGCCGGCCCTGCTCGTCGGTCACTTCTTCTTGGCGGCAGTCGGTCTCGTCCTCTGGATCATCTACGTCGCGCTCGACGAGACGTCCGTCGGCTGGATCGCGTTCATCGCGCTCGTGCCCGTCGCGCTGCTCGGCTTCGCCATGTTCGCTCGGTGGATTCCCGCACACCGCAACAGATCTCGCGACGAAGAGACGTCCAGACACCACTTCCCCGTCGCAGTCGTCGGCGCCCACGGCGTGCTCGCGGTTGCAACACTCGTGCTGGTGCTGCTCACCAACCTTCACATCGGTACACGCTGAGCTCGTCAGCGGTGGCGCTGATCGTGTGACGGCACTCCGTTCGGTCCGTCGATCGACTGCGCGTACGTTCCGACGGCGAACGCCACCGCCGGTGCGGTCACGCTCAGCGCGTCGCGGTTGACTTTGTCGACCGTGTCGGCCCCGGTGTGGTAGTTCGGATCGAACGGCTGGCCGGCCGTCCCGCCCCAAAGTCGCGCCTGCACTTGGGTTTTCTTTGCCGACGACCCGGTCGTGATGCCGCCGAGGGGAACACCGGCCGTCAGGAATGGGTAGTAATCGGCTGCTCCACCCAGCGGCTGATCCGCCGGTCGCCGCCCCGCCAGATTCAAATACCCAGACAACGTCCGCTCGATGCCCGCCGAACCCACCGCCACCTTATCGGGCGGCACATCCTGACTCGGTGGTCCCGATTGGTCGCCGTCATAGGTGAAGTAGCCGGCATTCGGCGACCCGAGCAGGTCGAAGTTCAGGTACAGCGCAACGTCGTTGAGTTGATCGCGCGGCAACCCCGTCACGTACTGCGTCGACCCCGTGACGCCCTGTTCTTCGGCGGCCCAGAAGCAGAATCGAACCGCGTTCTGGATCGACGGTGACGAGCCCAACTGCACGGCCGTTTCCAACACCGCTGCCACGCCGCTGCCGTCGTCGTTGATGCCAGGGCTGCCCCTGAAGCTGACTAAGTGCGCGCCGACCACGACGACGTCCTGGGACGACCCGGTTTTGGTCTGCGCCACCACATTTCGGGTCTTGGTTTCGACCGATTTGCTTTCCAGTGACAGCCGTACGGGTGCCGTCGTGTGCCATAGGGCTGCGTCGGCCTCGGCTCCGATCACCCCGACCGGCACTGTCAGCTCCTTGTAGTAGCCGGGCGTGAACAGGCCCGGCGGCGCACCCTGGTCGCCCCTCGCACTCATCACCAGCAGCGCCACTGCGCCGTGGGCGACAGCGGCCTTCTGCTTGTCGGCCACCGAGCAGCCGGTGTCGTCGGTCACCGCGATCGCGCCCTTCACCGCTGTGCCGGAATAGTCACCCGACGCACAGCCCGTGCGCTTGGCCGCATGCACTGCCGTTGCGGTGAGTCCCCCGGGCGGAGTCTGCACCAGCAACGATGCCTGCACAATCTCGAACGTCTGCTCGCCGACAGTCAGCGCCTGGGTTCCCTGCTTTTCCAACGTCACCCGGCTGGCTTCGGGCGTTTGGACGTCGAAACCCTTGTTGGACAGTGTCTTTACGACGTAGTCGACGCTTGCCTGGTATCCGGGCGTGCCGTCCGCGCGGGTACCGTTGTTGGTGTTCGCGATGTCTTGCAGCCGCTGCAGATGCTGAACGACGGCGTCCACCTTGATCTTTGACGCCAGATCACGCGCCAAGTCAGCAGGCGTAGCTGCGGGTTTCGACGAGCACGACACCAGCGCCGTGACGAGTAGTACGCCGACAACTGCGCGCCTCATGAGTTCTTCAGCACGTGCCGGGTGCGGTCCTCCCGAACGGGAACGCCGTTGCGGCCGCCGATGTCTTGGGAGTACAAGCCGATCGCGTAGGCCACTCCGCTGCCGTTGATGCCAAGCGCGATGCGGTCGATGTTGTCCAACGTGTCAGATGCCTTGTGGTAGTTGGGATCAAAGGGTTCGTCGGCGTCGCCACCCCAGAGCCGCGCCTGCTCGGCGCTCTTCTTCTCCTCAGCGCCGGAGAACAGCCCTCCGGACGGGATGCCGGCTTTCGTGAACCCGTCGTAATCGGAGCGCCCGTCGAATGATGTGTCCTCCGCCGTCTTTCCGGCGATCGTCAGATACGAAACCAGCGTCCGCTCGATGCCGGCAGACCCCTCCGGCACCCGTGGTGCTTGCTCGTTGGGAGGCGGTGGCGTGGACTGATCGCCGTCATAGGTGAAGTACCCGGGGTTCGGCGAGGCCAGCATGTCGAAGTTCAGATACAGCGCGATGTCCTTGAGGCCGTTCTCGTCGAGCGACTGGACGTACTTCTGAGAACCGATGAGCCCCAATTCTTCTGCGCCCCAAAAGCCGAACCGCACGGCGTTCTGGATCTGCGGCGATGACCCCATCTGCATCGCAGTCTCCAGGATCGCGGCCACCCCCGAGCCATTGTCGTTGATACCCGGGCCTTCCTTGACGCTGTCGAGGTGGGCGCCCGCCATCACGACGTTCTGCGTCGAGCCAGTCTTGGTTTGGGCGATCACGTTGCGCGCCTTCAGTGTTGTGACTTTCGCGTCCACCTTCATGGTGGTCGGGCCCGGCTGCGACCGTAAGCGCGCCCCGTCACCCTTGCCGACTGCAAGCACGGGAATCTTGATGTCGGAGGTAGCGCCCAACGTGCCCGTGACCTTGTTCTCGTCGACGTTGTCGGCGATGATCAGCGCCACCGCACCGCGTTCGACTGCAGCCGACTCTTTGACCGAGAACTGGCAGTTGCCGCGGTCCACCAGCGCCACGGCACCTTTGATCGGCAGGCCGTCGTAGTCCGAGGCGGAACAGCCAGGCGTGTCGTCGGTAGGCACGACGACGAGCGGCGCGTTGAGGCCGTTGGGGCCCGTCCCGACGGAATACTCCATCACCTGCGCAGGCACGTTCGCCCCGTTGACTGTCAGTGTGGCCGGGCCCGGATCGAAGTGTCGAAACTCGAACTCGGGTGTTTGGACGTCAAAGCCCTTGTCGCGCAGTGTCTTCACCACGAAGTCGACGCTGGCGTCGTATCCGGGTGTGCCTACCGCGCGCGTGCCGCCGTTACGGTCGGCGATCTGCTGAAGCTGCTGGAGCAGTCCGAACATCGCGTCGGCGGTGACCTTCTGGCGCAGGGATTGCGCATAGTCGGCGGCCGCGGGCGCGGTGCCCCGCTGCGGGTTCGACTGCTTGTGCGCGCAGCCCCCAATCGCCGCGCCGAGCACAAGCACCGCAACCAGAAGCGTCGCGGACCGAACCACACGCGCGCATCCGAGTTTCACTGCGCCCACGTTAGCCGCCGTCGAGCTGTGCGGTCACCAGCTCCGCGACGGCCTGCATCCCTGCCACGTTTGGATGCAGCGGAGCGGGACGCCCGGGCCAGGGCAGGCCGAACCGCGTCGTCCACGGGTCTGTAGACCATGCGTGGTGCTCGCGGCTCGCCTCCCCGGCCTTGACGAGTTCGCAACCGGTGTCTGCCGCCGCGGTCGCGGTGTGCTGTTCGAGGGTGTCGGCGAGGTGACGGCCAAGGTCGGCGTCGGTGCGCGACAACGGCGGTGCCTTCTGGCCATCGGGCGGGAGCAGAGTCAGGTAGTCGACGAACACCACGCGGGCCCGCGGCGCGCGTTGCCGAACCGTCGCGCCGACTTCGCTCAGAGACGCCGCGATGCCGTCGAGTGCGCGCTCCCTCGCGCCCCGGTCGCGCATGTCGCGGATGCGGCAGCCGAGTAACGGTATCCAGCGAGCCAGCTCGGGTAGGCAGGCCGCGGTGAGGAAAGGCACGTAGCCGATGTCGTTGCCGCCGATCGTCACGGTGACAAGCTTTTCGGATCCGTCGAGTGCGTCGATCTGCGGCGGTGCGCCAAACTGCTTGTCGTGCAACACGTGTGCGGTCGTCGCACCCGAGTACGTCACATCGATTAGCTCCAGCCCCAGCCGGGACGCGACCAGATGCGGATAGTTGCGCGCCGAACGTCCGGCCGGCCACGGCGCACCGTCTGCGCGGGGTGAGATGCCGGGCCCGGCGGCCATGGAGCTGCCGAGCGCGACGTAGCGACCCGTCATGCGACCACTATTGCCTATCGCGGGACGACGGTGACCGTGCAGGCGATACCCGAGGCGCGGCTGAGCCGGGCGTCGGCGGTGACGAGCGGGCAATCGAGTGCTTCCGCCAATGCTGCATAGCTGGCGTCATAGGCGGAGAGGTTCTCGCGCAGTTCCCAGACACGGCCCAGCAGCGGGTGAATCGCGTGCCGTCGCACGCGAAGCTTGCGCCAGGCGTCTAGGGCCCTCTTGCCGTCGCGGGCAGTCAATGCGTTCACGAGAACAAGTCGGCGAAGCGTGCTGGCGACTTCGGGATCGATGAGGTGCGGCGCATGTGGGCGTTGACCCTTGACTGACTCGCGCGCTTGTCCGCTGTGTAGCAGCGCGGCAACCGCCGTCGACGCGTCGACAACGATCATCGGGCCTCGCGCTCATCCTCCAGCGCCTTGATGATTTCCGCGGGATCGACATCCAGGTCCGGCAATTCGTCGAGAATCGCGGCGTTGTCGACCCAGCGCGACGCGACATCCAATTCTCTGATCGCGACTGCTGACAATGACATGTGCTCCCTAGCCGCGAGGCGAGACAAACGTTCGACGACCTCGTCAGGCACATTCCGCAGGTAGAGCGTCTTCACAGTACTAATGCTAGCATTTTGCTAGCACATTGCTTGCACTATTTTGCCGGGCTGGATGCGTGCGCCCAGAACCGCTTCGGGATGCGGCCCGCGTGCCGCGCGAGGTAGCCGGCGTTGACCGCGGCGGCCATCGCCGCGGCCATCGCAGGCGGGTCCGCGGCCCGGGTCACCGCGCTGGCCAGCAGCACCGCGTCGCAGCCCAACTCCATCGCCAGCGCTGCGTCGCTGGCTGTGCCGATCCCCGCATCGAGCACCACCGGGACGTTCGCCTGCTCGACGATCATCTCGATGTTGTGCGGGTTCGCGATGCCCAACCCGGTGCCGATCGGCGAGCCCAGCGGCATCACCGCTGCGCATCCGGTGTCCTCCAGTCGGCGCGCCAATGCGGGGTCGTCGTTGGTGTAGGGCAGGACGGTGAACCCGTCGTCGACCAATTGTTCTGCGGCCCTGACTAATTCGACCGCATCGGGCAGCAGTGTGCGTTCGTCGGCGATCACTTCGAGCTTCACCCAGTCGGTTTGCAGCGCTTCGCGGGCCAGCTGCGCGGTCAGCACCGCCTCAGCCGCGCTGCGGCAGCCGGCAGTGTTCGGTAGCGGCGTAATGCCAAGACGAGTCAGCAGATCCAGCACACCCGTGCCCCCCGCGGCGTCGACTCGGCGCATCGCCACCGTCGTCAGTTCCGTGCCGGACGCGACGAGCGCCTCCTCAAGCACCGCGAGGTTGGTTGCTCCGCCGGTGCCCATGATCAGCCGCGAGGCGAACGCGCGATCGGCGATTGTGAGTTTTGAATCAGCCACCCTGCACCGCCGTCACTACCTCCACCCGCGCACCGTCGGAAAGCGTTGTGTCCCAACCTGATCGTGGAATTACCGACCAATCCAGTGCCACCGCCACACCCTTGTCGGGGAATCCGAGATGACTCAGCAGACCGGCGACGGTGGTGTGCTCGTCGACCTGCACGCGTTCGTCGTTCACCGTGACAATCATGCGGCCCCCACAAGCGCATCGACTTCGGACAGAACCTTCTCCGCGGTCCACGGTGCCAGCAGGAATCCAGACCGGCCGTGGCCGACGGCCGCGAGAACCCTGTCGTCCAAGCGGCGCACGATCGGCATGTTGTCTGGCGTCATCGGTCGCAATCCGGCTGAGCACTCGGCCAATTCGTACTCTCCCAGCGACGGCACCACCGCGCAGGCGTCGTCGAGCAATTCCCGCACACCGGTCACCGCCGGCGCGGTGTCGCGGCCGTGCTCGTACTGCGTGGCGCCCACCACGACGCCGTCGGCACGCGGCACCAGGTACACCTGCCTGCCGTGCACCCGAGCGCGAATCACCCTGTGCGGCATCGGCATACAGCCGGGACGCCATCGCAGTCGCAGCACCTCACCCTTGACGGGCCGAATCGCAAGTCCCGGCCACAACGCGGGAGCGTCGATGCCGTTGGCCAGCACGACGGCGTCGACGTCGGAAACCTCGGCGAGATCAGCGATCGGGGGAGCCCATTCGACGCCGAGGCGCGAGCAGTGCGCGGTCAACGCATCCACGACTGCGCGGTTGTCCACAGCAAGCTCGGTCGTCGCAAGAAACCCATGCCGAATCCCTTGCGCGAGAAGCGGTTCCACGTCACGCACGTTCGTCGTCAAACTTACGGGATGACCCTGCGCGGCCAGCCATTCCGCGACCGTGCGAAGGTCTGCGGCGTCGGCCCTGTCGGCGGCGACCACCAGGGACTCCCGCGCGGTGATCACCGCGCCGGGCAGCCCGTCGAGAAACGCGCCGTGCCACAGTTCCAATGATTCCAACCCGATGCGCAGCAGCCGCTCCTCGCCCGGCCAGCCTTCACTGTGCGGGGCGAGCATTCCGCCGGCCACCCACGACGCCCCGCGATGTGCGGGGTCGCGGTGCACGCGCACGGTCCGGCCGGACAGCGCCAGCCGGCGGGCAACCGACAGGCCGATCACGCCTCCGCCGATCACCGCGAGAGAACCGATAGACATGTCAGTTCTTAGGCTAGTCGGTGTGTGCGAAGCCCCTGCTCGGCTGGCTAACGCCAGGTTGTACCTGTGCACCGACGCCCGGCGCGAGCGTGGCGACCTTGCCGAGTTCGCCGACGCCGCACTCGCCGGCGGCGTCGACATCATCCAGCTGCGCGAGAAGGGGCTGGAGGCGCGAGACGAGCTAGCCGCCCTCGGGATACTGGCCGATGCGGCGCGGCGTCACGGCGCCCTGCTGGCCGCCAACGATCGCGCCGATATCGCCCGGGCCGCCGACACCGACGTGCTGCACCTCGGCCAGGACGACCTGCCGCTGACCGTCGCCCGCGAGATCGCGCCCCGGGCGCTGATCGGCCGGTCGACCCACGACATCGAACAGGCCCGCACCGCGATGACCGACGACGTCGACTACTTCTGTGTGGGGCCGTGCTGGCCGACGCCGACGAAGCCCGGCCGGCCGGCACCAGGGCTCCCGCTTGTCCGATCCGTTGCCGAATTACGGCCTGACAAGCCGTGGTTCGCGATTGGCGGCATCGACATTGAGCGACTGCCAGCGGTGCTCGACGCGGGTGCGCGACGCGTCGTGGTGGTCCGCGCGATCACGGCGGCAGACGACCCCTACGCGGCGGCGCGAGCTCTCAGCGAGGCACTTGCAGCAGCGGGGTGACCCTGCTCAACTCCAGAAGCCGGTGCCAGCTCGCCGCGAAACCCGGATGCAGCGGAAGCTCGGCGACTTCGTCTTGCAGCACCCAGCGCAGTTCGACGCTCTCGCGGTTCGCGACCGTGTCAAGCGGATGCGGCGCGTCGGCGACCACCGTCGTGTAGGTCCAGTGGCTGCCGCTCGCCTCGGCCGTCACGAGCGTGGCACGCACAACGACGTGCTCGGTCACCAGACCGGCTTCCTCGTAGGCCTCGCGGACCGCGGTCTCCTCGGGAGTCTCGTGGCTGTCGCGAGCGCCGCCGGGAAGCGCCCAGGTGCCGCCCTGATGGCTCCACACCGCGCGGTGTTGAAGCAGCACCGCTGTCTCACCGTCGGGCAGAGGCGCCCGCAGTAATAAACCGGCCGCACCGTGGCGGCCCCAGAACAGCGCGCCGGTGTCGGATCTCACCCAGCCGTCGCCGTCACCACGCACGAACTCAGAATAAGGAACAACGATCGGCGCGAGTCATACCTGGATCTCTTAGACTTTGCTTATACATTTGGGCGCGAACGAGATCGTGAGGGGCGCAGACCGGTGACCGTGGAGCTGGCGCATCCGTCGACGGAGCCGGCGGCGTCACAAGCGGCGGTCGACCCCGCCCACCCGCGGTGGTGGTTCTGGACGACGACGCCCGGCCGGATCCTGGTCAGTGGCGTGGTGCTGATCGCGCTCGTCGCGCTGAGCGCGTTTGCGACCGCGTCCACGATCAACAACCGCCAGCGGGCGCTGACCACCGTGCTCAACCACACTGAGCCGCTAGCGTTCGCCGCCGGGCAGCTGTACACCACGCTGTCGGTGGCCGACGCCGCCGCCTCGACCGCATTCATTTCCGCCGGCGCCGAGCCGCGCGAGGTGCGCCAACGATACGAGCAGGCGATCACCAACGCGGCGGTGGCGCTGACCCGCGCGTCGGGCGGGCTCACCGATCCGTCGATGCAGAATCTGCTGGGCCGGATCAACGCGCGGCTCGCCGTGTACACCGGCCTGGTGGAAACCGCGCGGACCAACAACCGCGCCGGCGACCCGATCGGATCGTCGTATCTGTCCGAGGCTTCGTCGATGATGCAGGACCAGATCCTTCCCGACGCCAAGCAGTTGTACGACGAGACGTCGGCGAAGGTCGACTCCGAGACCACCGCGTCGACCGACATCCCGACGCTCGGCATCTTGGTCGTCACGGCGACGCTTCTGTTCGGCGCGTACGCCAACCGATGGCTGGCCCGAAAAACGCAGCGGCGCCTCAACTTCGGCTTTGTCGCCGGCGGGGTGGCGGTGCTCATTATGGTGATGTGGGTGGGAACGGTGCTGACGATTTCCACCACCGACAGCCGCAGCGCGAAGGGCACGGCCGCCGAGTCCCTCAAGACCGTCACGAATCTGGCGATCCTGGCGCAGCAGGCGCGGGCCGACGAGACTCTGGCGTTGATCAGGCGCGGCGACGAGGACGTCCGCAAGCAGTCGTTCTACCAACGGATCGACACCATGCACCAACAGCTCGACGGCTACCTGAAGCGCGACGACGCGATCGACAAGTCGGATCTGCAGAACGCCGACGAGCTGCTGGTCAAATGGCGCCACGCCGACGAGAGAATCAACTCCTACATTGCGGTCGGCAACTACCAGGCCGCGACCCAGGTGGCGCTGGGTACGTCCGAGGAGGATTCCACGCCGGCGTTCGACCGCCTCGAGCAATCCCTTACCAACGGCATCGAGGATAGCCGTCGTGAGCTGCGCAACGACATCGTCAACGCGCGGGCGGTGCTGTCGGGGTCGACGGTCGGCGCGGTGCTGCTCAGCGTCGTCGCGGCGCTGGCGGTGACGGTCGGGTTGTGGCCACGAATGAGTGAGTACCGGTAGTGAGACGCGCACTCGCAATCGTCGCGGCGGCCGGACTTCTGCTGACCGCATGCGGACACGCGGAATCGTCGACCGAGCAGACGTCGCTGACGCTGGCGCCGCCGACGCCGGCGGGCATGCAGGAGTTGTCGCCGCAGCAGACGCCGTCGCCCGCACCGAGCGAGAACTGCGACCGCACCGCCAGTCTGCGGCCGTTCACCGACAAGAAGGACGCCGACGCGGCCGTGGCGAACATCCGGCAGCGCGGCCGGCTGCTCGTCGGGCTCGACATCGGCAGCAACCTGTTTTCCTTCCGCGATCCGATCACGGGGCAGATCACCGGCTTCGACGTCGACATCGCCGGCGAGGTGGCCCGCGATATCTTCGGCACGCCGTCGCAGGTCGAATACCGGATCCTGTCGTCGGCCGACCGGATCAAAGCGTTGCAGGACAATCAGGTCGACATCGTCGTCAAGACCATGACCATCACCTGCGAGCGACGCAAAGACGTCGCGTTCTCGACGGTGTATTTGACAGCGAACCAACGGATTCTGGCGCCGCGCGACTCTGCGATCTCACAGGCTGACGACCTGTCGGGTAAGCGGGTGTGTGCCGCGCGCGGCACCACGTCGATCAATCGGCTGCAGAGAATCAGCCCGCCGCCGATCATCGTGTCGGTGGTGACGTGGGCGGATTGCCTTGTCGCTCTTCAGCAGAAGCAGGTCGACGCGGTGAGCACCGACGACTCGATTCTCGCCGGGCTGGTATCGCAAGATCCTTACCTGCACATCACCGGCCCGAACCTCGAAGAGGAGCCGTACGGAATCGGGATCAACCTGCACAACGACGGCCTGGTGCGATTCGTCAACGGCACGCTCGAGCGAATCCGACGTGATGGCACCTGGTATGCGTTGTACCGCAAGTGGTTAACGGTTCTGGGCCCGACGCCCGCGCCGCCGGCACCGAGGTATCTGGACTGATGGGCGATGAGCGCTCGCGCGAAGAGCAGATAGCCGGAGCCGAGGATGGCGTCGACGTCGGCACGCAGCCGGCGGCATTCGGCATCGACTACGCCGAGGACTCGGCGCAGACACTGCGCCCGATGGCCACCCAAGCGATCTTCCGACCCCAGTTCGACGAGGACGACGACGGCGCGAGCACCGACGCGACCAACGGTGAGTTCGACGAGCACACCACCGCCACGCGCAAGGTAGCTCCGAACCGCCGGCTGGGCGGCGGCCTGGTCGAGATTCCGCGCGTTCCGGAGCGAGATCCGCTCACCGCACTCATGACGAATCCGGTTGTGGCGGAATCGAAACGGTTCTGCTGGAACTGCGGACGTCCGGTGGGCCGCTCGACACCGACGGGAGAAGCCGAGAACGAAGGCTCGTGCCCGCACTGTGGCAGCCCGTTCTCTTTCCTCCCGCAACTCGGACTCGGCGACAAGGTCGCCGGACAGTACGAGATCAAGGGCTGCATCGCCCACGGCGGTTTGGGCTGGGTGTATCTGGCCGTCGACCACAACGTCAACGAACGGCCCGTCGTGCTCAAGGGTTTGGTGCATTCCGGCGACGCCGAAGCGCAGGCGATCGCGATGGCGGAGCGGCAGTTCCTGGCCGAGGTCACCCATCCGTCGATCGTGAAGATCTTCAACTTCGTCCAGCACCCCGACAAGCACGGCGAACCCGTCGGCTACATCGTGATGGAGTACGTGGGCGGCACGTCACTGAAACAGGCAAAGGGCAAGAAGAAGCTTCCCGTAGCGCAGGCCATCGCGTACATGCTCGAGATTCTGCCGGCGCTTGGTTATCTGCATTCAATTGGCTTGGCGTACAACGACTTAAAGCCGGAGAACATCATGGTCACCGAGGAGCAGCTGAAGCTGATCGACCTCGGGGCGGTGTCGCGGATCAACTCGTTCGGCTACCTGTACGGCACGCCGGGCTATCAGGCGCCCGAAATCGTACGAACCGGCCCGACCATCGCGACCGACATTTACACCGTCGGTCGCACGCTGGCCGCGCTGACACTGAACCTGCGCACCAAGAGGGGCCGTTACGTCGACGGGCTGCCCGAGAACGACCCCGTGCTCGCGACGTACGACTCGTTCGCGCGGCTGCTGCGGCGGGCGATCGATCCCGACCCGCGCCGGCGGTTCCGCAGCGCCGAGGAGATGATGGCGCAGTTGCTGGGCGTGCTGCGGGAAGTGGTCGCACACGACAGCGGAGTCCCGCGTCCGGGTCTGTCGACGGTGTTCAGCCCGTCGCGGTCGACGTTCGGAGTCGAGCTGCTGGTGGCGCACACCGACGTCTACCTCGATGGGTTGGTGCATGCCGAAAAGCTGACTGCGCACGAGATCGTCACCGCGCTGCCGGTGCCGCTGGTCGACCCGTCCGACGTCGGCGCGCCGGTGTTGAGCGCAAGTGTGCTCAGTCAGCCGGTGCAGACACTGGACCAATTGCGCGCGGCGCGCCACGGCGCGCTGGACAGTGAGGGCATCGACCTGACGCAGTCGGTGGAGCTGCCGCTGATGGAGGTGCGGGCGCTGCTGGACCTCGGCGACGTCGCCAAGGCCACCCGCAAGCTCGACGACCTGGCCGAGCGCGTCGGCTGGCAGTGGCGACTGGTGTGGTTCCGCGCGGTCTCCGAGTTGTTGATGAACGACTTCGAGTCCGCGACAAAGCATTTCACCGAGGTGCTGGATACACAGCCCGGCGAGCTGGCCCCGAAGCTGGCGCTGGCCGCCACAGCGGAGTTGGCCGGCAGCTCCGACGGACTGCGGTTCTACGAGACGGTGTGGTCCACGGACAACGGCGTGATCTCGGCGGGCTTCGGGTTGGCGCGGGCGCGGTCGGCCGAGGGCGACCGGGAAGGGGCCGTCCGCACGCTGGACGCGGTGCTGCCGACGTCGCGGCACTTCACGACAGCGCGGCTGACGAGCGCAGTCACGTTGCTGTCCGGCCGCTCGATGAGCGAGCTGACCGAGGCGCAGATCCGCGATGCCGCACGCCGCGTCGAGGCGCTGCCGGACACCGAACCGCGAGTGCTTCAAATCCGGGCGCTGGTGCTGGGCACGGCGCTGGACTGGATCGGCGACCACAAGGCCAGCACCAACCACATCCTCGGATTCCCGTTCACGCCACACGGTTTGCGGCTCGGCGTCGAGGCGTCGCTGCGCGGACTCGCGCGCGTCGCGCCCACCCGCGCACACCGCTACGCACTGGTGGACATGGCCAACGAGGTGCGGCCGTCGTCGACGTTCTAGACGCCGCCCTTCGCGCCGCGCGGCTCTCACCTTAAGCTGTTTGCTGAGTCTTTTCACAGGGAACGACGGGCAAATCGATGGCGTTCGCACAGGCTGCGGTTACGACAAAGGTCGTGACCCGCACGGCGGAGTGTCCAGCCGTCGCGGAATTCCTGACGAGGGCATCGAGCCAACTCTGTGCGCTGCTTGTCGAAGGCGAAGCCGGTATTGGGAAAACCACGTTCTTGGTGAGCGTTGTCGACCAAGCGCGTGACCGCGGCTTCCGGGTGCTGTGCGCCAGACCAACTGAGTCCGAAGCCAGATTTGCCTACGCCTCGTTGGCTGACCTCTTGGCCGATGTCGACCCGCGTTACTGGTCGCGACTGCCCGAGCCGCAACGCCGGGCGATCGACGCAATATTGTTTCGGACGAGTGACGACCTTCCGACGGATCAGCGGGCCGTCACCGCGGGGTTCGTCGCGATGATCGAGGAGCTCGCACGCCGCCAGCCGGTGTTGTTGGCGATCGACGACCTGCCATGGCTGGATCCATCGAGCGCAGCGGTCCTGGCATCTGCCAACCGCAGGCTCACCGGGTGTGTGGGTCTGGCGGGCACTGTCCGTCTCGAGCCGGGAGGTCAGAGTGTCGCATGGGTCCAGCCGCGCAACTCTGATGGCCTGCAACAGATCCAGTTGCCTCCGATGAGCCTCGGTGAGTTGCACAGTGCGATCTCACGGCGCCTCGGTCGGTCAATCGCGCGGCCGACGTTGGTGCGCATTTGCGAGGTGTCAGGCGGAAATCCCTTCTACGCCATCGAACTTGCCCGCGCGATCGGCGACGGCGTATTACGGGCGACGGATCCATTGCCGAGCACACTTGCCGACGTTGTTCGGACCCGGCTCTCACGTCTGAGCGCGGACGCCCGAGACGTGTTACTCGCCGCGTCGTGCAGCGCTGAACCGAGCGTAGAGGTGCTGGCCTCCGCTCTCGACGTCGACGCGGATGTCGTCGCTGCGGTGTTGGAGGAGGCTGATAAGGAGGGGATCGTCACGGTCGAGAGCTCCGAGTTGCGCTTCTGCCATCCGCTGATGGCTCACGGAGTGTATGCAGCCGCCACGCCTGCTCAACGCCGCGAGATACACCGTCGTATGTCGGTAGCGGTCAATGACTTGGAAAGCAGCGCAAGACATTTAGCGCTGGCAGCGGTGCAGGGCGATGCGGCGACGTTGGACGCGTTGGATTCCGCCGCGGAACTCGCGCGAGTGCGAGGAGCCCCCGTCGCTGCGGCAGAGCTGCTCGAACTAGCCATTCGACTCGGCGGTGACACACCACACCGCCGGATCGAGTTGGCACGTCGTCACTTCGACGCCGGGGATCCGGCGCGGGCGGCCACACTGCTCGAGGACGTACTAAAACGGCTGCCGCACGGCGTGATTCGAGCAGAGGCCGCGAACATGTTAGCCATCGTGCGATTACTGACAGACAACTTCTTGGATGCATCTAATCTGCTCGAGAACACGCTCGACGAAGCGGCGGGCAACCCTGCGCTGACGGTGCAAATGCTCATCTCACTCGCGTTCTCCCTGTTCAACGCCGGAGATTTCGACGCCGCAATCACACGTGCAGAGCAGGCGGTTGATGAGGCTGAGCGACTTGGACAACCACATCTTTTGGGTCAATCGCTGAGCATGCGCACATTTGTGCGCTTCTTGCGCGGCGATGGCTCCGACGCCGCAACCATGCAACGGGCTCTGAGTTTGGAGGACCGTCAGGCAAAGGTTTCCACCATCTTTCAGCCAAGTGCTCATCAGGCGCTCCTGCTGGCTTGCACTGGCGAGCTCGAGAAAGCCGCGGACGCGTTCGATGCGGTCAAACAACGCTGCGTGCACCAGGGCGAGGACGGCGAACTGACCTTCGTGCTGTTTCACAGCGCATGGGTGGCAATTTGGCGCGGACAGTTCCACGAGGCGGCCGCGATCGCCGATGAGATGGTGTTGTTGGCGCAGCAGCTAAACGGCGACCTGCCTTTGGCCGTCGCTAACACGATTCGTGGCGTGCTGGCCGCATACACCGGCCGCGAGGCCGAGTCGCGCCAAGCCATAGGTGATGCCCTTGCCGCCACGGAGCGGGCCGGAGCAGCTCGGTTGGCCGAATTGCCCATCGCAGCCTTGGGGTTCCTGGAGGTGTCGCTTGGCCAGTACGAAGCGGCCCTCGATGCGCTTTCTCCGCTGCTGCCAATGCTTCGGGCAACCCCCCAGGCGACGGAAATAATCACCGCACTCTCTGTGCCCGATGCCGTCGAGTCTTTCATTCAGCTGGGTCGCCTTGACGAGGCCGAGCCGTTCATCGATGCGCTCGAGCGCAACGGCAAGCGGCTGGATCGGCCATGGATGTTGGCGATCGGTGGGCGCGGCCGCGCCATGCTGTCGGCTGCGCGGGGTGACCTTGGTGCCGCTATTGCGGCGGCCCGGCAGGCGATGAGCGAGCACGACCGTCTAGCGATGCCTTTCGAACGAGCGCGAACGCAGTTGCTACTAGGGCAGATTCAACGTCGTCAACGTGGGAAGGACGCTGCCGCAACGACATTGCGCGAGGCTCTGGCTGGTTTTGAAGAGCTCGGGACCCCTCTTTGGACGGCCCGCGCCCGCGAGGAATTGGCCAGGGTGAAGGTCGGCCCGCAAATTGCCGACGGACTCAGCGCCGTCGAACGAAGAGTTGCCGAATTGGCGGCAGCAGGGATGACCAACCGAGAGGTCGCGGCCGCCCTTTTCATCAGCCCGAGGACCGTCGAGAGCAACCTTGCGCGCATCTACCGCAAGCTTGGCATCCGCACTCGAGCCGAACTCGGCTCACGCATGGGGCAGGGCCCCAGCTAGTGGTGGTCAACGACTAGATCGCCCAGGCGGTGGTAGCTGTCCGCGGCGTTCGATGACGACGCGGGCGACGTCGGCAAGTTTGATGTTCAGATCTTGAGAGGTATGGCGCAGCATCTCGAACGCCTCGTCGTGCGACACGTCGTGCAGCAGCATCATCATGCCGACGGCCTTGCCGATCTCACGGTTGCTCAACAGCCCTTGCCGCAACATCGCGACGTCCTCACCCTTAGCCGCCGAGTTGATTGCCACCGTCGCGAACGCGGCCAGCACGATCGCCCGCTCGATCGACGCATGGTCGAAACGGTTGGGAGTGTCGCTGAACAGATTCAGCGCACCGACCTTTCGGTCGTCGACGAGCAGCCGAAAGCCCATCGCACCCCGCACCGGCGTTTCCGCCAGGACCCTTGCGGCCAGCGTGGGCCAGTTCTGGGCGGCGCGCAGGTCCGGTTCGGCCTGAGCCCCCTCTTCCTCGATGGCGTCGAGGCAGGGCCCGTCACCGGTTTCGCGCTCCAACGCGTCGACGCGCCTGGCTATCGCATCGCTCGCGGCGACGGTGATGTACTCGCCTTTATGCCGCACGAGCACACTCGCGTGGTCGCAGCCCGGCACCAATAGCGTCGCAGCGACGCAGATCGCCGCGTAGACGTCGGACGTCTGGGCGCCCTGATAGATGATCTCGGCGAACGCGGTGAACACCGTCGCCGGATCGGCCGGCGCGACGGCCAGCGGATCGTTCGAATCGCTACCCATGCCCGACTCTAAATCACCGTCATGCAGGCGCGTGCGATCGCCAACGCTTCGTCGGTCGGGATCACCAGCACGGTCGTCGGCGATTGCTCCGTCGAAATCCGGCGCGGGCCTCTCTCCGAGCTGCGGTTCAGGTGCTCGTCGACCTCGATGCCCAGGGCCGTCATGTCGCTCAGCGCGTCGCGGCGCACCGCAGCATCGTTCTCACCGACCCCGGCAGTGAACGTGATCACGTCCGCCCCGCCCAGCACTGCCAGGTAACCCCCGATGTAGCGGCGCAGCCGGTGAATGTAGATCTGGTACGCCAATTCCGCTGCGGCTCTTTCTGATTCGGAGCCAGATTCGATCTTCTGATGGACGCGACGGAAGTCGATCTCGCCGCACATTCCCAGCATCCCGGCGCGCCGGTTGAGCATCGTCTCGATGTCCTCGACGGTCATCTTCGCCGTGCGCCACAGGTAGAACACCAGACCGGGGTCGACGTCCCCGGACCGGGTGCCCATCACCAGGCCTTCCATCGGCGTCAGGCCCATCGACGTGTCGACGGGGCGGCCGTTGGCGATCGCCGAGGCCGACGCGCCGTTGCCCAGGTGCAGCACGATCTGGCGCAGTGATTCGAGCGGCCGCCCCAGGAATGCCGCCGCCTGTCGGCTGACGTACTCGTGCGAGGTGCCGTGGAAACCGTACCGTCGCACGTCCCAGCGCTCACTCAGCTGGTGGTCGATCGCGTACGTCGCGGCCGCCGCCGGCAAGTCGTGGAAGAACGCCGTATCGAATACCGCAACATGCGGCAGATCCGGAAATACCTTGCGTGCCACCTGAATACCGAGGATCCCCGGCGGGTTGTGTAGAGGCGCCAGTGGTGACAGCTCCTCCAGCGTCTCCACCACGGCATCGGTGATCACCGTGGGTCGGTAGAACGCCTTGCCGCCGTGCACGATCCGATGCCCGACGGCGACAAGTCCTTCCGGTTCCGCGAGCTGGTCGAAGACGAGACGCAGCGCTGCGTCGTGGTCGGGGACATCAAACTCCCCCGACCCCTCGCCGATGCGTTCGACCATTCCCTCGGCCAGCGACGTTCCGGACTCGGGGTCGACGACCGCGTACTTCACCGTCGACGAGCCCGAGTTCAGGACGAGAACGCTCATGCCTGGTCCTGCGCCTGAATCGCCGTGATGGCAACGGTGTTCACGATGTCCTCGACGAGCGCACCGCGGGACAAATCGTTCACCGGCTTCTTCAGCCCCTGCAGCACCGGCCCGATCGCGATCGCTCCGGCGCTGCGCTGCACCGCCTTGTAGGTGTTGTTGCCGGTGTTGAGGTCCGGGAAGATCAATACCGTCGCGCGGCCGGCGACCGGCGAGTCCGGTGCCTTGGACTTCGCCACCGATGGCTCGACGGCCGCGTCGTACTGGATCGGACCGTCAACCAACAGGTCCGCCTGCCGTTTGCGTACCAACTCCGTTGCAACCCGGACCTTTTCGACGTCCGCACCCGAACCCGAGGTTCCCGTCGAGTACGAGAGCATCGCGACTCGCGGCTCGATCCCGAACTGCGCCGCGGTCCGCGCCGACGAAATCGCGATGTCCGCGAGTTGCTCCGAGGTCGGATCCGGAACGATCGCACAGTCGCCGTAGGCGAGCACCCGGTCCGCAAGGCACATCAAGAACACGCTCGACACCGTAGACACATCCGGCTCGGTCTTGATGATCTCGAACGCGGGTCGCACCGTGTGGGCCGTCGTGTGTGCGGCACCGGACACCATGCCGTCGACAATCCCGTTGAACACCAGCATGGTTCCGAAATACGACACGTCATGAATGATCTCCCGCGCCCGCTCGACCGTCATGCCCTTGTTCTTGCGCAGGTCCGCGTACTGCTCGGCGAACTTGTCGCACATCTCGCTGGTCTTGGGGTCGAGCACGGTTGCCGACGACAGGTCGGCGCCCAATTCCGCAGCGCGGGCGCGGACTTCGGCCTCGTCGCCCAGAATCGTCAGCTCGGCAACACCGCGACGCAGCAGCCGCCCGGCGGCCTGAAGGATTCGGTCGTCGTCACCCTCGGGCAGCACGATCCGCTTGCAGTCGGCGCGCGCCCGCTCCACCAGCTGGTAGGTGAACATCTGTGGCGTTGTCACTGTCGGGATCGGAATCGCCAGTTGGGCAAGCAGATCCGTCATGTCGACATACCGATCCATCAGCGACAGCGCCGTGTCGATCTTTCTCCGCGAGTGCGCAGTCACCCGGCCCCGCGTTGCCGCGACGGCGCTCGCGGTTTCGAACGTGCCGAGAGTGGTGGCGATCATCGGCAGCCGCAGCCCCAGTCCGTTCACCAACGCGGCGATCGACGGGTGTAACGGCAGCCCGCCGTTGAGGATCACCGTCGAAAGCGACGGAAACCCTTCGGCCGCATGCGCGCTCGACACCGCCAACACGACGTCGGAGCGGTCCCCGGGCGTGATCACCGCGGCGCCTTCGGTGAGGCGTTCCACCACGTGGTCGGCGGTCATGCCCGCAACGAGCACGTTCATCACTTCGCGATCCATCAGCGCGTCGTCGCCGCTTATCAGCGTGCCTCCGACCGATCGTTGGAGGTCGGCAACGGTTGGCGCGATCAGCAGCGGCTCCTCCGGCAGCACGTAGGTTTTCGGCTCGAACCGTTCGAGCGCGGCGGCGACGTCCGCCATGTCCGCCGGATTGCACCTGTTCGCGACGACGGCGGCTGTGTGCGCATGTCGGCTGGCCAGCTCGGCCAGGCACAGTTCGACCACCTGCGCTACCTGGTCTGGCGTGCGGCCTTTCGCTCGGACCGAAAGGAGCACTGCTGCACCGAGATTCACGGCAATGCGACCGTTCACGCTCAACTCGGTCGGCGTGGCGACGTCGGTGTAGTCACTGCCGACGATCACCACCGCGTCACAGTGGTCGGCGACCCGGTGGTAACGGTCGACGATCTCGGCGATCGCGCCGTCCTCGTCTTCATGCAGCTGCTGATACGTGACGCCGACGCAGTCCTCGTACGGCTGGCCGGCTGTCGCGTAGTTGAGCAGCAGATCCAGGATGTAGTCGCGGTCCTCGCCGAGCCGCGTAATCGGCCGGAACACACCAACTTTCGCGACCGTCGCCGCCAGCCGGTGCAGCAGGCCGAGTGCGATGGTCGACTTGCCCGTGTCGCCTTCCGGCGAGGTGACGTAGATGGAGCGCGCGGGCACGTCAGCCCAACCGACGCAACCGGGGCGCGAGATCCTTTTCGAACAGCTCCAGGAAGCGGCGTTGGTCGTGGCCGGGCGCATGGAACACCAGATGATTCAGCCCGTAATCCACGTACTGACCGACCTTTTCGACGGCCTCATCCGGGTCGGAGGCGACGATCCAACGCTTGGCCACCTGCTCGATGGGCAGCTCGTCGGCGGCCTTCTCCATCTCCATCGGATCGTCGATGCTGTGCTTCTGCTCGGCCGTCAGCGACAGCGGAGCCCAGAACCGCGTGTTCTCCAGCGCCAGATCGGGATCGGTGTCGTAGGAAATCTTGATCTCGATCATCTTGTCGATGTCGTCGACGTCGCGGTCGGCGGCGGCGGCACCTTCTTTCACGGCGGGGATCAGCTTGTCCTTGTACAGCTCCTCCCCCTTGCCCGAGGTGCAGATGAAGCCGTCACCGGCACGTCCGGCGTACTTCGCGACCGCGGGGCCGCCCGCCGCGATGTAGACGGGCACACCGCCCTCGGGCACGTCGTAGATCGCGGCGCCCTTCGTGTGGTAGTACTCGCCGTCGAAACTCACGCGGTCGCCGTTCCACAGCTCGCGCATCAGCCGCACCGATTCGCGCAGCCGGGCGAACCGCTCCTTGAATTCGGGCCAGTCGCCTTCATACCCGGTGGCGATCTCGTTGAGTGCTTCGCCAGTGCCGACCCCGAGGAACACCCGGCCCGGATAGAGGCACCCCATCGTCGCGAACGCCTGCGCGATCACTGCGGGGTTGTAGCGGAATGTGGGGGTCAACACCGACGTGCCGAGCACCAGCCGCTCGGTGCGCTCCCCGACCGCCGCCATCCACGCCAGCGAAAACGGCGCGTGACCACCCTCGAATCGCCACGGCTGGAAGTGGTCGCTGACGGTTGCGCTATCCATGCCGTGCTGCTCGGCGAGGACGGCAAGCTCGACGAGCTCACGCGGATCGAATTGTTCTGCCGACGCTTTGTATCCAAGTTTGAGTTCAGGCACGAAGTTGTTTCTACTCTCTTCTAAACTCGGCGGGCATGGCGTGGGGGCTGACCGAGATCACCGACACGGTTCATTTTGTCCAGGGCGACCTGGTGAATTGGACCATAGCGAGCGGCGACGACGGCGCCACGCTGTTCGACGCAGGACTTCCCGGCGACCGCGGCGACGTGCTGGGGTCGTTGTCGGAATTGGGCTTCGGCGCCGACGACCTGCGCGCGATCGTGTTGACCCACGCGCACGTCGACCATCTGGGATCGGCCATCTGGTTCGCGAAAGAGCATGGCACGCAAGTGTTTTGTCATCCCGACGAGGTCGGGCACGCGAAACGCGAGTATTTGGAGCAGGCGTCGCCGATGGACGTCGCGATGAACATCTGGCGGCCCGGCTGGGCGCCGTGGGCGGTGCGGCTGGTCCGCAAGGGCGGCACGATTCGGGACGGTATACCCACCGCCGAGCCGCTGACCTCCGACATCGCCGCGAACCTGCCCGGCGAGCCCAGCTCCATTCCCACCCACGGGCACACCGGCGGACACTGCAGCTTTATTGTGGACGGGGTTCTGGTCAGCGGCGACGCACTTGTGACCGGACACGCGGTGAGCCGACGGAAGGGGCCGCAATTGCTGCCGTCGGTGTTCAACCATGACGATGACGACTGCCGTCGCAGTCTCGACGCGCTCGCGCTGCTGGACACCGACGTGCTGCTGCCGGGGCACGGTCCACTATGGCGGGGGCCGATTCGTGAGGCCGTAGGACAGGCGCTGCGATGAGCGATCCTTTGAGTCGTGTCCTGCACGGGATGTGGTCGGCGGCCGCACCCGCGTGGGGCAGACACGCTGGCTACGCCGATGCACGAGGAGCGGTGGTCACCGAGGCGATGCTGCAAGCCGCGGACCTGCGGTCCGGCGCGCGAGTGCTTGAATTGGCGTGCGGCCCCGGTGGGGCCGGTCTGGCGGCAGCGGAGATCGTCGGTCCCGACGGCGAAGTCGTGCTGTCCGATGTCGTGCCGGAGATGACGGCAATCGCTGCGGAGCGCGCGGCCTCGCGGGGCCTGACGAACGTCACGACAGCCGAAATCGACATGGAGAACGTCGACTTCCCGGACGGGTCATTCGACGCGGTGCTCTGCCGCGAAGGTCTGATGCTCGTGGTCGATCCCGGCTCCGCTGCGCGAGAAGCCCATCGGGTATTGGTTCCCCGAGGGCGAGCCGTTTACGCCGTGTGGGGACCCCGGGACAAAAACCCGTGGCTGGGGATCCTGCTGGATAAGATCACGTCGCGGCTGGGCGTACCGGTGCCGCCACCTGGTATTCCGCATCCGTTCGAGCTGTCCGGTGACCGGGACCTGGAGAGGCTGCTCATCGCGACCGGATTTGACGACGTCCGCGTTCGCGAGGTGGAAACTCCCATGACCGCAGCATCGTTTGATCAATGGTGGTCCGTGGTGCCGTCGCTGGCTGGGCCGGTCGGTCCGCTGCTCGCCGCACAGCCGGCCGACGTGATCGCAGCGTTGCGCGCAGACATCGAGGCGGCATTTGACGAATTCCGCACTCAGTCAGGCGCGTTCGAGTTACCAGGACTGAGTTTGGTTGGCAGCGGCCGCCACTGATTTCGCGTCAGCGGCCCTGCCAGTCGGGTTTGCGCTTCTCGAGCCACGCCCTGACGCCCTCGGCCGCGTCGTCGGTCGCCCCGGCGACTTTGCGCATGGTCTCACCAAAGCGCACCGATTCGATCCAGCCCATGTCGGCGGTGCGCCACGCCACCTCCTTTGTCGCGCGCTGCGCCAGAGGAGCGGCCCGAGTCAAAGTTCGGGCCCAGGCCTGCGCTTGCGCCTGCAGGTCGTCGGGCTCGACCAGCTTCCACACCAAACCGACCTCGTGCGCCCGTTCGGCGCTCATCGGCTGGCCGGTCAACAGCAGTTCCATGGCGTTGGCCCAGCCGACTCGCGGTGGGAGTCGGATCGCGCCGACGATGGTGGGCACGCCGATCGACACCTCGGGATAGCAGAACGTAGCCTCGGTGCTGGCAATCACGAAGTCGCAGAACAGGATTCCCGTCAGCCCGTAGCCGATGCACGGACCGTGCACGGCAGCGATCGTCGGTTTGAATAGCTCCATCCCGCTCTCGAAGGAGTTGATCGTCGGCTTCTCCCAGAACGTGCCGCCGAAGGTGCCGACCGCACCTTCGCCGTCCTTCATGTCTGCCCCGGCGCAGAACACATTGCCGTTGGCGGTCAGAACGCCGACCCAAGCGTCCTCGTCGTCACGGAACTGGTTCCACGCCGCGTTGAGGTCTTGGCGCAGCGCGCCGTTGATCGCGTTACGCGCCTGCGGGCGATTGAGGGTGATCGTGGCGACGTGGTCTTGCTGCTCATAGAGGACAAAGCTCATTCCTGCACCCTATGGCCGCCGAACTTGACAGGCGTAAAGTTTCGCCGATGGACAAGATCAACGGCAAGACCGTCGCGATCACCGGAGCCGCGCGCGGCATCGGGCATGCGACCGCGAAGGCTCTGCTGCGGCGCGGAGCGCGGGTGGTGATCGGCGACCGCGACGTGAACGCGTTGGAGTCGGCGGTGACGGCGTTGCAGGCGCTGGGATCGGTGTCGGGTTACCCGTTGGATGTGACGAACCGGCAATCGTTCTCCGAGTTCCTGGACAAGGCGCGCAGCGAGGGCGGCGGGCACATCGACGTGCTGATCAACAACGCGGGCGTGATGCCCGTCGGCCCGTTCCTGGAACAGTCAGAGCAGGCGATCCGCTCGGCGATCGAGGTGAATTTCTACGGCGTGCTCAACGGGTGTCAGCTGGTGCTGCCGGAGATGGTCGCGCGGCGCAGCGGGCACGTCGTCAACATCGCGTCGATGGCCGGCATGACCGCGGTGCCGGGGCAGGTGGTGTACGCCGGCACGAAGTTCGCGGTCGTGGGTCTGAGTGTGGCGATGGCCGACGAATTCGCTTCGGCCGGAGTGGAAGTCAGCGCGATCCTGCCGACGTTCACGAATACCGAGCTGATCGCGGGGACCCATCCCGGCGCGGCGCAGAAGCCGGTACAGCCGGAGGACATCGCGACCGCGGTGGTCAAGGTACTGGACAAGCCGACGACGCTGGTGTCGGTGCCGCGGGCGTTGCGGTTCGTCGCCGGGTTCGCGCAATTGCTCGGGCCGCGCGGGCGTCGCTGGCTGAGCCATAAGCTCGGCAACGACCGGGTGTTCCTGGAGCTCGACACGGTTGCGCGGCAGGGTTACGAAGACCGCGCGCAGCATGCGTTGGGAGTCGACGATGGGGACTAGCGGCTTCGAGATCGACGTTTCCGACATCCCCACTCGATCTTTCTCGCCGAAACGTCGATCTCGCGAGGCCTGTCGGTGCCTTGGACGACCATGCGGTCATGGGGGAAGTCTTCAGTCGTCGGGAAGCCGTCGCTGCCGGGCGGCTGACGGAGTACGAACTCAAGAAGTGGTACCGGCCGATCTTCCGTGGCGTCTATGTGCCCAAGGGCATCGAGCCAACGCTTCGTGACCGCACGACCGGCGCGTGGCTGTCGTCGAACAAGCAGGGGGTGATCGCCGGGGTGGCCGCTTCCGCCCTGCACGGTGCCAACTGGGTACCGGCCGACGTGCCAATCGAATTGGTATCCCGCAATGTGCGACGGCAGCGTGGACTGATCGTGCGCAATGAGACGCTGGCCGACGACGAGATCACCCGAATCGCCAAGCTTCCTGTGACCACCCGGGTACGGACCGCGTTCGACCTGGGCCGCCACCTCCGCCGCGACGAGGCCCTCGTGCGGTTGGACGCTCTGATGCGCTCGATGCTGTTCTCGACCGAAGATGTGCTGCTCCTAATCAAGCGTTATCAAAGAGCCCGCGGAGTCCGTCAACTGCGCGAATTGCTCCCGCTTGTCGACGGCGGTGCCGCGTCACCTCAAGAGAGCCTGCTGCGTTTGGCGTTCCTCGACAACGGCCTGCCGAGACCGACGACTCAGCACCCTGTAGCCGATCGCCGTGGATACCTTGTCCGCATCCTCGACATGGCGTGGGAGGAGTTCAAGGTCGCAGCCGAATACGACGGCGAGCAGCACCAGACCGACCGCTACCAATACCGCAAGGACGCACGGGTCTTGCCCCAGCTAGCGCGGATGGGGTGGATCGTCGTCCGCGCGTTCA
>DASRFZ010000041.1:0-12646 GCA_035651275.1 Mycobacterium sp. | reverse complement strand
CGCCGAGCAGCATCAGGCCGCCGAACGTCAGCACGTACGCGGTGATCACCCAGCTGCGGCCGGCGTCGGAAAGGTTCAAGTCGTTCTGGATCTTCGGCAGCGCGACGATCGCGACCGTGCTGTCCATCGTCGCGAGCAGCTGCATACCGCCGATGGCGACCACCGCGGCGATGAACCGCCGCGACGGCAGCCATGCCGGGCGGGACCAGCCGGTGCGTCGTGAAACCTCGAGGGCGGACCGATTAGCGCGGCTTGCCGACGCCGATCCGTGAGCGGTCTCCACAGTCGCGCGTCCCGCGTCGTCAAGAGCCGTCATAGGGGGTTACCTTACAGTACTCTTAGCATTTCTTTAATTCCGCGAACCCCGCGACGGATCCGATCACGATGATCGCGGGAGGTCGGACGCCCTCTTCACGAATCCGTTTGGGTGCGTCAGCAAGCGTCGCGCGGACGGTGCGCTGGGCGGAGGTCGTCCCCTGCTGGATCACGAGAACGGGTGTTTCCGCTGGTCGGCCCCCGGCCAGCAGCGCGTCGGCGAATTGCTCGATCCGCTCGACCGCCATCATCAGCACGATGGTCCCCGACATCGCCGCCAGCGCGTCCCAATTGACCAGTGATTCCGGGTCGCCGGGCGGAACATGGCCGCTGACCACCACGAATTCGTGGGTGACCGAGCGATGAGTGACGGGAACGCCGGCCAGCGCCGGCACCGCTATGGCACTTGTCACACCCGGCACGACTGTCGCGGGGATCCCGGCGTCGGCGCAGGCCAGGACTTCTTCGTAGCCGCGGGCGAAGACGAACGGGTCGCCGCCCTTGAGCCGGACGACGAACTTGCCGGCTTTGGCACGGTCGATGAGGACGGCGTTGATCGCGTCCTGGGCCATCGCTCGGCCGTACGGGATCTTCGCGGCATCGATCACCTCGACGTGCGGCGCGAGCTCGGCAAGGAGTTCGGGAGGCGCGAGGCGGTCGGCGACGACGACGTCGGCCTGGGCGAGCATCCGGCGGCCGCGCACGGTGATCAGCTCCGGGTCGCCGGGCCCGCCGCCGACCAGCGCGACACCCGTGTAGTCCGTCTCGGGTGTTTCGGCGGTGACGACGCCCTGCTGTAGTGCTTCACGGATCGCCGAGCGGATCGCCGCGGATCGCCGGTGCTCGCCACCGGCTAGCACTCCGACAGCCAGGCCCTCGTACTCGAATGACGCAGGGGTGACAGCGGTTCCGTCGCGGGCGATGTCGGCGCGGACGCAGAAGACCCGCCGCGATTCGGCTTCGGCGACGATCGCGGCGTTGACGTCCGGGTCGTCGGTCGCGGCGATCGCATACCACGCGCCGTCCAGGTCGCCGTCGCGATAATCCCTGAGCTGCAACGAGATTCCCTGCATGGCTTCGACCGCGGGAGTGGCCGCCCTGGCGATCACATGGACGTCGGCGCCGCTCGCTATCAGCAACGAAAGCCTACGCTGCGCGACGCTGCCCCCGCCGACCACGACGACCTTCTTGCCACCCAGCCGCAGGCCGGCCAGGTACGGGTTCTCGGTCACCTATCGACCCTAGAGGCCGCTGCGTATCGGGCGAAGCGCGCCACCGCACTCGGGTTCGCCGCGGGATGCGTGTGCAAGTACGACGCGTGCACTCCGTTGTCGACGGCGCCGTCCCGGATCGGCGCCCGTGCGCCTTGATACACCCAGGCCGGCTGATAGCAGCCCGTGAATTCGACTGTGGTGCGGTGGAATTCGTGACCGACGGTGCGGTCGCCGGTGGCATGGACAGACGAGTCGGTGACGGCGACGGCGTCACGGTAGCCGAGGGTCAACTGGTCAGTGAACTTTGCGGTGCCCGACAGCACGCCGCACATCGGGTGCCCGTCGAGCTCGTCTACCAGATACGCCAGGCCGGCGCACTCGGCGTGTATCGGTGCTCCCCTGGCAGCCAGCTCGTTGATCTGTTGGCGTGCACGATCGTTCGCGGACAGTTCGGCGGTGAACTGCTCGGGAAAGCCGCCGGGGATGACGAGCGCGTCGGCGTCGTCGGGCAGGCCGTCGGTGAGCGGGTCGAACCCGACGACAGTGGCGCCGACCGCCGTGAGCATCTCGGTGTGCTCGGCGTATCCGAAGGTGAACGCCTTGCCGGATGCGACGGCGACCGTGGTGTGCGCCGGCGCCGGTTCGAACGCAGGCAACCATGGCTGGTCGGTGACGGCGCTGGCTGCGGCCCTCGTGACGGCTCCGAGGTCGACGTGCGCGGCAACCAGATCCGTCATTGCCTCGACGGCCTTCTGTGCATGCATGCCGTACTCGGCGGCGGTGATCAGGCCGAGATGCCTTGACGGTATGACCAATTCAGTATGTCGCGGGATCGCGCCGAGCACGGCGACACCGGCCTGCGCGCACGCTTGGCGCAGCACTTCCTCGTGGCGAGCCGAGCCGACGCAGTTGAGGATCACTCCAGCGATTCGAATGCCGGCATCGAACGTCGAAAAGCCGTGCAGCAGAGCGGCGATGCTGTGGCTTTGGCCGCGCGCGTCGACCACCAGAACCACCGGCGCGCGCAGCAGCCGAGCAACGTGTGCGGTCGAACCACGCGCGATACCGTCGGCGTTCCCGTCGATGCGACCGTCGAACAGTCCCATCACGCCTTCCACCACCCCGATGTCGGCGCCCGCTGACCCGTGCCGGAACAGCGGCCCGACCAACTGGTCGCCGACCAAGACCGGATCGAGGTTGCGCCCGGGCCGACCTGCCGCGAGTGTGTGGTAGCCGGGGTCGATGTAGTCGGGGCCGACCTTGAACGGTGCGACCGTGTGGCCGGCACGCCGCAGCGCACCGATCAAACCCGTTGCCACGGTGGTCTTCCCGCTGCCGGACGCGGGTGCGGCGATCACCACCGCCGGCATACTCACCACTCGATGCCCTTCTGGCCCTTGCGCCCGGCGTCCATCGGGTGCTTCACCTTTGCCATCTCGGTGACAAGGTCGGCGGCGTCGAGCAACTGCGGCGGAGCGTCCCGGCCGGTGATCACGACGTGCTGCGTGCCAGGCCGGCCGGCGAGCGTCGCGACCACGTCGTCGACATTCACCCAGCCCCACTTCAGCGGATAGGTGAACTCGTCGAGCAGATAGAAGTCGTGGCGCTCCTCCGCCAGCCGCCGGGCGATCTCGGCCCAACCGTCGGCGGCCGCGGCGGCGTGGCCGTCGGCGCTGCCGGCCTTGCGCGCCCACGACCAGCCGGCTCCCATCTTGTGCCATTCGACGGCACCGCCCACGCCACGCTCGTCGTGCAAGCGGCCCAGTTCACGAAAAGCGTTCTCCTCCCCCACTTTCCACTTCGCGCTCTTCACGAACTGGAACACCGCGATGTCGAACCCCGCATTCCACGCCCGCAGCGCCATCCCGAACGCGGCGGTCGACTTTCCCTTGCCCGTCCCGGTGTGCACGGCCACCAGGGGCGCGTGGCGGCGCGCTCGCGTGGTGAGCCCGTCGTCGGGAACGGCGTCTGGCCTGCCCTGCGGCATTGGAACTCTCCTTCTCAGGCGGCGCCGCGCACGACACCGGTGAGGCTGTCGGCCCGCAGTTGCGCCAACCGCACGACCGGTGCGCCAAGATGGCCGGCCAATTGCTCCGCCAACCCCAAACGCACCCAAGATGTTTCGCAGTCGACGACGACCGACGACGTGCCTTCCGCGGCGAGCACGGCAGCGGCCGCTTCGGCGCGGCCGACAGGGTCGGGACCGCCGGTCGCACGGCCGTCGGTGAGGACGACGACGAGGCTGCGTCGCGCCGGATCGCGGATAAGCTCGCGTGCGACCATGTCACGTGCGGCCAGAAGACCTTGCGCCAGAGGAGTTTTCCCACCCGTATCGAATCGGCCCAGTCGGCGTGACGCGATGTGTACGGAGGCGGTCGGCGGGAGCAACACTTGCGCACCCTCACCGCGGAACGTGATCACCGCTACCTTGTCCCGGCGCTGATAGGCGTCGCGCAGTAGCGACAGCGTGGCCCCGCTGACGGCCGACATCCGGTCCCGGGCCGCCATCGACCCGGACGCGTCGACCACGAAGATCACCAGGTTCGCCTCACGTCCCTCGCGGACCGTTCGGCGCATGTCGTCGGCTCGGACCCGCGGCGGCCCAGGCGAATCCGCCCGACGGGCCGCGGCCAAAACCGTCGCGAACAGATGGATTCCGAACCCGTCGACGGGGTGCGCTGACACCGCAGCTCCTGACCTGTTACGGGCCGGTGAGCGACGGCCTGGCGCGCCGTCCCCGACGCCGGACACCGTCAGCAACCGGGTCCGGAAGGACGGCGACGGCGGGCCGCTCGGACGCGGTTGGCTATCCGAACGGCCTTGGGGTGCTTGGTTTTCCGACGAAGCCCCACCACCACCGTCAGGGGGATCGGGTTCGGGCTCGGGGTCGTCGGCGGCCTCAGCGAGCGCATCGTCGAGAGCCTGCGGGTCGAGCCCCGGCTCGTCGAACGGGTCGCGACGACGTCGGTGCGGCAGCGCCAGCTGGGCGGCAACCCGGATGTCGGACTCCTCCACGCTGTCCGCGCCCCGCCACGCCGCGTGCGCCACCGCCGCGCGGGCCACCACCAGATCGGCCCGCATCCCGTCGACCCCAAATGCCGCGCACAGCGACGCGATCCGCACCATCTCACGGTCGGGCAGCACCACATCGTCGACTGCCGCACGCGCAGCCGCGATCCGTTGGGCCAACGCGGCGTCGTCATCCGCGTACCGGCGCGCGAACGCGTCAGGGTCGGCCTCGAACGCCATCCGCTGCCGGATCACTTCGGCACGCTCGTCGACGTCACGCGACGCACGCACGTCAACCGTCAGGCCGAACCGGTCCAGCAGCTGCGGCCGCAGTTCGCCCTCCTCGGGGTTCATCGTGCCGACCAACATGAACCTGGCTTCGTGGCTGTGCGAAACGCCGTCCCGCTCGATGTGCACGCGGCCCATCGCGGCCGCGTCGAGGAGCACGTCGACAAGATGGTCGCCCAGCAGGTTCACCTCGTCGACATACAGCACGCCGCCGTGCGCCTCGGCGAGCAGGCCCGGCGTGAACGCATGCTCGCCGTCGCGCAGCACCCGCTGCAGGTCCAGCGAGCCGATCACCCGGTCCTCGGTCGCGCCGATCGGCAGCTCCACCAGCCGGGAAAAACCGGCCTCGGCCAGCACCGCCGCCAGCCCCCGCACTGCGGTCGACTTCGCGGTGCCCTTCTCCCCGCGGATCAGCACGCCGCCGATCTCCGGCCGCACCGCGCACAACACCAGCGCCAGCCGAAGCATCGAGTGCCCGACGATCGCACTGAACGGGTAGACGCTCACGGTGCCTCGCTGGGCCGGCCAGGCTTGACCATCGGCACGTGCGGAATCCCGTCGTCGACGAACTCCTCGCCCGCCCGCACGAAGCCGTGTTGCGAATACATCTCCTCAAGGTAGGTCTGCGCGTCGATGCGGCACGGGTAATCGCCGACCTCGGCCAAAGCCGCCGATAGCAGCCGCGTGGTGTGGCCGAGTCCGCGGGCCTCGCGCCTAGTGCACAGCCGGCCGAGGCGGAACGCCTTCTGGCCGCCGGTGTGCTCCTCCATCAACCGCAGCGTGCAGATGACCTCGCCGCGCGGGCCTTCGAGCCAGAAGTGCCGGGTTTCGGGCAGCAGGTCGCGGCCGTCGAGTTCGGGATACGCGCACGCCTGCTCGACGACGAATACCTCGACGCGCAGCTTCAGCAGCTCGTAGAGAGTCCGGGTGTCCAGATCCTTCGCCCAGGACCGATGCAGCATGACGGTCATCAGGCGTGCGTCCGATGCTCTTCACGCGAGCGCTCATCGGCCTGTCCCAATCCGAGAGCCCTTGTGCCCCAGTCCCATACCTCTTCGAACAACCGCGGCTCGTCGGATAGATTCGTGCCGAGCGACGGCACGATCTCCTTCAGCTTCGGCAGCCACGACTCGTACCGGTCGCCGAAGCAGCGCTTCAGCACGCCGAGCATGTCGAAGACGGAAGTCGACGCGCCCGGTGAGGCGCCCATCAAACCGGCGATGCTGCCGTCGGCCGAGCCGACGACGGTGGTGTCGAACGCGAGCGCCGCCTTGCCGTGCCCGGTGGGCCGGATCACCTGGACCCGCTGCCCCGCGATCGTCGTCTCCCAATCCGCTGCGTGCGCGGTCGGCACGAAATTGCGCAGGGCTCCGACCCGGCCGCGCTCGGTCAGCAGCAGCTGGCCGACCAAATATCGGATGAGTGTCGTCTGAGCCGCGCCAACGCTGAAAAGTTCCGCGATGTTCGTCGGCCTGACCGACAGCGGCAAGTCGGTGACGTGGCCGCGCTTGAGGAATTTCGGTGACCAGCCGGCGAACGGCCCGAACAGCAGCCACTTCTTTCCGTTGATGATTCTCGCGTCCAGATGAGGCGCCGACATCGGCGGCGCGCCGGCCGCCGGAAATCCGTAGACCTTTGCGTGGTGGGAAGCGACGAGTTCGCGCTTGGACGTGCGGAGGAACTTTCCGCTCACCGGGAAGCCGCCGTACCCCTTGATCTCGGGAATTCCCGAGGTCTGCAGCAGCCGCAGCGCGGCCCCGCCGGCACCGACGAACACGAATTTCGCTGTGATGGAACTCTTTTCGCGGGTGCGGTTGTTGCGAAGCCTGACCGTCCAACGGCCGTCTGATTCCTGGCGCAGTCCGCGTACCTCGTGGCCGAACAACACCTCGGTACCGCTACGCGTGGCGTAGGCGATGAGTTGCTTTGTCAGCGAACCGAAGTCGACGTCAGTGCCGTCGGCGGCCCAGTTCAGCGCGATCGGCCCGGAAAAGTTCCGGCCGTTGGCCATCAACGGAAGTCGGCGGGCGAATTCGTCGGGATCTTCGACGAATTCGATCGAGGCGAACAGTGGATTGTGCGCCAGCGCTTCGCGACGGCGGCGCATGAAATCGACCTGTTTTGCGCCTTGTACCCAACTCGCGTGTGGGATCGGGTTGAGGAAGCCGCGCACATCTGTGAGCACACCGTTGTGCGCGGCGTACGCCCAGAACTGCCGCGAGATCTGGAACTCCTCGTTGACCTTGACGGCCTTGGTGATGTCGATCGAGCCGTAGGGTTGCTCCGGGGTGTAGTTCAGCTCGCACAGCGCCGAGTGCCCAGTCCCGGCGTTGTTCCACGGCTCGCTGCTCTCCGCGGCCACGCCGTACAGGCGTTCCACCAGCGTGATCGACCACTCGGGCTCGACCAGCCGCAGGAGCGCAGACAGGGTCGCGCTCATGATCCCGGCACCGACGAGCACAACGTCAGCTTTCGGGACGGCTTTCGCGGCTGGCACGCGCCCCAGGTTATCTAAGGTGACTGTTGTGTCCGCGGTCTGGCAGCCCGATGTCCTCGACGGATACGTGCAGTGCACGCTTGCGCTCGGCCCGGATCCCGACGGCGAGGGCGAGATTGTCGCGACGCTGGTCCGCAGAGGCGACGCGAGGCCGGCAAAGCGCGCCGTGCTCGCCGTGCACGGATATACCGACTATTTCTTCAACACCGAGTTGGCCGACCACTTCAGCTCGCACGGCTTCGAGTTCTACGCAATTGACTTACGCAAATGCGGACGATCCCACCGCGACGGTCAGACACCGCACTTCACCACCGATTTGTCCCGCTACGACGACGAACTCGAGCGTGCGGCTGCGATCATCGCGGACGAGACGTCGGGCGCGGAGTTGCTCGTCTACGGCCACTCGGCCGGCGGACTGATCGTCACGCTGTGGCTCGACCGGTTGCGCCGACGTCGCGCGTCGCTCGGCGTGAGCGGGCTGGTTCTCAACAGCCCATTTTTCGACGTACACGGCCCGGCGATTCTGCGCACGGCGCTGACGTCGGCCGCCATGGGAGCGGCGTCGCTACTTGGCAGCAAGCGCGTGGTACGCGGCACCGGCGTCGGCGGGTACGGCACGAGCCTGCACCGCGACTATGGCGGCGAATTCGACTACAACTTGGCGTGGAAACCCCTGGGCGGGTTTCCGATCACCGTCGGCTGGATTCACGCGATCCGCCGTGGGCAGACGCGGCTGCACCGCGGGCTCGACGTCGGCGTGCCGAACCTGATTCTGCGCTCGGACACAAGCGTTCCCGAGACACGCGACCCCGCGGCGATGCAGCGTGGGGACGCCGTGCTCGACGTCGCTCAGATCGCCCGCTGGGCAGGATGTGTCGGCAACCGCACCACAATTGTGCCGATCGCGGACGCCAAGCACGACGTCTTCCTGTCGCTCGCCGAGCCGAGACGAACGGCGTACCGCGAGCTTTCGGCGTGGCTGGACTGGTACACGGCACGAGAATCGCCGGACAGCAGGAATGCGAGGCAGATGTCATGACGGCGCACTTCGACCTGGCCATCATCGGAACTGGTTCGGGCAACACGATTCTCGACGAGCGCTATGCCGACATGAGCGTGGCGATCTGCGAGCAGGGTATGTTCGGCGGCACCTGTCTGAACGTCGGCTGCATCCCGACCAAGATGTTCGTCTACACTGCCGAAGTCGCTGAAACAGCCACGGATTCACCGCGATTCGGGGTTGATGCCCGGGTAGACCACGTGCGCTGGACCGACATCGTTTCGCGGGTCTTCGGCCGCATCGACCCGCTGTCCGCAGGCGGCGAGAACTACCGGCGCTCTTCGCCCAACGTGACGGTGTACGGCAGCCACACCCGGTTCAGCGGCACGCGCGACGGCCGCTACGCGCTGCAGACAGACGACGACGACGAGTTCACGGCAGAGAAGGTGGTGATCGCCGCGGGATCACGCGTGGTGGTGCCGCCGGCGATCGCGAATTGCGGTGTCGAGTACTACACCAGCAACACGATCATGCGGATCGCGCACCTGCCCGAGCATCTGGCGATCGTCGGCGGCGGGTATGTCGCAGCGGAATTCGCGCACATCTTTTCGTCGTTGGGCACCCGCGTCACCTTGGTGATCCGTGGGGGGACGTTGCTGAAGGGCCACGACGACACCGTGATGATGCGGTTCACGGACATCGCCGGGAAGAAATGGGAAATCCGCAGCCATGTCGAGGTCGTCGACGCCCACCAGGACGGCGACGGCGGCGTCACGTTGGCGCTCAACGACGAATCGACATTGCAAGCCGACGTAGTACTGGTGGCCACGGGGCGGGTGCCCAACGGCGATTTGCTGTCCGCGGACCGGGCCGGCGTGGACGTCAAGAACGGGCGCGTTCTCGTCGACGAATACCAACGCACTTCAGCGCGAAACGTTTTCGCTCTCGGCGACGTCAGCTCCGACTACCAGCTCAAGCACGTCGCCAACCACGAAGCCCGAGTGGTGCGCCACAACCTGCTTCAGGACTGGGACGACACCGACGCGTTGATGCCGTCCGATCACCGCTATGTGCCGTCGGCGGTGTTCACCGACCCGCAGATCGCCAGCGTCGGGTTAACCGAAAACCAGGCGCGGGCAAAGGGTTTCCGGATCAAGGTGAAGGTCCAGGACTACAGCGACGTCGCATACGGCTGGGCAATGGAAGACACCACCGGGTTCGCGAAGGTGATCGTCGACGACGACACCGGGCTGATTCTCGGCGCGCACCTAATGGGCCACCAGGCGTCGTCGTTGATCCAACCGATCGTGCAGGCAATGAGTTTCGGGCTCGGCGCCCAAGACATGGCCCGCGGCCAGTTCTGGATCCACCCGGCGCTGCCGGAGGTCATCGAGAACGCGTTGCTGGACCTCTGCGGTGAGCCGCCGTGGCCTCCGTCGCGGCGCCACTGACTCGCGGCAGAGTGTACAACGGCAGTATGGCCAGTTTCGATGACACCGTTCCCACCAAACTGCACGGCGACCGCGACGAGCCATTGTCGCGCTGGTTGTGGTTGGTCAAGTGGCTCTTGTTGATTCCGCACTACATCGTGTTGATCTTCTTGCAAATCGCGCGGTTGCTCGTCACGATCGTCGCCTTCTTTGCGATCCTGTTCACCGGCCGTTATCCCCGCGCTTTGTTCGACTTCAGTGTTGGTGTGCTGCGATGGTCGTGGCGGGTCGGCTATTACGGATACAGCGCCCTGGGCACCGACAAGTACCCGCCGTTCACCTTGAAAAGCACCGACTATCCGGCCGATTTCGAGGTCGACTACCCCGAGGAGTTGTCGCGCGGTCTGGTGCTGGTGAAGTGGTGGGTGCTGGCGATCCCGCATTATCTGGTCGTTAGCACGCTGTCGCGGCTCGCCCGCCCCGTGGTGCTCGTCGTAGCGGTCGCGCTGTTGTTCACCGACCGTTATCCACCCGGCCTGTTTGACCTGCTGCTCGGGATCAGCCGCTGGGGGTACCGCGTTGTCGCGTACGGGTCGTTGCTGCGCGACGAATATCCGCCGTTCCGGCTGGACCAGGGCGCTCGCGAATCGGATCGCGTCAATTCGCCGGCGCACGTGTCTTGAAGAGCCGGCGCGACTCTGCGGCAGCGTTGTCGTTAGCCGCCTGGGTCCTGCTGTCGCCCGTCACGCAGACGTGGTCGCCGGGAAACGCGTCACGCCACACCCAACCATGACCGTCGACGCACGTGTCCGGGCCATAAGGCCCCCCGTTGGGACTGCGGCGCTGGTCGCCGGTGCTGTTCTCTTGCGCGGTTTGCCGGCGGATTGCCGGCGTGACGCACACGTGGTCGCCGGATTTGCTTGCCGCCACACGTATCCCGGAATACACGCGTCGCGCAGGTCGGGTACGGGTGCGGCCGTCGCTGTCCCATACGAGACAGTGGCGGCGGCCATGGCGGCGAGGATTCCACTCGCAAGTCGACGAATAGCCAAGATCCAGTTCTCCTTTGAGCCGGGGTTCGAGTTGGATTACGTGTGGCTGCCCGGATCGGTTCAATGCAACGCGGCAAGTGCACGCTCGCGGAGGTTCTTACAGCGGGGTGATGTAGGCGGAGCTGATTCCGCCGTCGACCAGAAACGTCGACGCGGTGATGTACGACGCGTCGTCGCTGGCCAAGAACGCCACCGCCGCGGCGATCTCCTCCGGTTCGGCGAACCGGCCGACGGGCACATGCACAAACCGACGTGCCGCACGCTCGGGATCCTTCGCGAAAAGCTCCTTCAGAAGCGGCGTGTTGACGGGGCCCGGGCACAATGCGTTTACTCGAATTCCACTGCGCGCGTACTGCACACCGAGTTCACGCGACATCGCGAGCACCCCGCCCTTCGACGCGGTGTAGGAAATCTGCGAGGTCGCCGATCCCATCACCGCGACGAACGACGCGACGTTGATGATCGACCCCCTGCCTTGCGCGCTCATGTGCCGCAATGCCGCACGGCAGCACAGGTACACCGACGTGAGGTTGACGTCTTGCACCTTCTGCCATGCGGGCAGCTCGGTGACTTCGATCAGATCGTCGTCGGGTGGCGAGATGCCGGCATTGTTGAACGCAATGTCTACCGACCCGAATCGCTCTGCTGCACTGTCGAATAACGCGTTGACGGCCGGTTCATCGGTGACGTCGACGGGCACGAACAGACCATCGAGTTCGTCGGCGGCCGCCTGGCCGCTGGCTGTGTCGATGTCGCCGACGACGATCGTCGCGCCTTCCGCGTGCATTCGACGGGCTGCCGCGAGCCCGATGCCGCTGCCGCCACCGGTGACCACCGCGACCCTTCCTGCCAGCCTCTGCGTGAGGTCGATCATGCCGATGCCCCCGGGTTGATCGCGAAGTAGACATTCTTGGTCTCGGTGAACGACAGCGGCGCGTCGGGCCCGAGCTCACGCCCGAGTCCCGACTGCTTGACTCCGCCGAACGGCGTGTTGTACCGCACCGATGAATGCGAATTCACCGACAAATTCCCGCTTTCCACCGCACGCGACACCCGCACCGCGCGCGACAGGTTTTCAGTCCAGATCGACCCCGACAGCCCGTACGTAGTGTCGTTGGCGAGCGTGATCGCGTCCGCCTCATCCTCGAATGGCAACACCGTCACGACCGGTCCGAAGATCTCTTCGCGCACAGTTCGATCCGAGCGTTCCGGTGTCAGCACCGTCGGCGGAAACCAGAACCCGCGACCTGCTGGCGCCTCGCCGCGAAACGCGATCGGCGCATCGTCGGGCACGTAGGACGCCACGGCGTTCCAGTGTGCGCGCGACACCAGCGGGCCCATCTCGGTATCACGCAAGGTCGGGTCGCCGACCATCACTCCCTTGACCGCCGGCTCCAACAACTCCATGAAGCGGTCGTAGACCGTGCGCTGCACCAGGATTCGGCTTCGCGCGCAGCAGTCCTGCCCAGCGTTGTCGAACACGCCGTACGGTGCGGTCGCGGCGGCACGCTCCAGGTCGCAATCGTCGAAGACGATGTTGGCGCTCTTGCCGCCGAGTTCGAGCGTCACCCGCTTGACCTGAGCGGCCGCACCGGCCATCACGTGCCTGCCGACTTCGGTCGATCCGGTGAACACGATCTTGCGGACGTCGGGATGCGTGACGAACCGCTGCCCGATCACCGCACCCTTGCCCGGCAGCACCTGCAGCAGGCCGTCGGGAAGCCCTGCCTCGAGCGCCAATTCACCCAACCGCATGGTCGTCAGCGGCGTCCACTCGGCGGGCTTCACCACCACCGCGTTGCCCGCGGCCAGCGCCGGCGCGAAGCCCCATGACGCGATCG
>DASRFZ010000040.1:0-13881 GCA_035651275.1 Mycobacterium sp. | reverse complement strand
CGACCGCCACCGGCTCGGGAACGTCGTCGGCGTGCAACAGTTCCCACACGGCGACCCGCAGGATCGCGCGGTCCACCGCCGGCAGCCGGTCCAGCGTCCACCCCTGGAGGTGCGCGGAGATCAGGTCGTCGATGTGAGCCTGGTGTTCGGTCACCCCGCGAGCAACCGCGACCGTGTACGGGTTCAGCGGCGAGACATCGGATTGCTTGTCGGCCAAAACATTCCGGGCTTCGGCGACCTCCGCCGGAGTCAATCGGCGGGCTTCGGCCTCGAACAGCAGATCGACCGCGCGTTTGCGTGCCTGGTGGCGACCCCGTTCAGGTCGACGGTCAGGCATTCACCCGGCCCAAGTAGCTTCCGTCACGCGAATCGACCTTCAGCTTGTCGCCGGTATTGATGAACAGCGGGACATTGATCGTCGCGCCGGTCTCCAGCGTCGCGGGCTTGGTTCCGGCGCTTGACCGGTCGCCCTGCAGGCCCGGTTCGGTGTGAGTGACTTCCAATTCGACGGTCACGGGCAGCTCGATGTAGAGCGGATTGCCCTCGTGGAACGCCACCTGCACCGGCATGTTCTCGAGCAGGAATTGCGCGGCGTCGCCGACAAGCGACTCCGGCAGGTGATGCTGCTCGTAATCCTCGCTGTCCATGAAGATGAATTCCGAGCCGTCGCGGTAGAGGTACGTGGTGTCGCGGCGGTCGACGGTCGCTGTCTCAACCTTGACGCCGGCGTTGTAGGTCTTGTCGACGACCTTGCCGGACAGCACGTTCTTGAGCTTGGTCCGCACGAACGCCGGGCCCTTGCCGGGTTTGACGTGCTGGAACTCGACGATCTGCCACAGTTGCCCGTCGATCTGCAGGACCAGTCCGTTCTTGAAATCGGCAGTCGATGCCACGGTCGGTTGTTCTCCTAGCTCGTCTTCTGGATTGACTCGAAGGCAGACCATCCTCTCATCCGCGCACGATCAGCGGCCACCGCGCTAGGCGAGGACCGTCAATTCCTTCGTGAACCGAGTGAGCAATTCAGGACCGCCCTCCCCCACGATCAATGTGTCCTCGATCCGCACGCCGCCGCGCTCCGGCAGATACACGCCCGGCTCTACCGTCACCGCCGCACCGGACTGCAATGTCGCGGTGGAGGTGGCCCCGATCGCGGGTGCTTCGTGGATTTCCAAGCCCACGCCGTGTCCGAGGCCGTGCCCGAAGTTCTCGGCGTACCCGGCCTCGGCGATCACCGCACGCGCCGCCGCGTCCACGTCGCTGCACTCGGCGCCGGGCGCCAGCGCCTCGCGACCGGCCTGCTGTGCCACCGCGACCAACTCGTAGATATCGCGTTGCCACTGCGCCGCCTGGCCGAGCACGAACGTGCGCGTCATGTCCGAGTGGTAGCCCGCGACCAACGCGCCGAAGTCGATCTTCACGAAGTCCCCGGTCGCCAATACGGCGTCCGTGGGCCGGTGATGCGGGATGGCGGAGTGCGGCCCCGCCGCCACGATCGTCTCGAACGACGGGCCGTCTGCGCCGTGGTCGAGCATCAGCGCTTCGAGGTCGCGGGCCACCTGCCGCTCAGTGCGTCCAGGTGCCAGATCGCCGCGGTGGATCAGGTCGGCGAGCGCCGCGTCGGCGGCCTCACACGCGAGGCGCAGCAGCGCTTTTTCACCGTCGTCTTTGACCTCCCGCAGGGCCTCGACCATCCCCGACGCTCGCACCAACTCGACACTTACTGCGGCGTTTGCCAGTTGGTCGTATCCGTCGACAGTGACGACGTGGCTCTCGAACCCGAGCCGCGAAACTCCCCCGGCGGCGGCGATCTTCGTGAGATGCGGTGCGCAGGCTCGCTCGATCTCCAGTCGCACGTCCGGCGCCTGCCTCGCCGCTTGGGTGCGGTACCGGCCGTCGGTCGCCAGCGTCGCGCGATCCCCGTCGGCGTCGTCGGCATAAACCAGCAGCGCCGCATTGGATCCGGTGAAGCCGGTCAGATAATGGACATTGACCAGGTCAGTGACCAGGAGGGCGTCAACTCCCGACGACGCCATCCGGCGACACAGCTTGCCGCGTCGCTGGGAATATGTCACGGCACTTGACGCTACCCGCTAGGCTCAGCGCCCATGAGGTCATGGTTGCTGCGCGGATTGATCTTCGCGTTCGGAATGATCGTCCTGCGGCTGATTCAGGGCGTGATGATCAACACCTGGGAGACACAGGCCCAAGTGATCAGCATCTTCCTGGTGGTCATCTACGCCATCGTGGTCCTGATCTGGGGCTATATCGACGGCCGTGCCGACGCCAACGACCAGCCTGACCCCGATCGCCGCCGCGACCTCGCAATGACATGGCTCATTGCCGGGATCGTCGCGGGCATCCTTTCGGGCTTCATCACGTGGGTGATCTCGACGTTCTACAAGGGCGTGTACGCCGGGGGCTTCATCAACGAGATCACGGTGTTCGCGGCGTTCACCGCGCTGCTGGTGTTCGTCGTGGCGATGATCGGCGTCGCGCTCGGCCGGTTCCTCGTCGACCGGCGTTACAACAAGACGCACCCGGTGCCGGCACACGGAGGCGAGCACGGGCCGGACACCGACGTGTTCGCGGCGGTCAAGGACGACGAGAAGACTCAGGAACAGCCGGCGAGGTAGCGCAGCGCCAGCAGGTACCCCGTAACACCGAGTCCGACGATCACGCCTGTGGCAACCGGGCTGATGTAGGAGTGATGACGAAACTCCTCGCGGCCGAACACATTTGAGATGTGAACTTCGATCAGTGGTGCCCGCAACTCGGCGCAGGCGTCACGCAACGCAACCGACGTGTGGGTCAGCCCGGCCGCGTTGAGTATCACCGGTTCGCCCGCGTCAGCGGCGCGGTGAATCAGGTCGATCAGTTCGGCTTCGCTGTCACTTTGGCGCACAACGGCTTTCAGCCCAAGCTCGGCTGCGGCTCGCTCGACCTGCGCGACCAGTTCCTGATATGAGGTGGTGCCGTACACCTCGGGTTCGCGAAGTCCCAGCCGGTCGAGGTTCGGCCCGTTGAGCACGTTGACCGTTGTCACGGTGCCTTTCCTATCTCGGCGTACGCCGCGGCCAGCAGCGACGGGTCCGGACCTTCGAGGCGGCCCGGCTTGGCCAGACCGTCGAGTACGACGAACCGCAGCACGCCCGCGCGGGTCTTCTTGTCGCCGGCCATGAACTCGATCAATTGTGGCAACGCGTCCGGGTCGTAGGTGACCGGAAGGCCAAGGGACGTCAGGATAGTTCGATGCCTGGCGGCGGTCGCGTCGTCCAGCCGGCCGGCCAGCCGGCCCAATTCGGCAGCGAATACCAAGCCAACCGACACGGCCGCGCCGTGGCGCCACTGATAGTTCTCCCGACGCTCGATGGCGTGGGCCAGCGTGTGCCCGTAGTTGAGGATTTCACGCAGCTGCGATTCTTTTTCGTCCGCCGCGACGACCTCGGCTTTGACGACGACGGACCGTCGGATCAGCTCGGGCAGCACGTCTCCGCCTGGGTCGAGTGCGGCCGCAGGGTCACGCTCGATGGTGTCGAGGATCGCCGGGTCCGCGATGAACCCCGCCTTGACCACCTCGGCCATGCCGGCAACGATCTCGTTGCGCGGCAAGGTTTTCAGTGTGGCGAGGTCGATGAGCACCGCCCGCGGCTGGTGGAACGCACCCACGAGATTCTTGCCGGCCTCGGTGTTGATGCCGGTCTTGCCGCCGATCGCAGCGTCGACCATGCCCAGCAGCGTCGTCGGGATGTGGATGATCGAGACGCCGCGCAGCCAGGTCGCGGCCGCAAATCCGGCGACGTCGGTGGCCGCCCCGCCGCCGAGGCTCACGATCGCGTCTTTGCGGCCAATGCCGATGCGACCCAGCACTTCCCAGATGAAGCCGACGACCCGCAGCTCCTTTCCGGCTTCGGCGTCGGGGATTTCGATCCGGTGCGCGTCAATCCCGCTCTCGGACAACGATGTTCGGATCTGCTCGGCCGTTTCAGAGAGTACCGGCTGGTGCAAGATGGCGATTTTGTGCGTGCCGTCGAGAAGGCCGGTCAATTCGGAGACGATTCCGGTTCCGATGATCACCGGATACGGCGGGTCGACGTTGACGTCGACCGTCACAGGTTCAGTCACGCTGCGTCCGCTCTGCGTGGCGGGCGGCGAGCGCGGCGGGACTCGGTGGCGTCTGGGTGCTTTCGCCGGGGTTCAGCGAGATCGGCGACCTCCGCCACGCATTGCGCCGCCTGCGCCGCTTCGGCGGCTGCGGATTCTCCAGTCGCTCAACGATGTGACGTACCACTGCGCCGGGGTTTCGCCGGTTCGTGTTGACACGCATCGACGCGACCCGCCGGTACAGCGGGACACGGTCGGCCATCAGCCTGCGGTATTTCGCGGCGGGGTCCGGACCGGCCAATAGCGGCCGGACCGTGCTGCCGCTGGTGCGGCGCATGCCTTCTGCTGCATTGATTTCCAGGTAGATGACGGTGTGGCCGGCCAGCGCCTCGCGCACTCCCGGTGTGGTGACCGCCCCGCCACCGAGTGACAGCACGCCGTCGTGCTCGGCGAGCGCGGCGCGGATCACCTCTTCCTCGATGCGCCGGAATTCCTGCTCCCCGTCGTTGGCGAACACGTCGGCGATCGTGCGGCCGGTTTTCGCCTCGATCGCCGCATCGGTGTCAAATAGCGTGACATCGAGCGCCCTGGCCAGGCGACGGCCGATCGTCGACTTGCCGGAACCGGGCAGGCCGATCAGTACGGCTTTGGGTGCCATGTCTATCCCGATGCCCGCGCGTTGTCTTCTGCTCTTCGCGCAAGCGGCTCATCGCCACGATCCCTCGACGCAATGCTGTCGAGGTACGACGCGACGTTGGTCTTCGTTTCGGTAAGTGAGTCGCCGCCGAACTTCTCCAGCGCGGCGCGGGCGAGGACAAGAGCGACCATCGATTCCGCGACGACGCCCGCGGCCGGCACGGCGCACACATCCGAACGCTGGTGGATCGCGACGGCCTCGTCGCCGGTGGCCATGTCGACGGTGGCAAGCGCGCGGGGCACCGTCGAGATCGGCTTCATCGCCGCACGCACCCGCAGCGGTTGGCCGTTGGTCATGCCGCCCTCAAGCCCGCCGGCCCGGTTCGTCGAGCGGACGACTCCCGGGCTTCGGCCAGATGTCGCCGACCCCGCGGCTCCGGGGTACATCTCGTCGTGCGCGACACTGCCTCGGCGCCTTGCCGTTTCGAAGCCGTCGCCGATCTCGACGCCCTTGATCGCCTGAATACCCATGATCGCCGCCGCCAGTTGGCTGTCGAGCCGGTTGTCCCCGCTCGTGAACGAGCCCAACCCGACCGGCAGATTCAGCGCGACGACCTCGACGACACCGCCGAGCGTGTCGCCGTCCCTCTTGGCGGTCTCGATCTCGTCGATCATCGACTTCTCGGCCTGCTCGTCGAACGCCCGCACCGGACTCGCGTCGATCGCCGCGAGGTCCGACGGTTGCGGCGGCGGCCCGTCGTACGGTGCCGATGCGCCGATCGAGATGATGTGACTCAGCACCTCGACGCCGAGCGCCTGGCGCAGGAATTCGCGTGCGATCGTGCCGGCGGCGACCCGGGCCGCGGTCTCGCGCGCGCTGGCGCGTTCCAGCACCGGCCGTGCGTCGTCGAACCCGTACTTGAGCATGCCCGCGTAGTCGGCGTGCCCCGGGCGGGGCCGGGTCAGCGGCGCGTTGCGCGCGACATCTTCGAGCTGGGCGGGGTCGACCGGGTCGGCGGCCATTACGGTTTCCCACTTGGGCCATTCGGTGTTGCCGATCTCGACCGCGATCGGGCCCCCGAGCGTGACGCCGTGGCGGACGCCGGCGAGCACGGTGACGTCGTCGGCCTCGAACTTCATCCTGGCGCCGCGGCCGTAGCCGAGACGGCGCCGGGCCAGCTGCGTGCGAATGTCGTCGGAGGTCACGTGGACGCCGGCGACCATGCCCTCGAGCATGCTCACCAGCGCGCGGCCGTGTGACTCGCCGGCCGTCGTCCATCGCAACACGCGTCCCATCTTCCCATGTGACACGGTGATTGCCGGAATTAAGACAACGCGCAGGTATCTACCTTGCGGGTGCGAGCAGGAATTCGAAAGGAATTCGAGTAGCCCTCTACTCAATACATAGCGGGGGTGCCGGGCGAGTATTTCGACAACGGGACGGACCCGAGCCATTGAGGAGGCCGAAATGACCGCGACAGCAGACATGTCCTGGTAGCCCCAGCGTCGACCCGATGACGGGTCAAGGCAGCAACGCGAGCGCGGAGGCCGCAGCGGTAGCGGCGCACATCGCCGGGCCGTGCGGGACGGTGGAGGCGCCGCGACGCGCGAGTTCAACCAGCGCCCACGCCGCCGTGAGCAGCGGCGCGGCGAGAGCGGCGAGCAGCCACACGTCGAGGCCGAAGTAACCGCCGATCGCGCCGACACCGAGCGCAAGTTTCACGTCGCCCGCACCCATCGCCGCCGCCGACGCAACGTGGACCGCGAGATACAACAGCCCCAGGGCGGCGGCTCCCACCAACGCCGGCAACCCACGGCCGTTCAGCATCGCGTAGCCCATCACGATCGCCGCACCGGGCAGCGTCAGCCAGTTCGGCAATCGCCGCTGCCGAACGTCGTAGACACACAACGCCGCGAACCACACCCCGACGACGACGCAAGCCCCCAACCCCATATTGGGAGGCTATGTCGCGTCGCCGGAACCCAGCGGCGGCAAATTTGTCAGTGGCCGGTTGCATGATGTGGCCATGACAAACAACATCGACTATTTCGAGATCGGCTCGTCGAATCCCGAGGCTTCAAGGGCGTTCTACGGGCCCCTGTTCGGCTGGGACATCGGAGCGCCCGCTCCCTACAGCATGATCGACGGCGATCGCGGCGGATTGTGGGACACCTCCGCAATGGGCGGGGCCAACTGGGCGATCTTCTACGTGCACGTGGACGACGTCGAGGCCGCGATCGCCAAAGCAGAAGAGCTGGGCGCGACGACGGCCGTTCCGTTCACCGACAATGGCGCAATCGAATTCGCCCATCTCGTCGACCCGCTGGGCAACCGGTTCGGCGTGTGGCGGCCCAAGTCGTCATAAGTCAGCGCAGCGCCGCCGCCATCGCTTCTTTCGGCGCCGGCCGACCGGTGAACAGTTCGACTTGAGCGAACGCCTGATGCAACAGCATCTGCAGGCCGCCGATCACCCGTCCGCCCGCCTCGGTCGCCGCCGCTGCCAGCGGCGTGGGCCACGGTTCGTAGATCGCGTCCAGCAGCACCGGCGCGCGCCGCAGTGCCGCGACGTGAGTGGCGGCGGCGTCCGCGGGAATGGTGCTCACCACAGCACCGGCGGCGGCGATTTCGTCGGCCAGGTCAGGATCCGTGAACGAGCGCCACCGGCCCTGCGCGCCAACATGTTCGGCCAACGCCACCAGCGGCTCGGCCTTGGCCCGGTCGCGGGCGACGACCGTGACGTGACGGGCGCCGAGGGGCTGCGCGGCGGCTACAGCCGCTCGTGCGGTGCCGCCTGAACCGAGCACGACGAGGTCGCCGGTCACCGGCCCCAGCGCGCCCACTACGCCCGCCACGTCGGTGTTATCGGCGCGCCATCCGCGGTCTGTGCGTACCAGAGTGTTGGCCGAGCCCACGAGCTCGGCCCGCTCACTGCGTTCGTCCGCGAATCGCAGCGCGGCGAATTTGCCGGGCATCGTCACCGACACGCCCACCCATTCGGGACCGAAAGCGCTTACCACGCTTGGCAACTGGTCAGCTGCGCATTCGATGCGCTCATACGTCCAATCGTCAAGCCCCAGCGCGCGGTAGGCGGCGAGGTGCAGTTGCGGTGAGCGCGAATGCGTGATCGGCGAGCCGAGTACTGCCGCTCTACGCGCGGTCATCGCGCGCTGTCGAGGACACCGTTGCGCTTGGCCAACTCGATGTTGGCGAGGTGCTGCTGGTAGTCCGCGGTGAACAACGTCGTCCCCTGCATGTCCACGGTGACGAAGTACAGCCAGTCACCCGATTCCGGCCGTTCGGCAGCGGTCAATGCCGGCTCACCCGGCGAGCAGATCGGCGTGGCCGGCAACCCCTCGTTGAGGTAGGTGTTCCACGCGGTGTTGCGGTTGCGGTCGATGTCGGTGGTCGCGACTTCCTGGCGGTCCAGCGAGTAGTTGATCGTCGAATCGAATTCGAGCTTCTGATGCACCTGCAGGCGGTTGTAGATCACCCGCGCGACCTTCGCGAAGTCGGCGGGTTTCGACTCGCGCTGCACCAGGGACGCGACGATCAGCGTCTGATAGGGCGACATGCCCGTTCCGTCGGGCGACGTGCCCAGCCCGCGCTGCGAATACTGAGTCGCGCTGTCGCCGATCAGCGTCGCCAGCGTCCGTTCTGATGACCACGACGGGTCGATGTTCCAGGTGCCCGGCGCGATCAGGCCTTCCAGCCGACGATGGTCCCCGCCCATCGCGTCGACCTGCTTGCTCGCCCACTCCGGAACGTTGAGTGCCGACGGGGAATCGTTGCCGGCGACGGTACGGAGGTCATCGACCGTCTTGCATTGTTGGTCGCCGTCCAGCTGCACGCATGACGCCCGCGAGATCAACGTGAAGATGCCCTCGGTGACGGCGTTGGTCTTGACGTCGCGCACGTCGTCGAGCTGGCGGCCCTCGGGGATCACCAGCTTGCCGACGCGGTTGTTCGGATCGGTCAGCCGCCGGACTGCGTCGGACGCCGAAATCTCGGTCCGCATCTTGTAGTAGCCGGGTTGGATCGAGGACATCGCCGTGTTGTCTTGCGCCGAGTCGACGAATTTCTGGACGGACGCAACGACGTTCTTGTCTTGCAATGTCTGGCCGATCGCTCGCGTCGAATCGCCGTCGTGGACCTGAATGACGACGTCTTGTTTGCCGCCGCCCGAGTAGTCACTGAAAAACGAGTGCCAGAGCCTGGACCCGACGAACACCGCGATCACCACGACAGCAATCAGTCCAGCGACCAGCAACATGCGAGTGTTGTTGCGCCGCCGACGCATTCGTTCCTGGCGTAGGCGTTCCGCGCGTGATCTGTGCCGCGGCATGCCGACGGCGACGGGCTCTGTTCGCTCACGCTCCCAGCCGTCAGCCACCGCGAGCCTCGGCATTCAAGGCCGTGCGGCGCTGATCGAGCCAGCCCTGCAGGATTGCCACAGCGGCGGCCTGATCGATCACCGAGCGCTGCTCTTTGGAGCGAATGCCGGCTTCGCGCAACGATTTTTGGGCGCTCACCGTCGTCAGCCGTTCGTCTGCCAGCCGCACGGGAGTCGAAGGGATACGGTCGGCGAGCTCATCGGCCAGGGAAATCGCTTCGCGCGCAGCCGATCCCTCGCGATCGGCCAGCGTGCGCGGCAGACCGACGACGATCTCGACGACGCCGAGATCCGCAGCCAATGTGGCGATCTTTCGCAAGTGCCCACCGAACCGGTCCCGAGGGACGGTCTCCACCGGGGTGGCCAGTATGCCGTCGGGATCGCTTGTTGCAACCCCGATCCGGACGCTTCCGGCATCGATGCCGAGTCGACGGCCGCGGCCGGGGTCGTCACTGCCGGGACGGTCCGGCAGTCGCTCGCTATCGGCAGCCACGCACTAACTCCGCGCGATCTCGGACCGTAGCGCAGAAAGCGCCGCGTCGATGCCGGCGGGATCTTTTCCGGACCCCTGTGCCAACTCCGCTTTTCCGCCTCCACGGCCATCCACGGCCCTGTTGAACTGCTGGACCAATTCGTTGGCGCGCATCCCGAGTTCGTGCGCAGCGGGGTTGACCGCCACGACATAAGGCACCGTGCCGTTGTCGCCTTCGGCGATCAACGCCACCACCGCCGGTTCACTGCCGAGCCTGCGGCGAATGTCGCCGACCAGGTTGCGCAGATCTGCAGCCGACTCGCCCGACATGCGTTGGGCCACCAGTCGGACCTTACCGACCTGCTCGGCACCTGCCGCTGCGTTTGCCGCTGCAGCACGCGCCGACGCCTGCCGCGTGCGCTCGAGTTCCTTTTCCGCCGCCTTCAGCCGCTCCACGAGCGTCGCCACCCGTGCGGGCACCTCCTCGGACGGCACCTTCAACGACGACGCCAGTCCGGCGAGCAACGCGCGCTCTTTCGCCAGGTGACGGAACGCGTCCAGCCCGACGTACGCCTCGACGCGTCGCACCCCGGAGGCGATCGACGACTCGCCGAGAATCGTCACCGGACCGACCTGCGCCGAGTTGTGCACGTGCGTGCCGCCGCACAGCTCGAGCGAGAACGGGCCGCCGATCTCGACGACACGCACCTCGTCGGGATAGCTCTCGCCGAATAACGCCATCGCGCCCATCGCCTTGGCCTGGTCCAGCTCTGTCGTGAACGTGTGCACTTCGAAGTCCGCCTCGACGGCCTGGTTGGTGACTTCCTCGATCTGGGTTCGCTGGTCTTCGGTCAGGCCGCCCTGCCAGTTGAAGTCAAACCTCAAGTACCCCGGGCGATTCAATGATCCCGCCTGAACAGCATTGGGCCCCAACACTTGACGCAGCGCGGCGTGAACCAGGTGAGTGCCCGAATGCCCTTGGGTCGCGCCGTGCCGCCAGCGCGGATCGACCGCGGCGACCACCGTATCGCCCTCGACGAACTCGCCGGACTCGACGTTAACCCGGTGCGTCCACAGGGTTTTCGCGATCTTCTGCACGTCGGTGACCGCAGCCTTGGCCGTGGCGCCCGAGCCGGTGCCGGTGATCGTCCCCTCGTCGGCGATCTGACCGCCCGACTCGGCGTAGAGCGGTGTCCGGTCGAGGATCAACTCGACACGCGCGGCCTCCGATTCCGGAGCGTGCGCGACGACGGGTACCCGCTTTCCGTCGACGAAGATGCCGAGAATCCTTGCCTCCGACGTGAGTTCGTCGAAGCCGGTGAATTCCGTCGGCCCCGCGTCCACCAGTTCGCGATAGGCCGACAGGTCCGCGTGGGCGTGCTTGCGCGCGGCCGCGTCGGCCTTGGCGCGCTCGCGCTGCTGGGCCATCAGCGTGCGGAAGCCGTCCTCGTCGACGCTGAGCCCGGCCTCGGCGGCCATCTCGAGCGTGAGGTCGATAGGGAACCCGTAGGTGTCGTGCAATGTGAACGCGTCGGTGCCCGATAATACCGTTGCCCCTGCGGCTTTCGTCGCGGCAGCGGCCTCGTCGAACAGTCGCGAGCCCGACGCCAGCGTGCGGTTGAACGCGGCCTCTTCCGCCTGGGCGATCCGCGAGATCCGATCGAAATCGGTGACAAGTTCGGGATAGGACGGTCCCATCGCATCGCGCACCGTGGCCATCAGCTCGCCCATGATCGGGATGTCGATGCCGAGCAGCTTCGCTGCACGCACGATGCGACGCAGCAAGCGGCGCAACACATATCCGCGGCCGTCGTTGCCGGGACTGACACCGTCGCCGATCAAAATCGCGGCGGTGCGGCTGTGGTCGGCGATGATCCGGTACCGCACGTCGTCATCGTGGCTGCCGACGCCGTATCCTCGCGGCGCGATCTCGGCGACCTTGTCGATCACCGGGCGCAGCAGATCGGTTTCGTAGACATTGTCGACGCCCTGCAGAACGCAGGCGATGCGCTCGACACCCATTCCGGTGTCAATATTCTTGCGCGGCAAGGGCCCCAGGATCTCGAAGTCGGACTTCGACGTGCCGTCGCCGCGAATGTTCTGCATGAACACGAGATTCCAGATCTCGATGTAGCGGTCCTCGCTGGCGATCGGTCCGCCTTCGGGACCGTATGCCGGGCCGCGGTCGTAATAGATTTCGGACGACGGTCCACACGGTCCAGGAATGCCCATCGACCAGTAGTTGTCGGCCATGCCGCGACGCTGAATTCGCTCCGGCGGCAGGCCGGCGATGTCCTGCCACAGCTGAGCGGCTTCGTCGTCGTCTAAATAAACTGTGGCCCATAACTTTTCGGGGTCAAGTCCGTAGCCACCCTGGTCCACCGGGTTCGTCAACAACGTCCAGGCGAGCTCGATCGCGCCCTTCTTGAAGTAGTCGCCGAACGAGAAGTTCCCGGCCATCTGGAAGAACGTGTTGTGGCGGGTGGTGATGCCGACCTCGTCGATATCGGGTGTGCGGATGCACTTCTGGATGCTTGTCGCCGTGGAGTACGGCGGCGTGCGCTGCCCCAGAAAGTACGGCACAAATTGCACCATGCCGGCGTTGACGAACAGCAAGTTGGGGTCGTCGAGGATCACCGAAGCGCTGGGCACTTCGGTATGACCTGCTTTCACGAAATGATCGAGGAAGCGTTTCCTGATCTCGTGTGTCTGCACTTGCTGTCGCTGTCTCTTCGATTCGGCTAATTCTGGGCTAGTTCACGGGGCCCTTTTCGACGGAATCACATTACCGGTCTGGCTGACGGCCCCGGTCAGCCAATCAAGCCTGGACGAAGCTCAACCGCACCGAGCGCTGCGGGTTGTCCCGGTTGAGGTCGACCAGCACGATGCTTTGCCAGGTCCCGAGCAATGGTTTACCCGATTGCACAGGAACTGTCACCGACGGCGCGATCAGCGCGGGCAAGACGTGGTCGGCGCCATGGCCGGGCGAACCGTGCTGATGGCGGTAGCGGTCGTCGCGCGGGAGGAGCCGGTCGAGGGTGTCGACGAGGTCGTCGTCGCTGCCGGCGCCCGTCTCGATGATCGCGACACCGGCCGTCGCGTGCGGGACGAACACATTGCACAGGCCGTCGCCCTGCGACGCGCAGAACGCCCGCACGTCGTCGGTGAGGTCGACGATCCGCCGCCGTGAGGTGTTGATGTCGAGCACGTCGGAGTCCATACCCCCAGGGTACGGACCCCGGCCAGCGGTTTCGGTGCGCTAACCGGCGCTCAGCGCGCGTTAGCGCACCGAAATCACCGTATTGCCGAGCCCGATCGAGGAGAGGAACCTGGTGAGTGGACCGGTGGCGCCGCCGGGGCGCTGCCCCGAAGAAGGAGGGTGGGCCGTGTACGCACGCTCGACCACTATTGAGGCGCAGCCCGAGTCCATCGACGCCGGGACCGCGTACATCAACGACGAAGTCATGCCCGCGCTCGAGACCATGACGGGCTGCGTCGGCCTCTCGCTTCTCGTCGACCGGGAGTCCGGGCGGTGCATTGCCACCAGCGCATGGGACAGCGAAGAAGCGATGCGGGCAAGCGCCGACGACATTGCGCCCATTCGCGATCGGGCCGCAGAGGCGTTCGGCGGACGGGCGTCCGTTCAGGAGTGGGAGATCGCGGTGCTGCACCGGGACCATCACTCGAGTGACGGTGCGTGTGTGCGGGCCACATGGCTCAAGGCTGCGCCGGGTCAGCTGGACCGAGCGGTCGAGTTCTATAAGGAGTCGGTCCTCGGCTCATTGCAGGAGCTCGAGGGATTCTGCAGTGCGAGCCTGTTGATCGACCGTGCTTCGGGACGTGCGGTGTCGTCAACGACTTTCGACAGCAACGCGGCGATGGACGGCAACCGCGAACAGGCGCGGTCGCTGCGCACCGAGCGGCTGCGCGACTTGGGCGCGGATCAGATCGACGTCTGCGAGTTTGAGCTGGCGGTCGCACACCTGCGGGCACCCGAGCTGACCTGACGTCGGAGAGCTACCTCGGCGCTGAGCGTCCCTGAGTCCACTGCGCCGTCTGGTGGTTGAGCCCGTACATGCAGCCCGCCATGTAGTCCTGCTGGTAGGCCATTGGCCCCGAGGCTCCATTGCCCCGAATGCTTGGACTTCGGCGGAGCCGTCGGTGCCTGCCTTCAAGCCCATCTGGTAGGAGTCGGACGAGTTGTCTACCGACCCGGACGGCGATTTTGACGAGAGCGCTCATGGGCTCACGACGCTTGCGATTGTGGTTTCCGGCCTGGCG
>DASRFZ010000039.1:0-5949 GCA_035651275.1 Mycobacterium sp. | reverse complement strand
GTCTTCAGTTCCATGCGCACGTCGCGAGCTCGGTCGAGCGTCATCGACTTCTCGCCGGCGTAAAAGTCGCCTCGCTTCATCGTCGCCACATGGGTGCGCGAGGCCGGGGACCATTCGCCCATGCTGTGCGGGTGCTTGCGCGCGTACTCCTTGACCGCCTTGGGGGCACGACGGTCCGAATTGCCTTCGCGCAGAACGGGATTCACGGCACTGCCCAGGATTTTGGCGTAGCGGTCCTTGAGGGCCTTTTCTTCGTCGGTCTTCGGTTGCGCGGGGTAGTCGGGAACCGCGTAGCCCTTCTCCTGCAATTCCTTGATGGCGGCCCTCAGCTGCGGCACTGACGCGCTGATGTTCGGCAGCTTGATGATGTTGGTGTCGGGCTCATGGGTCAGCTTGCCGAGCTCGGCGAGGTTGTCCGGCACCCGCTGCTCTTCGGACAGGCAGTCGCCGAACTCGGCGAGGATCCGGGCGGCCACCGAAATATCACTCGTCTTGACGTCGATGCCCGCCGGTTCGGCGAACGTCTGAATGATCGGCAGGAAGGCATAGGTCGCCAGCAGCGGTGCCTCGTCGGTGAGTGTGTAGATGATGGTCGGCTGCTCCGCACTCATGTGTTGGTTGTTTCTCCCCGGCCTTCGGTCCGATACCGAGCGGTCGCTCGCGAGGCCAGACTACAAGGACAGGCCAGGTGGCAGCCGGTCCCGGTAATGAGATAGGCTTCTCACCGGTCAAGAGCGTCAGCGTCAAGCCCCGGCTCGCTGGCCGGCAACCCTCCAACCGCGGTGGGGTGCCCCGGGTGATGACCAGGTTGAGTAGCCGCCACCGGCTACACGGCAAGCGCGGGTCCGTGATGACGGGCCCCCCGTCACCACAGGAGAACAACAATCGTGAGCAACGAACCCGGCTCTGATTCCAGCGCGCGCTGGGCGTTCGAGACCAAGCAGATCCACGTCGGCCAAGTGCCAGACGCCGCCACCAACGCGCGAGCCCTGCCGATCTACCAGACCACGTCGTACACGTTCAAGAACACCGACCACGCCGCCGCGCTGTTCAGCCTGGCCGAGCCGGGCAACATCTACACCCGGATCATGAACCCGACGACCAACGTCGTCGAGGAGCGCATCGCCGCGCTGGAGAACGGTGTCGCGGCGCTGTTCCTGTCGTCCGGTCAGGCCGCCGAAACGTTCGCGATTCTCAACCTCGCCAACGCTGGCGACCACATCGTGTCCAGCCCGCGTCTATACGGCGGCACGTACAACCTGTTCCACTACTCGCTGCCGAAGCTCGGCATCGACGTCAGTTTCGTCGAGGACCCCGACGACCTGGAGTCGTGGCGGGCCGCCGCCCGGCCGAACACCAAGGCGTTCTTCGCGGAGACGATCTCAAACCCGCAGATCGACATCCTCGACATCTCCGGCGTCGCGGCGGTCGCGCACGACACTGGCGTGCCGCTGATCGTCGACAACACCATCGCCACGCCCTATCTGATCCAGCCGATCAGCCACGGCGCCGACATCGTCGTGCACTCCGCGACCAAGTACCTCGGCGGCCACGGCGCGGCAATCGCGGGCGTGATCGTCGACGGCGGCACGTTCGACTGGAGAAATGGCCGCTTCCCCGGGTTCACCACCCCGGACCCGAGCTACCACGGCGTGGTGTTCGCCGAACTCGGGCCGCCCGCGTTCGCGCTGAAAGCTCGGGTGCAACTGCTGCGCGATCTCGGTTCTGCGGCTTCACCTTTCAATGCGTTCCTGGTCGCTCAGGGCCTGGAGACGTTGAGCCTGCGGGTGGAACGGCACGTCGCGAACGCCCAGCGCGTCGCCGAGTATCTGGAGGACCATCCCGATGTCATCTCGGTGAATTACGCGGGGCTGCAAAGCTCGCCATGGTATGAGCTTGGAAAGAAGTTGGCGCCCAAGGGTACTGGCGCTGTGCTGGCCTTCGAGTTGGCCGGCGGCGTGGAGGCCGGTAAGGCGTTCGTGAACGCGCTTACACTGCACAGCCACGTCGCGAACATCGGTGACGTCCGCTCGCTGGTGATTCATCCCGCGTCGACGACGCACTCGCAACTGAGTCCCGACGAGCAACTGGCGACCGGCGTCACGCCGGGGCTGGTGCGGCTGGCCGTCGGGATCGAGGGCATCGACGACATCCTGGCCGACCTCGAGCAGGGCTTCGCAGCGGCCAAACCGTTCACGGCAGGGGCGGCCTGATGACGATCTCCGATGTGCCAACCACCGATGAGCGCTCGCGCGAAGAGGAGACAAGCACCGAACTCCCCGCCGAGGGCGAGGTGCGCGTCGTCGGAATCGGCCCGCTGCGGCTGGAAAGCGGCCGGGTGATCGACGACGTCTCGATCGCGGTGCAGCGCTGGGGTGAGCTGTCGCCGGCCCGCGACAACGTCGTCGTCGTGCTGCATGCCCTGACCGGCGACTCGCACGTCACCGGCCCGGCCGGCCCCGACCATCCGACCCCGGGCTGGTGGGACAGCGTGATCGGGCCGGGCGCGCCGATCGACACGAACCGCTGGTGCGCGGTGGCCACCAATGTGCTGGGCGGCTGCCGCGGATCCACCGGCCCCAGCTCACCCGCGCCCGACGGAAAACCTTGGGGCTCAAGGTTTCCGACGATCACCGTGCGCGACCAAGTCGAGGCCGACGTCGCCGCGCTGGCCGCCCTGGGCATCACCGAGGTCGCCGCCGTGGTCGGCGGCTCGATGGGCGGCGCGCGGGCGCTGGAGTGGATCGTCAGCCATCCCGACGCTGTGCGGGCCGCGCTGGTGCTGGCCGTCGGCGCCCGCGCCACCGCCGACCAGGTCGGCACACAGTGCGCGCAGGTCGCCGCGATCAAGGCCGACCCCAACTGGCAGGGCGGCGACTACTACGGCACCGGGCGTGAGCCGCTCGACGGGATGGACATCGCGCGGCGGTTCGCGCACCTGACGTACCGCGGGGAGGCCGAGCTCGACACGCGGTTCGCAAATCAAGGGCAGGGCGCGGAAGATCCGCTCGCCGGTGGGCGTTACGCCGTCCAGAGTTATCTGGAATACCAAGGGGCGAAGCTCGTGGACCGGTTCGATCCGGGCACCTACGTGGTGCTCACCGATGCGTTGTCGAGTCATGACGTCGGTCGCGGCAGAGGCGGAGTGCCCGCGGCGCTGCGGAATTGTCCGGTACCGGTGGTCGTCGGCGGCATTACGTCGGACCGGCTGTATCCGCTGCGTTTGCAAGAGGAGCTGGCCGAGTTGCTGCCAGGCTGTACGGGGCTGAACGTCCTCGACTCGATCTACGGCCACGACGCGTTCTTGATCGAGTCGGAGGCCGTCGGCGAGTTGATCCGGCAGACACTCGAACTGGCGTCATGACCGACCTGACGCAGCAGCGATCCCTGTCGTTCGGCGCGGAGGCGGCCGCGTACGAGCGGGGCAGGCCGTCGTATCCGCCCGAGGCTATCGACTGGCTGCTTCCCGGCGAAGCGCGCGATGTGCTGGATCTCGGCGCGGGCACCGGCAAGCTGACCACGAGGCTGGTCGAACGCGGGCTGTCGGTGGTGGCGGTCGACCCGATTCCGGAAATGCTTGAGCTGCTGAGCAATTCACTGCCGGGTACACCAGCGCTGCTGGGCACGGCAGAGGAGATCCCGTTGCCCGACGACAGCGTCGACGCAGTGCTCGTCGCGCAGGCGTGGCACTGGTTCGATCCGGCGCGGGCTGTCCCTGAGGTGGCGCGGGTGTTACGCCCGGGCGGACGGCTCGGGCTGGTGTGGAACACCCGCGACGAGCGGCTCGGTTGGGTGCGCGAGCTCGGTGACATCGTCGGCCGTGAAGACGACCCGTTCAACAACCGTGTCACGCTGCCCGAGCCGTTCGCCGAGTTGGAACGCCATCAGGTCGAGTGGACGAATTACCTGACGCCGCAAGCGCTTATCGACCTGGTCGCGTCACGCAGCTACTGCATCACGTCGCCGGCGGAGGTTCGGACGCAGACGCTCGAGCAGGTGCGTGAATTGCTGGCCACGCACCCAGCGCTGGCCAACTCGGAAGGCCTCGCGCTGCCCTACGTCACGGTGTGCGTTCGGGCGACACTGGCACCCTGACATTTTCGGCACCGAACCAGCGCTGAAGTGCGGTACGCAGCCGCTCCTCGGCGGCGTCGCCGAAATCATTAGCGGCCCACGCGACATAGCCGTCAGGCCGGATCAACATAGCCCGCGAGGGACACTCCTGCGCTGGCACGACGTCGACACGATGTTGCCAGCCGCGCACGGCCTCGGCCGCCTCTCCTCCGGTCGCGTCGAGCAACACGGGATGGCCGTCGTGCAGTAGACGAGAGTCGACGGTGTCGGGGATGAACCGCCCGGCGAGCGGATGGTCGTCGCCGACGTCGTAGCGCACGTCGGATCCCGCGAGCAGGCGCGCGATGTAAGCAGCGGCGTCGCGGGTCTCCAGAAGTTCGCCGAAAAGCTTTCGCAGTGCGGTGATTTCGGGCCCCGGCAGCATCAGTGCGGTCTGCGACATCGAATGCATTATCACGCGTTCGCCGACCGGAAACCGCTCGCTGTGGTAGGTGTCGAGCAATCGGGCGGGCGCCCAGCCGTTCACCGCGGCGGCCAGCTTCCAGCCGAGGTTCATCGCGTCTTGCAGGCCGAGGTTGAGACCCGGTCCGCCCATCGCCGAATGAACATGCGCGGCGTCGCCGACCAGGAACACGTTGCCTGATCGATAGCGGTCCGCTTGCCTGGTGTTCTGACCGTTGATGCGGCGCAACGCATGTGGGCCGGGGCCGCTCGGCGCCGCGAACGGCAGATCGACGCCGAGCACCCGCCGCAGGCTGGCGCGCAACTCGTCCAACGTGAGGGGAACGTCGTCGTCGACAGGTCCGTGGTCCAGCTCCATCGTGCCGATCAGCGGGCGGCCGGGTTCCAGCTCGGCGAAGATGACCATGCCGCGCTCGAGCCGGTTGTGCATGGGCGGGAGGTGCCCGAAACCAGGGACGTCGAGGCCGCCGTCGGAGGCGCGCAACTCCTGCGGGATCTGCACGTGAGCGATCCGGCCGACCATCGATTCCGCTGTGTACCCGGGGAAGTCGATGCCGGCGGCCTTGCGGACAGGGCTGCGGCCACCGTCGGCGCCGACGAGGTATGTGGCATGGAGGTCATACGAGCGGCCGTCCGCGCTGACGGTGACGACGACGCCGTCGTCACGGTTTTCGAACCCGGTCACCTCATGACCCCATCGAATCTCGACGCCGATTCGGCGGGCCCGGTCCACGAGCAACCGCACCAGCCGCGGCTGCGGGATCGGCAGCCCGTACATCGGGTTGTCGGCGAGTTCGGCCAGCGGCACCGGCAGTCCGGCGAAGATCCACGCGTACATCGGTTGCGGCGGGCCGGCCAAGCCGCTGAACTCCTCATAGAGCCCGCGGATGTCGAGCGATCGAATCACCTGTCCCACAAGGCCGTTGGCTTTCGGCTCGTCGCTGGGACTCGGCAGTTGCTCGAGCACCACGGGGCGAACACCCGCGAGCGCGAGCTCGCACGCCAGCATCAGTCCGTTGGGTCCTGCGCCGGAGATGATCACCTGGTTCATTTGCGCCTCCTCGGTTCGGGCAGGCCGGCCGCGACGTCGGCGAACGCGCGACGAAGTACGACCGTCACGGCCACCGGTGGATCGGCCGTCACGTACGCATCCATCGCGGCTTCGACGACCGCGCGCACTATTCCGGCCACCAGGCGTGGATACAAATCGCGGTCTGGGTCGGTGCCGGTGCGCTCGGCGATGGCTTCGACCCAGTCATCGAAGAAGCCCTTGGACACGGCCGCGCTGAATTCCGGCCGGCGGACCAGTTTGCGAACCTCCCCGAGTTGTTCTGGAGTGGGCACTGCGTCCGTCGCGCCCTCGTCGTCGAGCGGCTGAAGGACCGCTTCGGTAATCGACGTCCAGAGCGGCTC
>DASRFZ010000038.1:0-5109 GCA_035651275.1 Mycobacterium sp. | reverse complement strand
GTCGCCGTAGTCGAGCACTCTCAAATCCGTTGCGACACTCATCCACCCACCGTAGGCCGGATTTCGCGGGTGGCATCGACCTTGAGGGCACTGCCAGAGCTGCCTTAGCAAAGTCTCAGTGCTGGATGCTCTTCGCGCGAGCGCTCATCGGCGCGAGATGCTCTTCGTGCGAGCGCTCATCGGCGCGAGATGCTCTCCGGCAGCCGATACGTCGGCTCCCGCCGCTTGACGAAGGCGATCACGCGATAGGTGACCGGCAGCATGACCACCTCGACCGCCGTCTTGTACAGCCAGCCCAGCGCGGTGTAGGTGGCGAAGTCGCCGAGCGAGGTGATGCCGATCGCGCTCGCCGCGATACTGCAGAACACCAACGTGTCCCCGAGCTGTCCGGCGAAGGTCGATCCGACCAGCCGGGCCCACAAGTGCTTCTCCTTCGTGTGGGCCTTGATCGCGACGACGACCCATGCGTTTATCGTCTGGCCCACGATGAACCCGGCCAGCCCCGCGATGATCAGCTGCGTGAACGCATGCGCGACGGTCTCGAATGCCTTTTGGTTCTGGTAGAAGTCGGCGGGCGGAAGGTAGATGGTCACCCACAACGACACCGCCGCGACCGCATTCATCGCGAAGCCGAGGAAGATGGCGCGCCGCGCGGCACGGAACCCGTACACCTCGGACAGCACGTCGCCGATTACATAGGTCAGCGGGAAGACGATGAAACCGCCGTCGGTGATGATCGACCAATTGCCGATGACCGGTCCGAACGCGACGCCCTTGGTCGCCGTCACGTTCGAGATGATCACGAGCCCGGTGAAGACCGCGACGAAGATCGGATAGAAGACCGAGCCCGTTTCGGCGTAGACGGCCGTCGTCTGGTCCTGCTCGCGGGTGTCGCGGATCGTCACGGAGCTATCCAAACACCCGCGCGGTCAGAGTTGCTGGGAAAGGTGATGGCTGAGGTCGCCGACCTGGTCCATGAGTGAGTAGTCGCGGTAGGCGAACCGCCACCGACCGTCGACGCGCTCGAACCGGTCGTGATAGCGGCCGGTGACCACCACCTGCAGCGGGAAGTCGTCGGTCTGCTGAAACACGGTGTAGTAGCTGCGGCAGGTGGCGGTGCCGGCTGTCTCGTCGACCTCGATGATCGGGTTGGTGACGACGTGCTTGCTGCGCGGTGTGCCGTCGGGGTACACGATCACCATCCCTCGCCACAGCGACAGCATGGTGTCGGCGTCTACGTACTGGCCCTCGGCGAGCTGCAGCCGAGCGTGCGTGAAAAGCCTTGCGGCACTCTCGAAGTCTCCAGAGTCCATGTACTCCGCGTAGCGGTGGAGCAAGTTGGCGATCTCGGTTTCCGCGCTCACAAGATGACTTTGGCGATCATCGGCGGCAGCTGGTCGGCGACTACAGGCAGGCTCAGCGGCGACGAGAACGCGATCGCACCGGCAATATCCTTGCCGGTGAACACATTTCGCTTCGCGACAGTCGACTTCAGTTGGGCGAACGTCGGATCCGCGGTCAGCCGCGCCTGCTGGTCGTCGCTTTCAGTTGTCCAGATCAACACATCGGCCGCACCGAGAGCGTCGACGGCCTTGTCACGCGGAATCAATGCGCGACCGTCGTCGACGCCGAATTGCTTGATCTGGTCGGGAATTACAAAGCCCATCTGGGTGAGGAAGTCGGTGCGCCAGCCGAGCGTCGCGACGACATTGTCCGAGCCGAATTCGCCCTGCAGCAGAACGGCCCTCTTGTCTTTGAACTGCATGTGGGCGTTGGCCACGTCGGTGAACTTGTTGTCGGCGGCGTCGATCAGCGCCTTCATCTGGTCGGCCTGGAACACCGCCTTCCCGATCGCGGTCGCCTGGTCCTTCCACGGCTCGAAGAACGGCGCCTCGTCTGTCTGGGGAAGGGTCGGTGCGATGGCGGACAGCCGGTTGTAGCTGTCCTTGTCGACGCCGGCGTTGACCGCGACGATCAAATCTGGCTTGAGCCCCGCGATCTTGTCGAAGTCCAGACCGTTGTCGAGCGACAGCACTGTCGGCTGCGCCGGGCCGAGTTTCGGTTGCGCCCACGGCCACACTGCAAACGGCTGGTTCCCCCACCAGTTCGTCACGGCGATCGGCACAACGCCGACGGCCAGAAGGTCGTCCTGCTCGGTGAGCCCGGCACTGACAACTCGCTTGGGTGGCGCCTGGACGGTCGTCTCACCGAACTGGTGCTTGACCGTCACCGCGGACGGCGAATTGCCGTTCGCTGACTTCTTGTTGGTCGAGCAAGCGCCGACCGTGACGAGCCCCGCCGCGCCTGCCACCCCGAGAAACGCGCGCCTGCTGAGCGATTGCATCTCGGTGAGATTAGCTCGGCGGGGCGGCTCAGGTCAGCGGCATGCCCTTTTCCAGGAAATCCAGGGCGCGGAACATGTCGTCGATCGACACGGGCCCGCTCTGGTCAACGACGCCCATGATCGCGCCCGTCAGCGCGCCCGCGAACACCCGAAGCTCGAAATCGTTGCGGTCGCGGCCCAGGCGCTGGCTCAACGCTTCGGCGATCATCCGGATCGTGCGGTAGTACTCGTCGTAGTGCGCCGCCTTGATCTCGGGGATCGAGAAGATCAGCCGCTGGCGGGTGCGTTCGACCTCCCACTGGTCTTCGGACATCGTCGCGAACGTCTCTTCGGCGGCCTTGCGGACCGCGGCCACCGGAGTGAGGTCGGCCGGTTGGCGGGCCAGTGCCTCCAACATCACCGGGTCCATGTCGTCGGCGAGCAGCACCGACTCCTTCGACGGGAAGTACCGGAAGAACGTGCTCGGCGACACTTCGGCGGCATCGGCGATCTGCTCGACAGTGGTGTTGGCGTACCCGTTCTCATCGAACAGCCGGAAGGCTTCGCGGCGAATCGTTTCGCGCGTCTTCACCTTCTTACGTTCGCGAAGGCTCACGGAATGGTCACCGGCGGGCATACCTCGATTGTCGCTCAGACAAGCTTCGCTCCGTCCTCGATTGTCGCTCATCCGGTGCCTGCGCCTTCTCATGGCGCGCTCGGTGGCGCGCGGCGTCTGGGCGCCGGAGAACCACTGCCGCGGCGACAGCCAGCGCGGCGGCAGCGACCCCGCTGGTGAGCAGCATCAGCGACATCCCATGCACGAACGCCGACTGCACAGCGGCCAGCAGATCCGCACGCCCCAGTTTGTGCGCGACGGCCATTCCCGCCGACACGCTGTCGTCGATCTTGGCTTGCAGCGCCGGGTTCGGCACCGTCGGAACCGCGCCGCGGTAACCGGCGTTCAACACCGTGCCCAGCAGCGCGACCCCGATTGTTCCGCCGGCTTGCCGGAAGGCTTGCGTGAGTGCTGATCCGGTCCCGGCCCGTTCCGGTTGGAGCGCCCCGAGGGCGGCGTTCATCGCCGTGGGCATCACCAATCCCATGCCGACGCCAACGAACCCGAGCCAAGTGCCGATGACCACGAACGGGGTGGTCGCATGCGTCAGGGCGCCGACGCCCAGGCTGGCGGCCGCGACGGCGAATCCCAGCGCGATCGTCATCCCGTCGCCCATCCGCGCGCCGAAGCGGTCGGCGATGCGGGTGCCGACGAGCAGTCCGGCGATCAGGGGCAGCAATCGCACGCCGGTGGCCAACGTCGAATTGCCTTGCACTGCTTGGTAAAACAAGGGCAGAGCAAATAGCACACCGAACATCGACATACCCATAAGTGTCGCGAACGTTGTGCCCCAACGGAACCCGGGCGTCTTGAACAACGTGAGGTCGACTAGTGGGTACCGGCAGCGCATCTGCCACATCACGAACAACGCCAGAAATACCACGCCCGCTGCGATGGGGCCCCATGCCAGGGTTTGCGACCAGGACTGCTGGCCGGCCCGGATGAAGCCGAAGGTCAATGCGGCTAGGCCGGCCGAGGACAGCGCGACGCCGGTGAGGTCAAGTGAATGTGATTGGGAGCCTTTACTTTCCGGAATGAAGATGGCGACGGCGACGAAGCCGACGATCACGAGCGGCACGTTGATCAAAAAGATCGAGCCCCACCACGCATGCGACAGGAGCCAGCCACCGATGATCGGGCCGAGCGGCATCCCGATCGCGGTGGAGGTCACCCAGATGTTCAGCGCACGCGCACGCTCGGTGGCGTCGGGAAAGATCGAGGGCAACACCGCCATCGACAGTGGGATCGTCAACGCCGCGCCGATTCCGAGAATGCTGCGCGCGGCGATCAACGTGGCTGCGCTGCCGGAATACGCACACCACACCGACGACGCACCGAAGATCAGCAGCGCCGCCAGAAGCAGCTTCTTGTATCCGTACCGCTCGCCAAGTGCGCCCGCGGGAAGCAGAAGCGCCGCGAGCACGAGGGTGTAGCACGTCGTGATCCATTGCAGCTGGGAGGTGCTCGCGTGCAGGTCGACAGAGAGCGTTGGCAGGGCGACCGACAGCACGGTCGTGTCGAGGCCGATTGTCAGCATGCTCACTACGAGCGCGCTGAGCGCCCACCACCGTGTTTGTGTCCGCATAGCCGCCTCCTCCGTAGGAGTTACTAGGATTTGATAGTAACTCCTAAAAAGGAGGATCTGTCAACTTCTAGTTGTGCACGGTCACGTCATCGCGGCTTGGAGTTAGCTGAAGTCTTCAAGTTGTCGGTTCACTGGGTGATGATGAGACGTGTTTTGCACGTTCTGCGGCGCACCCGTCGGAGACGGGTCCGTGTGTCCCAGCTGCGGCGCATACCGGATCGGGTCTGCGTGGCACCGAGGTGGTTTCGCCCCCGCGACAAGTCCACAGCCGCAGCTGTACCCCGATTCCTTTCCGAACGCCTCGCCGCCTCGGCGCCGCCGCGTCTGGTTGCTGCTGGGCGTGGTGGTCGCGGTCGCCGTTGTCGCGGCGGCGGGGGTCGCCGTGTGGATGATGCGCGGTCACAAGGAAAGCACTGACGACAAGTACCTCTCCGCGTTGAAGTCGAACGGCCTTGCGGGGCAGTTCCCGTCGGATGCCAACGCGATTGCGGCCGCCAAGAAGACGTGTCGTGACCTCGAAAACGGCGGCCCGCCGCAAGGGATGCCCGTCGACAAGATCGCGGTCGACATCTACTGTCCACAGTT
>DASRFZ010000037.1:0-3895 GCA_035651275.1 Mycobacterium sp. | reverse complement strand
CGCCACGACCCCGATCAAAACGGGCCTCTGCTCCAGGATGATCGGCCTGCATCTAAACCTGGGCTATGTATACCTGTGAATCGTCGCCAGATTCCCACAGCACCTGTGGATCACTTCGTCAACCCGGGGATCTGAGGGAGCGTGAGCCCGACGAAGAGCCGCGGCCCAGAGCGGGCCCGCGCTCCGGGCAAGGTCGGGCCGGCGCCCAAGAATTACCAGCGCGAAATATCAATGGATTTCTCTGCCTGAGTGTTTCGGCTAATAATGGAGGGGTATAACTCCCAACGTTGCCGCATTGCATTCTCCGTGAGCGCTGACAGAGTAGAACTCAAATTGTGGCCGTCTTGAGACATTGGAAGGGTGACCGAACTAACATACAAAATATCGGTCATGGTTTTGTATCGACGACATCGTGTCGTTTCCCCTGGTGAACGTGCATTTTCAAGGAGGCCTCCGGCTTGCCGACACGAGCTGATTTCGCGGTCAACGGAGTTCGTGAATCAGGTAATAAGCAGAATGCTTTGTGAACGTCATCACATAATTTTGGTTGGCTAGCGAATTCAAGTAGCGTTCGGTCGCATGTTTGCTCTCGTGACGTTTATGACGCTTATTCATCAGGTGTCGGGAACGCCGTACGTTTCAGGTGGCGATTCCCCGCGGGGAACGGATTGTTCCGGCCTCGCCTCCTGGGTTAGCAATATCGCAACCGGCCGCCCCACATTTGGCGACCGTTTCAACACCGGCAACGAAGAAAAGGCACTGCTGGCTCGAGGCTTCCAGTACGGGACCCAGCCCGGCGCTCTGGTGATCGGCTGGAACGGCTACCACACCGCTGTCACCCTGCCCGACGGCACGCCCGTCTCCTCGGGCGAAGGCGGCGGGGTGAAGATCGGTGGCGGCGGCGCCTACCAGCGCCAGTTCACCCATCACATGTATCTGCCGTTGTCCCAGGACGCGACCGACGCCGTCGACGCGGCCGTCGAGGGGAACGGGCCGGCCCCCGCTGACCAGCCTCCCGCCGACGCGCCGCCCGCGCCCCCGGCCGACGCCCCCGCGCCGCCTGTCGACGGGCCGCCTGCGCCTGCGGACGCGCCGCCCGCCCCGGCCGACGAGCCTGTGCAGGCGACGTAGCCGCGATCTCAACTCGGCTGGCCGACCTGGCGCCCTACTGCTCGGACGATTGAGCGGTAGTCGCCCGGTCGGCCTTTCGGCGTGCACGCCCCGGTTTCGGCCGCCGCGCACCGCCGCCGGGCTGACATGAAAATTTTGTCGATTCGCACCCGACACGCGGTCGCAGAGAGCAAGGTGTGCATCGGGTTTAGCTACCGTGGGGAATTGGGAACATCTAGCGTCGGCAGACGCAAGGAGGTCCGCTGTGATCGCACTCGGAATCGCGGTCTACCTGGGCGGATGGGGATTGATTACCACCGCGCTGGTTGCGGCACGATCTCTCGCCGGCGGCAGGCATGTTCCAAGACTGCAATCGTTTGCAATGACAAGCATGATCGCCGGCGCGATATGGCCGCTACTACTGGTGGGTGTCGCGGAGTTGGGCTCGGTGATGACCTACGCCAAACTGCACCGCGCGTAGCTCTGGCTACTGGCTCTGGTGCACCGTCGTATCTGGCCGTGGCACTACGACGTTTCCCGGCCCGTAGAGCGCGTTCGACAGGCAGCCCGGAATCCCGCTGCAGGCGGTGAGCGTCTGCTGACTTGGCGCTCCGCCGCTGCTCACCGGTGGTGCGACCGTGCCGGGGCAGGTGTCGACGGGTGCGCCCTCGCTCATGATCGGGATGTTGATCGAGCCGGCGCAGTCCGCGATGGTCGTGGACGACGACGGGGTCACCTGCGCTAAGCCGAACGGAACGCCGATGGTCGCTACCGAAAGCGCGCCGACGATCAGACCGCGAAATCGCTGCATCCGGACATTGTGCACGCAAGTGCGATTCTGCGCACGCTCGGGACGGCACCGGTCGCACTAAAGTCGCGTTAAAACAAGCTCCGCGACGGCACGCAGTTGGCCGAGGTCATCACTCGTCGGGATCAGGTGAACCTCGTCGGCGCCGATCGCCTCGAACGCTCGCAACGTGGTCAGCAGCTCGTCCTGGCTGCCGGCGAATCCGGTCGACGCGGCCATGCCGTCGACATACTCGGCGGGAATCCAGTTCATGTACCGCCGCAAATGCCGATGCACCTGCTCGCGCGCCGCGTCACGCGGTCCGAGTGCGAACCAGAATGACGTCGTCAACATTGGCGGCGGCTTTCCCGCGTCAGCCCATGAACTTCGTGCGACGTCGTAGAGCGCGCTGACCGCGTCGGTGTCGAGGTCGAGTGTCGTGCCGGCCAGCCCGTCAGCCCAAACCGCCGCGCTGCGAACCGTTTTCGGGCCCATTGTGCCGACGAGCAATTGCGGGCCACCGGTTTGCACCGGCGGCGGCCCCACCGGACACACCGACTCGGTGATCTTCTCCCCCGCCCACACCCGTTTCATCACCGCGACGCGCTCGGCCATACCGCGCATCGTCTGCGTCGCAGGGTCGGCGCCAACGGCGTGATAGTCCTCGTGGCGTCCCCCGACGCCGAGGCCCACCGTCAACCGGCCGCCGCAGAGCATGTCGCCGGTCGCGAGCGCCTTCGCCAGCATCACTGGGTCATGTAACTGCGGGACGATGACGGTGCTCACCAGCCGGACGCGGTCGGTCCATGCCGCGAGTGCGCCGAGCAAGGTCAGCGTCTCAGGGTTGTCGAACGCGATCCGCTCACCGAAACACGCTGAGGCGAAAGGCCCTTCGTCGATTGCCTTTGCCCACTTGCGCAGGATCGCCGCATCCAGGTCCGGCTCCATCACCGGCATCGTCATGCCTAGCTGCACGACAACTCACCCATGATTGCCGCCACCGGCGCCGCTTTTGCCTTCTTGAATGCTGTGCCGGCCCAGACATTCGTGCCGTGCGGGTCGCCCGCCCGCACCGCTGCGCTGCGCAACGGGCTTGTCAGATAGTGGATTTCGGGATAACCGAACGGCGCGTGCGACTCGTGTTCATCCATGAACCTGTTCCGCAGCCCGCGGGCGTAGCGGCCCGAGAATGCCCGCGTCACAGCGGTTTCGGTGAACTGCGGATCCTGTAGAGCCGCGCGATGGACCGGGCTGCTGCCCGCCTCGGCCGAGAGCAAGAATGCGGTGCCCAGCTGTGCGGCGACCGCACCCGCGCGCAGAACACCGTCGACGTCGGCCCCCGTCATCAAGCCGCCGGCCGCTACCACGGGAACGCTGACACGGTCGAGCACCGCCGACAGCAGCTCCCGCAACGGTAGCGAATTGGGTTGCGCGGTGGCGTCATACGTACCGCGGTGACCGCCGGCCTCGGGTCCTTGCACGACGAGAGCGTCGACGCCCCGAGAAACCGCAAGCTCGGCCTCTGCCGGGCTGGTCACCGTCGCGACCGTGGCAATCCTCGCCTGAGCCAAGCGGCGAATCTGCTCCGCGCCGGGCACGTCGAACGTGAACGACGCAACCTCGGGCCGCAGATCCAGCAAGACGTCGAGCTTCGCGCCGAAGTTGTCGTCGCTGTACCGAGGTGAGCCGAGGTCGACGCCGTACCGCCGCGCGTCATCGGCCAGCGCCTCCGCGTATCGTGAAACCTCGTCGGCGTTGTTCAAACTCGGCTGCGGGACAAAGAGATTCGCGCCGACAGGGGCGGAGACCAGCTTTTGGGCCGTCGCGAGTCGCTCGGCGAAGTCGTCCACCGACAGGTAGCCGGCGGCGACGAATCCCAACCCGCCCGCGTTGGTCGCGGCGGCCGCGAGTTCCGGGGTCGACGGGCCGCCCGCCATCGGTGCGGCGACGACAGGCACGGCGAGATCACTGAACTGGAATCGGGCAGGCGTCACGGTC
>DASRFZ010000036.1:0-10768 GCA_035651275.1 Mycobacterium sp. | reverse complement strand
CGGCGCGAGCTTGCGTCTCGACCTCGCGCCAGCGTCCGGCCCGCGGCGTCGGAAACTCCCCGCCTGCTTGGGTTTTCGCGTCGTCGAGCACCGACTGCGCGTCATCGATTTCTTTGATCAGCTGCTCCGCCATTTCGCGCTCGGCCGCGTAGTAGCGTTCGGACCATTGCATCGCTATCCGCGGGTAGGCCCACGCCGGCTCCGCCCGGGCGACACGAGCATCGGTTGCCAGGCGTTGCCGCATCGAATCCACGTATGCGATGTGCTCCTGCAGAATCTCCTTGAGGCGAGCGGGCTCGTTGACGTGTCCGAGCCAAATACGAAGCAGCACACTATGTTTGAGCATCGGCGGATCTACCGCCGCTTCCACGGCCCACCGGCGCACAGCCTCTTGGCCAGCGTCGGTTATCTTGTACATCCGGCGACCGCGCAGGCCGTTGTCGTGCTGCACCAGCGACGTCGCTAAGCCGTGGCCTTCCAACCGCTTGAGCTCCGAGTAGATCTGGCTGAACGACGGGCTCCAGTAGAAGTGGCCGATGCTCCAGTCCGCCCATTTCTTGATGTCGTAGCCGGAGACCTCTTCGCCGAAGGCGAGCATGCCGAGCACCGCCCAACTGGTGGCGGGCAGGTTGGGCAATTCGGACGTGGAGTCGGCCGGTCCCACTTCGGGATCGTAGCAATTCCAACGGTCTTCGTCCGAGGACGCGGCGCGCAGCTCAACCCAGGCTGACGACATCGAAGCCCTTGTAGCCGGCCGCGGCGACCTCCGCGATGATCTCCCCGTAGACCCCGAAGCCGCCAACGAACGGCATGAACACGCGCGGCTTGCCGGCGATGTTGGCACCCAGGTACCACGAATTCGCGCGGGGCATCAGCGTATCCGCCGCCCGCTCGGAGCATTCCTTTACCCAGTCGTCGGCCGCGTCGCGGCGGGCTTCCAGCGCAACGGCGCCGCATCCGTCGAGATATCCGATGGCGTCGGCGATCCAGTCGACGTGAAGTTCGGCATGCAACACCATGTTGGCGAGTACCGACGGACTGCCCGCACCGGCGATGTTGAATAGGTTCGGGAAGCCGGGGATTCCGAGCCCCAGGTAGGTCACCGGACCCGCGGACCATGCTTCCTTCAACGTCGTGCCACGACGGCCGACGATATCGAGCTTCTCCACCGACCCCGTCATCGCATCGAATCCCGTTGCAAGCACGAGGGAGTCGAGCTCGTAGTAGGCGTCCGACGTGTGCACACCGCCGGCGTCGATCCTCTCTATCGGTGTGGAGCGCAGGTTCACCAGGTGGACGTGGGGCTGGTTGAACGTCTGGTAGTAGTTGTCGTCCGTGCAGATCCGTTTCGTGCCGATCGGGTGGTCCGTAGGGATGAGGAGGTCGGCGAGGTCCGGGTCGTCGATGACCGCACGAACCTTCTCTTCCCAGAACAACCGCGCGGTGTCGTTGGCTCCCATCGTCAGCATTTGGTCGGGGAACGTCTTGCTGAAAAGCACGCCGCCGAGCTCCCAACGCTTTTCGTACGCGGCGCGCAGCTCGTGCTCGTCGACCTCAAGCGCCGACTTGGCATGCGGCTCATGCGGTGAGCCACCGCCGCTGCGCATCGACAGCCGGCGCCGTTGCGGGTAGTTCGCCTTCTGCGCGCGCCGCGTGTCGTCGTCGAGAGGCACGTTGCCCGCGGGCACGCTGTAGTTGGGGGTGCGCTGGAACACGTGCAGTTGCGCAGCCTGCTGGGCGATACACGGAATCGCTTGAATGCCAGACGATCCGGTGCCGATCACACCGACCCGCAAGCCGGTGAAGTCAACGCTGTCGTGCGGCCAGCGGGCCGTGTGATAGACCGAACCGCGAAACGATTCGAGTCCCTCGATCGGCGGGATGTTCGCGTTGGACAACGGACCGACGGCAAGCACGACGAACCGTGCCGACATGACGTCGCCGGCATCGGTTCGGACCTCCCACCGCAGTGTCTCTTCGTCGAGGGTCATCTCGGTGACCCGGGTGCTGAACGCGATGTCTCGGCGCAGGTCGAATCGGTCCGCGACGTGGTTGAGGTACCGCAGGATTTCGGGCTGCGTGGCGTACTTCTCGCTCCAGTCCCATTCCTGCTGAAGGTCGTCGTCGAACGAATACGAGTAGTCGACGCTTTCGACGTCGCAACGCGCGCCCGGGTACCGGTTCCAGTACCAAACCCCGCCGACCCCGTCGGCCGCCTCGAACGCCTGCACTGTCAGGCCGTCACGGCGAAATCGGTGCACGGCGTACAGGCCCGCGAACCCAGCGCCGATGACGACGACGTCGACGTTCGATGTCATGGGTGTCCTGGCGGTCACGAGGTCGCCTTTCGCTGAAATCTTCCGTTGCCAGTAACGGTACGAGCCGACGACGGTCGACAACAGCCGTCTTCCCACTGACCGGCACACTTACCATCGGACGGCGGCCGTCGAAGGCAGTTCGCTGGATTCAGCGACCACCAGCGCTCATCGAATAGTGCTGACGCCGTAACTATCTCAGGTAGTGCTGTGCCGTGACGCTGGTGAACCTCTGTCTCACTCACCGGGAAGACGCCGCAAACCTGTGGAAAACGTCAGTAGATTTCCACGCAGACCCGCAGAAGGAGCAGGCCCGTGGCCGTGATCGATCCCACCCGAACCTGGGAGCCGCTGGAGAAACGGCTGGCCCACACCACCACCGAACGTCATCGCACCGTGCTCAGCGCCGTGATCGAGCACATGAAGGCCGAAGCCGCCCCGGACATGGCGCGGCTAATGGCCACGCTGTGCCCGGATCCCGACTACCACTTCTGGGGTGCCGAAGGGGATTTCGGTCCGAAAACCACGGACGGCGTACAGGCCTACTACACGAACTTCCTCGCGACGCGGACCAACATCCTCGAGTTCGAAGTGCAGCGTCTCGTCGTCGACGACCACTGCGTGGTCACCGAGGGGCTGCTCAAGCAGATCTACCCCGGTGAAGAGGCCATCAACATCGGCATACCGGTCGACGACCCGGCCGCGGACTATCTGGTCGTGTTCCGCCAGCTGCTGCTGTGGCCGATCGACGCCGACGGGAAGATCCAGGGCGAAGACTCGTACAACCCCGGCGTGGTCAGCGTGACGAAGCTGTCGCGCGACGACCTGCCGCAGGCGTACATCGACCTCGTGCATGCCTCTGCCTGACATGCGCGATTCCATCGGGGCGATGTTGCTCGACCGTCTCGGCGACGAGCACCTCGGATTGCGCACCCGCGAACAGGATTGGACCTGGGACGCGGTTGTTCGCGAATCGGCCGCCCGCGCCGCATTGGCACAGTCGATGCGCCGGAAGGGGCCTTTCCATATCGGCGTGCTGCTGGAGAACGTGCCCGATTTCCTGTTCTGGCTCGGCGGTGCGGCGTTGGCGGGGGCGACGATCGTCGGCATCAATCCGACCCGCGGCGCCGTCGATCTGGAATCCGACATCCGGCATGCCGACTGCCAGTTGATCGTCACCGACGCTGCCGGGTCGGCGCGGCTGCGCGGGCTGGACCTCGGCATGGACGCCGACCGTTTCCTCGTCGTCGATGGCCCTGACTACGCCCGGCGTACCGACGCTTACCGCGTGACACCGTTGATGTCCGATGGCGCAGGCAAGGATTCGCTTTTCCTGTTGTTGTTCACGTCAGGAACGACCGGCACGTCGAAGGCCGTCAAGTGCAGCCAGGGCAGGCTCGCGCGGATCGCCTACGCGGCGAGCGAGAAGTTCGGCCACTCGCGCGACGACGTCGAGTACTGCTGCATGCCGCTGTTTCACGGCAACGCGATCATGGCGCTGTGGGCACCTGCGCTGGCGAACGGAGCCACCGTGTGCCTGACCCCGACGTTTTCGGCGTCGGGATTCTTGCCGGACGTGCGCTACTTCGGCGCAACGTTTTTCACCTATGTCGGCAAGGCGCTGGCCTATCTGATGGCCACGCCAGAGAAGCCCGACGACATTGACAATCCGCTGAGGCGCGGGTTCGGCACCGAAGCGTCACCCGAGGACCAGGTGGAGTTCCGTCGACGGTTTGGCGCAGACCTGTTCGAGGGGTACGGGTCAAGCGAGGGTGGGGCGGTGGTGGCTCGTGAGGCCGCCGCCCCCGCCGCCGCGCTCGGCCGCCCAGCGCACGCCGGTGTGGCAGTCGTCGACCCGCAGACATTGCGTGATTGTGCGCCAGCGGTTTTCGACAACCACGGCCGCGTGATCAACGCTGACGAGGCCGTCGGCGAGATCGTCGACAAGTACGGCTCACAGACCTTCGAGGGCTACTACCGCAACGACGACGCCGACGCCGAGCGCATCCGCAACGGCTGGTATTGGACCGGCGACCTCGGTTACGTCGACGAAGCGGGATTCATCTACTTCGCCGGCAGGCGAGGCGACTGGATCCGGGTCGACGGCGAGAACACCTCCGCGCTGACCATCGAGCGTGTGCTGCGCCGCTACCCGCACATCGTCACCGCCGGCGTGTTCGCTGTTCCGGACCCGCGCTCCGGCGACCAAGTGATGGCCGCGATCGAGGTCGCCGACCCCGATACCTTCGACACCGCAGCGCTGGCCGCCTATCTGAAGGACCAGAAAGACCTTGGCAGCAAAGGCATTCCGCGCTTCCTTCGTGTCTCGACGCGCTTGCCGGTCACCGGTTCCAACAAGATACTCAAACGCGAGCTGCAGCAGCAGCGCTGGCATACCGACGAACCCGTATTTCGGTGGGCCGGACGCGAGGGCCCGGTTTATCACCGGATGACCGACGACGAAAAGCGTTCGCTCGACCATGAATTCGTGCGGCACGGCCGGCAGAGCTACGTGTGAGGACGGAAGTGGACTGGACCGAAGAATGTGACGTGCTGGTCGCCGGCTCGGGCGGCGGCGGCGTCACCGGCGCGTATACGGCGGCTCGCGAAGGCCTCGACGTGATCCTGGTCGAAGCGACCGACAAATTCGGGGGCACCACCGCGTACTCGGGTGGTGGCGGAGTGTGGTTCCCGTGCAACCCGGTGCTGCTGCGCGCCGGCACCGACGACACGATCGAGGACGCGCTCGAGTACTACCACGCTGTCGTCGGCGATCGCACTCCGCGTGAGCTGCAGGAGGCCTACGTGCGCGGCGGTGCTCCGCTGATCGAATACCTCGAAGCCGACGAGCACCTGAAGTTCCAGGTGCTGCCGTGGCCTGACTATTTCGGTGCGGCACCGAAGGCGCGGGCCGACGGGCAGCGCCACATCGCCGCGAAACCGATGGCCGTTGCGAAGGCGCCGCACCTGCGCGAGGCGGTACGCGGGCCGCTCGATGCCGACCGACTCGACGCGCCGCCGCCGGACGATTACTTCGTCGGCGGGCGCGCGCTGATCGCCCGATTCCTCACGGCCATCGGGCGATATCCGTCGGCGACGCTGCGATTGAACACCGCGTTGGTCGAGTTGGTGGTCGACGACGGCGCGGTGGTCGGGGCGATCGTCGAACGTTGCGGACGCCGCAGCGCGATCCGTGCGCGCCGCGGCGTCTTGCTGGCCGCCGGTGGGTTCGAAGGCAACGACGAACTGCGCGAACGATACGGCGTGCCGGGTGACGCGCGAGACACCATGGGGGCGTGGGGAAATCGCGGGCAGGCGCACGAGGCGGCCATCGCCATCGGCGCGGAAACTGATCTGATGGACCAGGCGTGGTGGTCGCCGGGCTTGACGCATCCCGACGGGCGCTCCGCGTTTGCACTGTGGTTCACCGGCGGCATCTTCGTCAACCACGACGGCAAGCGCTTCGTCAACGAGTCCGCCGCGTACGACCGCATCGGTCGCGTCGTGCTCGCCGGGTTGGCGGATGGCTCGATCACGTTGCCGTACTGGATGATCTACGACGACAAGAGCGGCGTCGTGCCGCCGGTCAAGGCCACGAACGTGTCGCTTGTCGAGCCGGAAAAGTATGTCGCGGCAGGGTTGTGGCACACGGCGGACACACTCGAAGAACTTGCCGAGAAGATCGGCGTGCCCGCGCAGAACCTGGTGGCGACGGTTGCGCGATTCAACCAGTTCGCCGCCAACCGTGTCGACGACGACTTCGGCCGCGGCGACGAACCCTACGACCGGGCATTCTCGAACGGCTCATCCCCGCTCGTCGCGATCGACCAGGCCCCGTTCCACGCGGCCGCGTTCGGCCTCTCCGACCTGGGCACCAAGGGCGGGTTGCGCACGGACACCGCGGCCAGGGTGCTCGACGCCTCCGGCAATCCGATCCCCGGCCTGTACGCGGCCGGCAACACGATGGCCGCCCCAAGCGGGACGGCCTACCCCGGGGGCGGCAATCCGATAGGCACCAGCATGCTGTTCAGCCACCTGGCGGTGATGGACATGCTAAGGAGGAATCGTGAGTGACATTCGCGAGATCGACACCGGCGCACCGATGACGCGGTTCGCGCGGGGATGGCACTGCCTCGGGTTGGCCGACTCGTTCCGCGACGGCCAGCCGCACGGCATCGACGCGTTCGGCACACGGCTCGTCGTGTACGGCGATTCCACCGGTGCAGTGCACGTGCTCGACGGGTATTGCCGGCACATGGGCGCCGACCTGTCCCGCGGGTCGATCAAAGACGACAATCTGGCCTGCCCGTTCCATGACTGGCGCTGGCAGGGGTCGACCGGCCGGTGCGTCGACGTTCCATATGCCAAGCGGGTCCCGCGGCTGGCCCGCACCCGGAAGTGGCCCACCACCGAAGTCAACGGTCAACTTCTGGTGTGGCATGATCACGAAAGTCCACGCCCCCATCGGAATTGATCCCGCCGACCATCGAGGGGTACGACGACGGCATTTGGTCGCCGTGGCAATGGAATTCGATTCTGATCGAGGGGTCACACTGCCGCGAGATCGTCGACAACAACGTCGACATGGCACATTTCTTCTACATCCATCATGCGTACCCGACCTACTTCAAGAACGTGATCGAAGGCCACATGGCCAGCCAGTACATGGAGAGCAAGCCTCGGCCTGACTCAGTCAAAGACCCCGACAAACTTTGGGAGGGAACAGGTTTGCGGTCTGAGGCCACCTACTTCGGGCCGGCCTACATGATCAACTGGTTGCATCAAGACCTCGGTCCGGGGTTCACCGTCGAGGTCGCGCTGATCAACTGCCACTACCCCGTCACGCACAACTCATTCGTGCTGCAGTGGGGTGTCGCGGTGCAGAAAATGCCGGGTCTGCCCCCCGACAAGGCCGAAAAGCTGGCCGCCGCAATGAACAAGTCCTTCGGCGAGGGCTTCCTCGAAGACGTGGAGATCTGGAAACACAAGACCCGCATCGACAATCCGCTGCTGACCGAGGAAGACGGCGCGGTCTATCAACACCGCCGGTGGTACGAGCAGTTCTACGTCGACGTCGCCGACGTCACGCCGGAGATGACCGACAGATTCGAGCTTGAGGTCGACACCACGCACGCGATGCCGCTGTGGCAGCAGGAAGTAGCCGAGAACATGGCACGAAACGGATAATGGCGAACGCCTGAGCACGGACCGCCCCGCGACACTTCAAACGCTGCGACGACACGCCGGTGACCACCGCACAGGTTTATGTTTCGACGAGCAGATCACGCTCGCCGGTCAGCTTCCCGCGGTTTGCACCGAGCCGCGCTCCTTGGCCATCGCCGCCAGCTCCTCGAGAGCTTGCGGAATCCCGTTGGCGATCTCCCAGATGTCCGGCACGTGCTCACTGCACGCCTGCATACCGATCGTCATGTCGTTGCCGTAGCTCCAGCCGGTGAAGTTCAGCCCGTACGGATACGTCGTCGGACCCACCGAGATCAGCTTCTCGATCGGCGCGCCGGCGAAGTACAGCCGCTTCTTCGGACCGGGAACGTTAGACGCAATCAGGTTGTACGTCGGGCGCTTTTTTGTCGCCGCACCCAGAAGTGGCAGCCCACGCCCGTAGAACCAGAACAGCGGCCAGTACTCCATCCAGTCACCAAACAGCCACAGATCCCGCTCGTCGTGCACGGCCCGAGCCGCGCGGGTGTTTGCGTTGATCCGGGTCAGCCGCTCGACGGGATCGGCCACGTCCGTGGCCAACGAGACAAACCAGGTGGTCACCTGATTTCCCCAATCCACCTCGCCGCCGGGCGGCCGAATCGCCACCGGGACGACGGCGGACAACGACTCGTCTGTCAGTTCCCCGTGACGCTCGAGATATGACCGGACCGCGCCGCTGCACGCGGCGAGGTACACGTCGTTGACCGTTACACCGAACGCGCTCTTGATGTCCTTGATCGTCGTGAGATCGCAAGTGAGATAGGCGAATTGGCGATTCTGGGTGAATGGCGCATTGAACGGTGTCGACGGAGCGGCAAAGGCCTCCGCGAAGCCGGGGCGGCCGGCTTTGCGACGGGCCCGCACCGTCTTGACCGTTCGCGCCGAACGCGCCAGCACGCCGGGGAAGCGAGCGCCCGCCGCCAACTGATGCGACAGTGTCGTGCGAAACCACGCCACCTGGCCTGGTCGCTGCTCGTCGACCGAATAACCCTCGGGTCGGGGCAGCGACTCCGACGGGTCGGTGCTGAATATGGTCTCCAACAACCGCAGTGAGGCCATGCCGTCGGCCAGGGTGTGATGCAGCTTGAACACCAAGGCAATTCGGCCGCCGGCAAGCCCGTCGACGTAGTACAGCTGCCACGCCGGACGCTGAAGGTCGAGTGTGCCCATGTTGATCTGGCTGATTTGCGCGGACAGTTCTCGCTCGCCGCCGGGCGCAGCCGCAATGGCGTGCTTGACGTGGTAGTCGAGGTCGACGTTCGGCCGCTCGATCCACCACGGCCGGCCCGCCCGTGGTCGCAGCAACCGCCAGCGCAGCGGCTCAACTTTCTCCACCATGGCCGGCACCGCCGCGCGGACCGCGTCGAATGTGAGCGGCGGTTTGGCCTGGGCCGGGTCGAGCACGACGGCCTTGATCGTGTGCTGCGGTTGGACGTCGCTCTCCTGCTTGAGAAACATGTTGTCCACACCGGTAAGTCGGCGCATTCGACCACCTCCCAATCGCTTACGCGATAGTCAACCCGCTCAGGCGTCCGGGCGCCGGGACATTTCCCGATGAGTGGGATTGGACATCCGCCAGATCTGCGGCGGGCCATACCGTATCGAGGGTGACGAATTGGACCACAACGCTGCGCAGCCTTCGGGTGATGCGCGAGTCCGGCCTTTCCGGCGGCCCGCTGGACGGTGCGCGGTCGTACAGGTTCACCAAGAAGTACGGACCGTTTGCCGGGGTCATCGAAAGCGCCGCCCATCGAAACGGCGACGCGATCGCCATCACCGACGACGTCGGCGACGTGACGTACAACCAATTGAGCCGACGAGTGAACGCGCTGGCGCGCGCGTGGGCAGAGCTGGGCCTCGGCCCGGGCGATGTGGTGGCCGCGCTGTGCCGCGACCATCGCAACCTGATCAGCATCATCGCCGCGGCGAACAAAGTCGGCGTCCAGCTGGTGTTAATGAACACCGGTTTTGCGAAGCCTCAACTCGCCGATGTGGTTCAGCGCGAAGGCATTTCGATGCTCGTGCATGACCGTGAATTCACTGATCTGCTCGGTGTGGTCGACCCGTCGGTCCGGCGACTGCTCTCAGACCCGTGGCCGATTCCGGATACCGGTGCCCTCACACTCGAGGCGCTGATCGCCTCGACCTCAGATGGGCAGGTGCCGGCTCCGGAGAAGGTCGGGGGGCTGACATTGCTGACGAGCGGAACGTCGGGCACCCCGAAGGGCGCGCCGCGAGGAAAGGCGTCCCCGTTGTTTTCGGCGCAGCTCCTCGACCGGGTCCCGCGCCGCAGGGGAGAAACCTGCTACGTGGCCGCGCCGGTCTTTCACGGCACGGGCCTGGGTCAAGCTGTGTTGTCGCTCGGGTTGGCCGATCGGTTGGTGTTACGCCGCAAGTTCGATCCCGAAAGCACTCTGCGCGTGGTCGAGGACTACCGCTGCGACGTGCTGATCCTGGTTCCGACGATGCTGCAGCGAATTCTCGCGCTGCCCGACGAGGTGCTCAACAAGTACGACACCTCTTCGCTGCGAATCCTTTTCGCGTCCGGGTCCGCGATGGCGCCCGATCTGGTGACGCGGGCACTGGACCGCTTCGGCCCGGTGGTCTACAACCAGTACGGCTCGACGGAGCTGGCGGTGATGACCGTCGCGATGCCGGCGGACCTCGTACACAATCCCGCCACGGTGGGCCTGCCTCCGGTCGGGTGCCGGGTCGCACTGTTCGACGACAACGGCCGGCCAATCACCACATCGGGAACCGTCGGCCGCATCTTCGCCGGCAACATGCTGACCTTCGGCGGCTACAGCGACGGCCGGAAGAAGGAAGTGATCGACGGACTGCTCAGCAGCGGCGACGTCGGCCATTTCGATGACACGGGCCGTCTCTACGTCGATGGCCGCGACGACGACATGATCATCAGCGGCGGCGAGAACGTCTACCCGCTGGAGGTCGAAAACCTGATCAACAGCCATCCCGACGTCGACGAGGCCGCAGTGGTCGGTGTTCCCGATCAAGACTTCGGGCAACGTCTGGCCGCCTATGTGGTCACGGTCGAACGCGCTTCGCTGACAGCCGAGGCGATCAAGGACTATGTCCGGGTCAACCTGGCGCGCTACAAGGTACCGCGGGACGTCGTGTTCCTCGACGCCCTTCCGCGCAATGCGACCGGCAAGATCGTACGCAGCAAGCTGGACCAAGGCGCGGTGCGATGACGGCTCCCGACACAGCGGTGG
>DASRFZ010000035.1:0-55204 GCA_035651275.1 Mycobacterium sp. | reverse complement strand
CCTGACGAGTGCCGGATCGACGGCCAAGTTGTCGGTCAGCACAACGAGATCCGCGCCTGCGCCGGTGGCGTTTCGTTGACTTGTTTGCCGCACCCGCGCCCCCGAGCACTGCAGCGCGCTGACCACGACGTCGGACAGCGGTCCGCTTCCATGCACGCGGATCCTCAACGAGTGCGCGCGATCCGGGCGCGGATCGCAGGCGATCACGTTCGCCGCGACAAGCCGATGCACGACGTCGACCATCTGCCCAGTGTCTTCGAGGCCCAAGTCCGTTGCGCGCGCGAGAAGCTCGTCGATGCCGGCGGGTGTCTGCATGCCGCGAAGCAACTCGGCAAGCCCGTCGGCGGTCAGTCCTGACGGTGTGCGGACCAGAACGGCTCGGCGTGGGTCCCAGCCGATTTGGACAAATCCGTCCGGCCGTAGAAGCACGGGCATCGACGGGTCCAGGGTGTAGAGCACACCGATAACGGTGCCACGGCGGGCATGACCCCCTCGGAGTTATCCACAGGCCGCGGCCAATCCTCGAAACTTAAACGTCGGCGGTGCGCGTCGGCGTGTCGTCGCAGAGGATTACGTGTCGCGACCGTCAGACGGACTGCCGGACGCGTCGTCACCCGCCCCGTCGTCCGGCTCATCGCGGTCCAGCGCCCGTGCGATCGCCTCATCGATGCCGCTGGTGTCCCCGCCGATCACCCGGTCGATGAAACCGGCCGGCTCGTCGAGGTCGGATGCGTCGGGCAGCAGATCGGGGTGCTGCCACACGCCGTCACGCGCGTCAATGCCGGCAGCCTCGGTCAGCCGCTCCCACAACACCGCCGCCTCGCGCATCTTGCGCGGCCGCAACTCCAATCCGACCAGCGTGCCGAACGTCTGCTCAGCCGGCCCGCCCGTGGCTCGCCGCCGGCGCAGCATCTCGGACAGCGCCGCGGTGCCGGGGATGCGGTCGCCCAGTGCAGCGGTCACGACGGTCTGCACCCAGCCTTCGACGAGCGCGAGCATCGTTTCCAGCCGCTCCAGCGCAGCCGTCTGTTCGGGGGTCGCCTTCGGCTCGAAGACACCTTGCGTCAGCATCTGTTCCATCGCGGCGGGGTCGCCCAACGACATCGGGTTCATGCCGCGCGCCGCCTCCTCGATTCCGGACATGTCGATCTTCATGCCGCGCGCGAACGACTCGACGGCGTTGAGCAGCTGCGCCGACAGCCATGGCACGTGGCTGAACAGCCGGTGGTGTGCGGCCTCCCGGGCGGCAAGGAACGTCAGGATTTCGCTGCGCGGCTGCTCCAACCCGGCCGACAGCTGCTCGATCGCGTCGGGCATCAGCGCCGCGACCCCGGCCGGCCCCAGCGGCAGACCAATGTCTGTCGACGTCAGCACTTCCTTCGACAACGTGCCCAACGCCTGGCCCAGCTGCGATCCGAACGCCATGCCGCCCATTTGCGAAATCATCGACATCAGAGGTCCGGCCATCGCCTGAGCTTCTTCAGGCAACGCCTGCGCCCACACCGTGGAAATCTGCTCAGCCATCGGGTCGCACAACCGTTTCCACGTGGAAAGCGTGTTATCGAGCCAATCCTTCGCGGTCCACCCGACTGCCTTCGTCGTGCCCGCGGGCAGTGCGGTCACGCCGTCGAGCCAGGTGTCGGCCAAGTGCACGGCGTCCGAGATCGCCGACGACGTCGTCTGCGGCACCGGCTTGACGAAGCCAATCGAATTCGAGGCGAGCTGGCGCGCCAGGTCGTAGTTGACCGGCCCCGCGTCCTTTCCCGACGCCATCGCGGCGCCGGCGCCGCTGAACATCTGCCCGAGCTGCGTGAAGAGCTTGCCCAGATCGGCAGCGTCAAAGCCCTCTCCGCCGCCGGCGCTCGGGTCCTTCCCGGGCTTGTCACGGTCGGGGTCGTCGCCGGCGGAAAAGCCGAAAGGCAGGTCAGCCATAACGTCAACGGTACTCATCAGTGGCGGCCGACGCGGTATCGACGGTCACGCTCTCGGTGAACGCATGCCAAGATTCGACCCGTACTCTTGGCGGCGTGAACAGGCGGATTCTGACGCTGCTGGTGGCGCTGGTGCCGATTTTCGCGTGCGCCGCGTTGCTTTTCTGGCCCGGCCTCACCGTCCCGTACGTCTCGCTGGGTCCGGGGCCGACGTTCAACACGCTGGACACGGTCGACGGCAAGCAGGTCGTCGACATCGAGGGAACCAAGACCTATCCGCCGACCGGTCATTTGAACATGACAACCGTTGCGCAGCAGGACGATCTGACGCTCGGCCAAGCGATGGCGCAGTGGTTGTCTGGCACCGAACAACTCTGGCCGCGTGACCTCGTCTATCCGCCGGACAAGTCCCGCGAAGAGGTCAACGAGGAGAACAACGCCGATTTCGAGGCGTCCGAGCTCAAGGCCGAAGCCGCCGCGCTCGGCTACCTCAAGTACGCGGCCGCGCTGACGGTCGAGGTGGTCAACAAGGACGGCCCGTCGGCCGGCAAGCTCAAGGTCGGCGATGCGATCGACAAGCTTGACGGCACGCCGATCACCGGCATCGACCAGTTCCAGGGCCTGCTGAAAAAGACAAAACCCGGCCAGCAGGTCACCCTCGACTTCCGCCGGAAGAACGCGCCTTCGGCGACGACGACGATCACGCTCGGCACGAACAAGGACCGCCCGTACGGCTTCCTCGGCGTGAGCGTGCGCGAAGCCCCGTGGGCGCCGTTCCAGATCACGTTCAACCTCGCGAACATCGGCGGGCCGTCGGCAGGCCTGATGTTCGCGCTCGCCGTCGTCGACAAACTCACCACCGGCAACCTCGCCGACGGCAAGTTCATCGCCGGCACCGGCACGATCGACGACGACGGCAAGGTCGGCCCGATCGGGGGCATCACCCACAAGATGCTCGCCGCCCACGACGCCGGCGCGACGGTGTTTTTGGTGCCCGCCGACAACTGCGCCGAGGCGCGAGCTGACGACGAGGGGCTTGAGCTGGTGAAGGTGGACACGCTCGAGCATGCCGTCGACGCCTTGCACATCATTTCTGCCGGTGGCGAACCCCCTCTCTGCTAGCGGGGCGGTCCGCGGTCGGTGCGTACAGTTGGGTCCGTCACAGCGATCACCAAGCAGGAGTTGACGACGTGGAAATGCGGCCGTCCGCGCGGATGCCGAAACTGACGCGACGCAGCCGGATCCTTATCGGGATCGCACTGGCGGTCGTCGCGCTGCTACTGGTCGGGCCGCGCGTCGTCGACTCCTACGTCGACTGGCTGTGGTTCGGCGAACTCGGCTATCGGTCGGTGTACACGACAGTGCTGGTCACCCGGATCGTCGTCTTCATCGTCGCGGGGTTGCTCGTCGGCTCGATCGTGTACACGGGGCTCGCACTGGCGTATCGCACCCGGCCGGTCTTCGTCCCCGCGAACGGACCGAATGATCCGGTGGCGCGCTATCGCACGGCGGTGATGACGCGGCTGCGGCTGTTCGGGATCGGCATCCCGGCGATCATCGGGGTGATCGCCGGCTTCGTCGGCCAGAGTTATTGGACCCGCATCCAGTTGTTCTTGCACGGAGGCGATTTCGGCATCAAGGACCCGCAGTTCGGCAAGGACCTCGGCTTCTACGCGTTCGATCTGCCGTTCTATCGGCTGCTGCTCAGCTACCTGTTGTTCTCGGTGTTCCTGGCGCTGCTGGCGAACCTGGTCAGCCACTACATTTTCGGCGGGATCCGGTTGTCCGGCCGTACCGGCGTGCTGTCCCGCTCGGCGCGGATCCAGCTGTGCTCGCTTGTCGGAACCCTGGTGTTGCTCAAGGCCGTTGCGTACTGGCTGGACCGCTACGAGCTGTTGTCGCACACACGCAGTGGCAAGCCATTCACCGGTGCCGGTTACACCGATATCAACGCCGTGCTGCCGGCGAAGATGATCCTTCTGGCGATCGCGGTGATCTGTGCTATTGCGGTGTTTTCCGCAATTGTGTTGCGCGACTTGCGGATTCCTGCGATTGGCTTGGTACTGTTGTTACTGTCGTCGCTCATCATTGGTGCGGGCTGGCCGTTGATCGTCGAGCAGATCAGCGTCAAACCCAATGCCGCGCAAAAGGAAAGCGAATACATCAAGCGCAGTATCGAAGCCACCCGGCAGGCGTACGGGTTGCAGACCAACGTCGACGTCTTCTACCGCGACTACAGCGGCAACCCCGCGATCACCGCTCAGCAGGTGGCCGCCGACCGCGCTACCACCTCGAACATCCGCGTGCTGGATCCGACGATCATCAGTCCCGCGTTCACACAGTTCGAGCAGGGCAAGAACTTCTACTCCTTCCCCGATCAGCTGTCGATCGACCGGTACAAGGGGCCCGACGGCCAACTGCGCGACTACGTGGTCGCGGCCCGGGAACTCAACCCGGACAGGTTGATTGACAACCAGCGGGACTGGATCAACCGGCACACGGTGTACACGCACGGCAACGGGTTCATCGCGTCGCCCGCCAACACGGTCCGCGGTGTCGCCAACGATCCCAACCAGAATGGCGGTTACCCCGAGTTCTTGGTCAACGTCGTCGGTGCGAACGGGACGGTTGAGTCACAGGGGCCCGCGCAACTGGACCAGCCGCGAATCTATTTCGGTCCCGTCATCGCCGGCGCGTCATCCGACTACGCGCTCGTCGGCAAGAATGGCGCCGACCGCGAATACGACTACGAGACAAACACCGAGACCAAGAACTACACGTACACCGGCTCCGGTGGCGTGCCGATCAGCAACTGGTTCTCACGGGCGGTCTTCGCGGCGAAGTTCGCCGAGCGAAACTTCTTGTTCTCCAGTGTCATTGGCGACAACAGCAAGATTCTGTTCAACCGCGACCCAGCGGAGCGGGTGCAGGCCGTTGCGCCGTGGCTGACCACCGACACGTCGGTGTACCCGGCGATCGTGAACAAGCGGCTGGTGTGGATCGTCGACGGCTACACGACGCTGGACAACTATCCGTACTCGGAGCTCACGTCGCTGTCCTCGGCCACCGCCGACTCCAACGAGGTGGCGGCCAACCGGCTCGCGCCCGACAAGCAGGTCTCCTACATCCGCAACTCGGTGAAGGCCACTGTCGACGCGTACGACGGCAATGTGACGTTGTACGCGCAAGATCCCGACGACCCGGTGCTGAAGGCGTGGATGGCCGTGTTCCCCGGGACGGTGAAGCCCAAGAGCGACATCTCGCCAGACCTTGCCGCGCATCTGCGTTACCCCGAGGACTTGTTCAAGGTGCAGCGCATGCTGCTGGGCAAGTATCACGTCGACCAGCCGGTGCCGTTCTTCAATGCGTCGGACTTCTGGGACGTCCCTCTCGATCCGAATCCGACCGCCAGCAGCTATCAGCCCCCGTACTACATCGTCGCGAAAGACATTGCCGGAAACGGTAATTCGTCGGCCTTCCAGTTGACCAGCGCGATGAACCGGTTCAAGCGGGAGTTCCTGGCGGCCTACATCAGCGCCAGCTATGGGCCAGATTTGAAGGGCAAGCTCACGGTGTTGACGATCCCGGGGCAGGTCAACGGACCCAAGCTGGCCAACAATGCGATCACAACCGATACCGCGGTGTCGACGTATCTGGGTCAGATCGGGCGCGACAACCAGAACCGAATTCGCTTCGGCAATCTGTTGACTTTGCCTGTGGCGCAAGGCGGATTGCTCTACGTCGAACCGGTATACGCGTCGCCGGGCACCAGCGACTCGGCGTCGTCGTACCCGCGGCTGATTCGCGTCGCAATGCTCTACAACGACAAGATCGCATTCGAGCCGACGGTGTCGGAAGCGCTCGACAAATTGTTCGGCGCCGGCGCAGGGGCGACGGCGACTGGTCCGGCACCCGCACCTGGCGGGGTGCCGCCCGCTGGTCAGCCGCCGGCTCCGCCACCGTCGGCGCCGCCGGCCGATGGCAGCGACACTCCGCCGGCTGCGCCGCCGCCGCCCTCGGGGGCACCGCCAGGCGGCCCGTTGCAGCTGTCCGCACAGAAAGCCGCGGCATTGCAGGAGGTGCAGTCGGCGATGGACGCCCTGCACCAGGCTCAGCAGAGTGGCAACTTCACCGATCTGGGCAACGCACTGCAGCGGCTCGACGACGCGATGAAGAAGTACAACACCACCAAGTAGGTGCGGGCGCCTCAGTGGCGCGAGCGTGCGTGTTTGCTCGGCGACACGCCGATGATCCGCGTACCGCTGCGCACGCTCGCGGGCGACGAGCGTGCAATTTGGCCGACGTTGGCCGCTTCGGTACCCTTGCGTTACCGACGCGGGGTGGAGCAGCTCGGTAGCTCGCTGGGCTCATAACCCAGAGGTCGCAGGTTCGAATCCTGTCCCCGCTACTAGCGGAAATGGTCCTCGGAGATTGCTCCGGGGGCCATTTTCATGCCGTTTGGGAACACATTTGGGAACATATCCGTCACTAATGGCACTGGCAGGGCACGGTCGGAACTGTGGCGTCTAACGGACGCCGCTCAATGCTTAGTTCTGGCTGTTTTCGTCATCGGGCGCCCATGCATCACCAAGCAAGAAGCTGGCGGCTTGCTCGGCAGCTTCGCGATCGTCATTGCCCAACACGTGCTCAACGAGCTGCGCGCCGCAGGTGTCGTCTCAGCAGCCTATCTGCGGACTGATGGGCAGGGCTTGATAGGCATCGTGCACGGCACTGATCTTGCTGACGTCCAGGCACACCTGGGGCGGCTGCCTTTCGTCGCGCACGGCCTGATGGCATTCGAATACACCGAAGTAGTTCCGCTGTGAACCAATCCACTCATGACTGGACCACACCACGGTCGGGCTCCTACGCGTGAACGAGGTGAACTCCGACACCACCCTGCCAAGGCCACGAGGCCGTCGACGAGAAGTGGTGGTCGCCGTCAATATCTCGGTGGGTGTTGTCGTGGCAGAGGACCCATTCCCAGTTGAAGCCCCATTCGGGAAGCCAAGTGTCGCCGGGCACCAGTGATATGCGGCTCTTGCACGAAACCGGGTTGGGCTTGAGCGGTCGCAGGATGCCAGATGTCGGCTCTGGAGTACCTCAACGGCGCCCCGGACCCCAAGGGCTACGAGATCGTCTCGGGTGCCCTATGGACATCGCTGGATCAACGTGACGTCGGAGGCCCTTAACCGCGCATTGGATGTGCACCGCGAACTCGCCAAGTCCAGTCAGCACCGTCACTTCCGGCTGCCCGACCTGATCATCGCTGCGACAGCCGAACTCAACGGAGCGACCGTCCTGCATTACGACGCCGACTACGACCGCATCGCCGCCGTAACCGGTCAGGCCACAGAGTGGGTAGCAGCCAAGGGGTCGCTGTAACCGAGGGCTAAACCGTCTCGAGCGGATGCCTTACGGCCTCCACCACACCGCCGGCGGCGGGCCGCCGGGTTGGCCCGCCGGGTACCACGGGTGAGGAGTGACCCCGGGAGGCGGCGGGCCATGCCAGTCGTCACCGTGGTAGTCGCCGTCAATATCACGGTGGGTGTTGTCGTGGCAGAGGGCCCACTCCCAGTTGAAGCCCCACTCGGGAAGCCAAGCGTCACCGGGGCACCAGTGATACGGGGGCTCTTGCACAAAACCGGGTTGGGCCTCTGCGATCGTCGCGGGGCCGAGACCGCCTAACACCAGGCCTGCGCAAGCCGCCACCGTGACCGCTAGACCTTTGCTACTCATGCCGTGAAGGGTTCCCATCGCGATCCAGCAGTAATCCTAGAGGCAGGAGGCCATCCACATCGCGGAACGCGTGTAGCTTCGGCGGTGAGAATGCCGTGACTGGGGGCAGTGATTGCGTGAACGTCGAAAGCTGCGTCGGCAGCACCGGCTCAATTAAGTCGGCTGTGCCGAAAGCCATTGCTGTTGCGACTGTCTCGCTGGCATTGGCCGTCGCCCCATCATGCGGCACCGCAGCACGGTCAGCAGCAACCGAAAGCGCCAAGGCAACGCGGTCGGTCTCCCCATCCGAGCCGGCATCTGACTTCGCAACGGTGTCGATGCTTGTGAACGCTGCGATCGCGAACGGGCTGCCAGGTGCTGTGGTGATGATCGGCCACGGCGGCAAGGTCGTCTTTCATCAGGCCTATGGCTCCCGCAAGCTGGACGGGGAACCTGGCCTGAACGGGTCGCCCGCGCCTGCAGAGCCGATGACCGAGGACACGATCTTCGACATGTCGTCTTTGACGAAGGCCATCGCAACCGCGACTTCGGTCATGCAGCTGTGTGAGCAGAACAAGATCCAGTTCGACGATCCGGTGCAGAAGTATCTGCCGGAATTCAACGCCGCCAACGATCCTCAGCGGGCGAAGGTGACACTACGCATGCTCCTGACGCACACGTCCGGGGAAAGGGGTGACGTAAACCTCGGTGATGATTGGGGATTGAGCGCACCCGACAAAGCAGAGGGCATTCATCGAGCGCTGAGCACACCGCTGGAGACGCAACCCGGTGAGGATTTCCGCTACTCCGACGTCAACTACATCGTGCTTGGCGCGCTGATCGAGAAAGTGACCGGTCAGCCGGAAGATGAATACGTTGAGCAGAATGTCTTTGCGCCGCTTGGCATGCCGGACACCCGGTACCTTCCGCCTGCCAAAGCGTGTGGTCCCCATGTGACGAGGGGAGCGGCGGTCGCATGGGCGCCGCGCGAAGCACGCGCGCCTGGCGACTGCCCCGCCGGCGCTTGGAACGCCGAGACGTTGTCGCGCATCGCACCGACCGCGCTCGACGAGGAAAGCCGGGCCGATCCCAGCAAGAATCCCGACTTTGGCTACTTGCTTCGCGGCACGGTGCAGGACCCGACGGCCCGCCGCATGGGAGGGGTCGCCGGGCACGCCGGGGTGTTCTCGACGGCACGCGATATCAGCCTCTTCGCTCAGGCCTTGCTGGATCGGCTTGCGGGCCGCCCGAGCACCTTTCCCCTGATGCAAGCGACACTGAAGCTCATGACGTCTCCCGAGCAGCCCGGACATAACGATCAGCAAGTGCAAGCGGCGAACGACGCCGCTCGACAAGCGATCGCGAAGGCACCCAACACGACCGATCCGCTGCTCGCTCCGAATTACCCGGCGATCGCTGGCCAGAACCTGCTGGGCTTCGGGTGGGACATCGACTCCCCCTATTCCCAGCCGCGAGGCAAGGTCTTTCCCATCGGCAGCTTCGGCCATACCGGCTTCACCGGAACGACGCTGTGGATCGACCCGGGCTCAGACACTTACGTCGTTCTTCTCTCAAATGCAATCCACCGCCGGGGGATTCCGCCGATCACGAATCTGCGGGGTGACGTCGCCACGGCGTCGGCTCAGGCGCTGCACCTCTACGGCAGCTAGCCGCGGCTCGCAACGTATTCGACCAGCAGCGCGCATCACCATCCACAACTCGCCCGCAGCACCGTTTTCGCGGTCAAAGAACCGGGTAGACTTTGCTGGCCCGGCAACGATGCCGTGCTGATCGGAGTGTTCATGGCCTATCAGATGCCAAACCGTGGTATGGGCAGACCCGCTAACGGCCTTGCTGAATTGCCGCCGAGCCGTCGAGTCATGGTGCGCTCCAACGACGGCACGCGGCTGCACACCGAGATCTTCGGCCCCGAGGACGGCTACCCGATCGTCCTGAGCCACGGCATCACCTGCGCCCTGCGCGTCTGGGCATACCAAATCGCCGACCTCGCCACCGACCACCGGGTCATCGCATTCGACCACCGCGGCCACGGCAAAAGCGAGGTGCCCCGGCACGGCTACAGCCTCGAGCACCTCGCCGACGACTTGAACTCGGTCCTGGACGCCACTCTGCGTCCGGGGGAGCGCGCCGTGATCGCTGGGCACTCGATGGGCGGCATCGCCATCAGCGCGTGGTCGCACAAATACCGCGACCTGGTGCCACACCGCGCAGACGCCGTCGCCCTGATCAACACCACCACTGGCGACCTGCTGCGGCAGCTGCAGCTGATTCAAGTACCCGGAGTGCTCGCATCCACCCGAGTTCGCGTGGCGGAGCAGGTGATTCGGGCCATCGGCTCTCGCAACATCCCGCGCGGCGCAATGTGGACCAGCCGCAGATTCGTCGCCGCTATGGCCGTCGGTGCCGACGCCCAACCCGCCGTCGCCGACCTCGTCTATGAACTCTTCTCCGGCACCCCACCCGCGGCCCGCGGGGGTTGCGCCCGGATGCTTGCCGACGCACTCGGGCCGAATTACCTCCCGCTCGACGGGTTGACGGTGCCGGCATTGGTGATCGGCAGCACGAAGGACCGACTCCTGCCGCTCAGGCAGTCACGCAAGATCGCCGACGCTGTGCCCAATCTTGCTGGCTTCGTTCAGCTTTCGGGTGGCCACTGCGCAATCCTCGAACGTCCCCACGAGGTCAACCACCACCTGCGCGAGTTGATCGCGTCGGTCACCGAAGAACGCGAGGCGACCTCCTAACGCGTCAACCGCGCCGCCACCTCGGCCGCCGCCCGCCGACCGGAGCGCACCGCGCCGTCCAGAAATCCCGTCCACTCGTCGGCCGTTTCCGTTCCCGCCCAATGGACAGGGCCCACCGGCTGCCGCAAAAACTGTCCGTAACGCGTCCACGAACCCGGCGGGACCGCCGCCGTCGGCCCTCCCGGTGCGAACGGCTCCAAACCCCAGCAGTGATCCAAATAGTCGATCGGGTCCAGCGCCTCGTCGCCGAAGATGTCGGCGAAGCACGCCAGTGCGGCCTCGCGCCGCTCGTGTTCGGGCAGCGGATCAAAGGTGCGAGAGTCGGTGAACCCCAACAGGATTCCGGGACCGGCCGCTGTCGGGCTGACGTCGAATGTAATGAACACGGGACCCTGGTCCGAAAGCGCTTGCCCCGATTGGCCGTTCGCGCGCCAGAACGGCGTCTCGTAGGCGACATAGGCTTTGCTCAGGCTTCCCTGCGGCCAATGCGTGACGAGCTCGCAATGCTCTCGGGATAGTGAGGGCGAAAACGCAATCGCCGCTCGATGCTCCGGCGGAACCGCGACGATCGCGAAGCGCGCAGTCACCTGGCCGCCGTCGAGCGCGACCGTCACACCGTCGTCGCGCCATTCGACGCGCCGCACCACCGCACCGAGTCGCACCCGCGGACCGAGTTCGTCGGCCATGCGCAACGCGATCTGCTGTGTGCCGCCAGGGAACCGGTCCTGCTGCGCTCCGCCGTGAGTGTCGAGCATCCGGTCCATCCCGCCCGCCGCCTTGACGTAGCGCACGGCGTGCAGCATCGACACCTCGTCCGGCTCGCAACCCCACGTCACCCTGCTGACGATGGCCATCAGGTCCCGCGATGACGACGACGCGCGAATCGACCGCAGCCAGTCGGCCAACGTCACCGCATCCAGTGCCGGGTCCGCCGTCCACGGCTCCTGCAGCGACACTCGACGGGTCAGCCTCGCCAGCTGCCACCGGACGCGGCCGAGGTTGAGCAGTTCTCGCGGCGACAGCTTAGGGATCGTCCCGCGGTACGCCCGTGACCGCCCCCGCCAGCGGATCAGGTTGTCCCCTTCGTCGTACGTCGGCACGGTCTGACAGCCCAGGTCGGCGGCGAGTTTGAGCACCTCGTCCTGGGTGGGCCCGACGAACGTGCCGCCGAGGTCGACGGGCACGCCGGCGATGGTGGCCGTGCACGACCGGCCGCCGACGCGGTCTCTGCCTTCGAGTACGACGACGTCGCGGCCCTGCTGGGCCAATTCCCTTGCGGCGGTCAGACCGGCGAAGCCCGCTCCGACGATCACAACATCGGTATTCGTCTCAGTCACGGCCTCTATCCAACTCCTATCCACCGCGTCGATACATGCCTATCGTGTGAGACATGACGGACCAGTATGTCGACGTGCTGATCGTCGGTGCCGGCATTTCAGGCATCGGTGCCGCGTACCACATTCACAAGCAGAACCCCCACCTGCGCTACGCGGTGCTGGAACGGCGCGAACAACTCGGCGGAACCTGGGACCTGTTCCGCTACCCAGGCGTTCGTTCTGACAGCGACATCTTCACGCTGAGCTTCCCGTGGGAGCCGTGGCCTTACGACGACGCCATCGCCGACGGCGAGCACATCTGGAACTACCTGACCGAGACCGCAGACAAGCACGGCATCGCCGAACACATCCGTTTCAATACCTATGTACGTTCCGTCGACTGGGATTCGACCACCGACACCTGGACCGTCCGCGCCGAGCAGGACGGCGCAGACACGACGTACCAATGCCGATTCCTGTTCTGCGCGACTGGCTACTACAACTACGACGATCCCTACACTCCGGACTTCCGCGGTATCGACGACTTCACCGGACAAGTTGTGCATCCGCAGCACTGGCCGGAGTCGTTGGACTACGAGGGCAAGCACGTGGTGGTCATCGGCAGCGGTGCGACCGCGATCAGCTTGATCCCTGAGCTGTCCCAGAAGGCCGGTCACGTGACAATGCTGCAGCGGTCGCCGACATACCTGTACTCGTCACGAAAAGTGGACCCGCTGTCCAATGTGCTGCGAAAAGTACTGCCGCCCAAGGCTGCCCACTGGCTCATCAAGTGGCGTTTCGCATTGTTCTACGTTCTGACCTACCAGTTCGCGAAGAAGGCGCCCGGGTTGATGAAGGCGTATTTGCGACGGACCGCGCAAAAGAACCTGCCCGACGGCTTCGACATCGACACGCACTTCAAGCCGCGCTACAACCCGTGGGATCAGCGGCTCTGCCTGATCCTCGACGCCGACGTCTACAAGACCATCGCGGAGGGCCGCACCGAGGTGGTCACCGACCATATCGACCACTTCGACGCGACCGGCATCGCGTTGAAGTCTGGCCGCCACATCGACGCCGACGTCGTCGTCACGGCCACGGGGCTCCAGTTGCAGGCCCTGGGTGGTATCACGGTAAGCATCGACGGCGAGAAGATCACCCCGCACGACCGCTTCGTGTACAAGGGCCATCTGCTCGAAGACGTACCAAACCTGGCATGGTGCATCGGCTACACCAACGCGTCGTGGACGTTGCGGGCCGACATGACCGCGGAGGCTGTGGCGAGGTTGTTGGCGTACATGCATTCTCACGGCTACACCCACGCCTACCCGCACATGGGGGAGGCGCAGATGACCGAGAAGCCGACGTTCGACCTGCAGTCCGGCTATGTGCTGCGCTCACTCGACGTGCTGCCGAAATCGGGCACGCACCGGCCGTGGAATGTGCGGCACAACTACCTTCTCGACTCGATCGATCACCGGTTCGACCGCATCGAGGAGTCGATGGTGTTCGGCCGCGTCGCCGAGGACAGCGCGCAATCCGCGTAGGCCGTCTTACGGCGCGACCGTCAGCCAGTCGGCGAAGCCCGACGGGTCGTGGCGGCCCAGTGCGCCGTGTTCGAACAGCCCCCACCCTTCGGCGGGTTTGCGGTCGCCCTCATGGCACATCGCGCGGCCCACATGGTCGATCACCCCGAACCCGGAGCGCGCGATGATCGCGGGATCTGTCATGTCGTATGTCAGTCGCTCCGTGAACTTTTCGCCCTTCCACATCCCGTGCAGCCAATCGGAGTCACCGCCGTAGCCGCCGCCGACATGGATCGGCACCGGCAACTTGGACTCCACCTCGAAGCGCACCGGTGAGCCGTCGCCTGCGGTGGCCTCGATCGTCGTGCCGGTCGGTATCCGGGTGCCGGACACGTAGTGGATCGTCACCCGCGGCCACCCGAGTTGCTCGACGCGCCCGTCGCGCCAAATGCGCGTGCAGTCGTTCAACGACCGGAAGCCGTTGGGCTCCTCCTGAATGATGAGCACAATCCCGAAGTCGTCGAAAGCCATTGGCACGTAGAGCCACCACATGCCTTCGAACGGAGGATCGGCGGGACGACCGGCGGGCTCCGGCTCGCCGATCGGGCGGATGCCCCACGACCGGTCGCGGGATCCGATCCACGTCGACGGGTCGACCGCGATCTCCTCGCCGTCGATCGCGATGCGGCCGCTCCACCTGCCGACTTGGGCAAACCGCTGGGCGTCCAACGTGATTCGGTTGCCGCTACGTAGGAAGTGCCGCTGCTCTTGGACGACATTGAACAAGCCGTCCCACGTGAGGTCGACGGCGATGCCCTCCGTTTCCTCCATGACGACGTGCAGTTTGTGCAGCGGCTCGACGACCTCGACCCGGTAGCCGTTGACGCGCTGGTTCAACCGGTCCTGGTCGATCGCGTCGCACAGATGCACGGCGGTCTGCTGGTCGCCTCTTCGCACCAACACGAAGGCGTCTTTGACGCCGAGGTTCGGGTAATAGCCGATCCCGCTGATGAGGAAGATGTCTCCGGTGCGGTCGTGTGCGTTGAAGTATGACCGGTCGTAGAAGTTGCGGTCGCTGGAACCGGCCCACGCGATCGGGTGAGGTACCTGGTGGACGGGAAATTCGTCGACGGGCCCCAGCATCAGGATGTTTCTCCGATCAGTCGTTTCATCAAAGCGGCGTGATAGAACAGGGATTCGACGTCATCGGGCTTTTCCACCTCACCGAAGTGCACCCTTCGCGCGCCGGTGCGCATGAACACGCACGCCCACATCACGCCCGAGTAGGCGTAAAACCAGTGCAGGTCACCGAGTTCCACGCCGGTGAGCGCTTGGTACGTCGCGCGGACGTCTTCCTCGCGCAGCACGTCGGGCAGCCCTCGCAGGCCGGCCAATCCCGCCAATTCCTGAAACACCATGTGCGCGAAGATCAGCCACGCGACGTCGAGCTCGCGGGGACCGAGCGTCGTCATCTCCCAGTCGAGCACCGCGACGGGCCGAAAGTCGGAGTACAAGACGTTGCCGACACGCGAATCCCCCCACAACAGCACCGGATCGTTGGCGGCGACCTCCGTCGGCCAGTTCTGCTGCAACCAGTCGAAGGTGCGCTCCAGCAACGGCGAACGGCCGATGTCCGGTACCGCGAAGTCATACCAGGACCGCACCCACGCGAAGTGGCGCTCGAGCGCGGTCCCAGGACCTTCGGAAAGGAAGCCGAACGTGGATGTCGGATCCGGGATCGCGTGCAGCTTCGCCAGCACCTCGACAGTCGAATCCTGCAGCAGCCGCTGCGATTCCGCTGGCGCGTCGGAAAACCAGTTGCCCCCGAATGTGTATGGCATCACGTCGGGAGGCACCACCCCGTCCACGAAGTCCATCAGGAAGAACGGCGCGCCCAGCACGTCGCCCGTCGTCTCGATCCAGCGCACCTGGGGGACAGGGACGTCGGTGAGCTCGGAGACCAACCGGATCACGTCGAACTGGTGGTCCAGCCGGTACGACGGGAACACGGGCACGTCCTGCGCTGTCGGTGCCACGCGGACGACGAAGCGCTGCTCGACGGGCGCGTTATCCTCGGTCCACTGCGCCGTCAGGATGATCGTTTCCGACGACATGCCGTTCGCGTCCACGCCGCTTTCGACGGTGACCTCGGGAGTCGCGCCGCCGGGCAGGACGGTCGACAGCCACCGCGACATCACCTTGGGCAACGTGCTGGTGTCGCGGCTCGAGTGCTGTAGTCGGCTGACCTCGTCGACAGCCGGTTCTCCTGCCACAATTCGCCCTTCGGTCGATAATTACGATACGCTCGGTAGCGTTATGAAAGCAGACTCGGTCATCGTTGACAAGGCCCCTGGGCGGCCGCGGGACCCACGCATCGATGCGTCGATCCTGCGAGCAGCCACCGAACTCCTGGAAGAAATCGGCTATGCGAACGTGACGATGGCCGCTGTCGCCGAGCGCGCGGGCACCACCAAGACCGCGCTCTATCGTCGATGGTCCAGCAAGGCCGAACTCGTCCACGAGGCTGCTTTCCCAGCCACGCCGACCGCGCTGCGACGACGGTCGCACAGCTTCGCCGAGGACGTGCGCGCGATGGTCGAGGCCACGCGAGACGTGTTCACTACGCCGGTGGTCCGTGCGGCGCTTCCGGGTTTGGTCGCCGACATGGCAGGCGATCCCGAACTAAATACCCGTGTGGTACAACGTTTTACGGATCTGTTCGTGATGGTTCGTGACCGGGTCGACCGCGCGGTCGCGGAGGGAGACGCCGAACCGGACGTCAATCCCGACCGGCTCATCGAGGTGATCGGAGGTGCGACGATGCTGCGCCTGTTGTTGCGGCCGGACGACGCGCTCGACGACGACTGGGTGGCGCAGACGACCGCCATCATCGTCAACGGCGTCGTGGCGTAGCCATGCGCTGGCTGGCCAGGGAAGGTCCCGTGATCCTGCGGGTGGCGGTGGCGGTGCCGATTGGCATTGCCGTTGCGTTGGCCGTCGGAGTGACGGCAGGATGGGCGTTCGCCCCACCCGCAGGGTGGATCGCCGGAGCAGCGACCTACCTCGCGTGGACGTGGATCGCGATCGGCCGAATGGATGCGGCCGCCACGAAATCACATGCCACCCGGGAAGATCCGACGCGCTCGTACTCGGACACCCTCGTGGTATCGGCGAGTGTCGCGAGTCTGGTCGGCGTGGGCTACCTACTCGCGGCAGGACGAGCGCACGGCGCCGAAGCCGAGATCGCCGCCGCGGTCGGATTCGCGAGCGTCGTCGCCGCATGGTTCGCCGTCCACACCGTCTACAGCTTGCGTTATGCGCGGTTCTACTACACCGGTGAAACCGGCGGGATCGAGTTCAACCAACAAGAGCCCCCGGCCTATGTCGATTTCGCCTACCTCGGGTTCACGATCGGCATGACCTATCAGGTGTCCGACACTGCGCTGAAGGCGACTGCGGTGCGAAGCACTGCGTTACGGCAGGCGATTCTGTCCTACCTTCTCGGAGCGGTGGTGCTGGCGATCACCATCAACCTGATCGCCGGCCTGGCGAACTCAGGCTGACCAGATCGCCGAGCGTCGACTTATGTCCGCTATTTCAACGAATATTCGACCAAAAGTCGACGTTCGCGGAACGGGTTAGCGCACGAAATGGGCTGCGGTATCACACAAGTCGAGCAGCGGCTGCGGCACGATGCCGAGAATGACGGTCGCGGCGGCCGTGACAGCGATAGCCGCTTTGCTCAGCGCCCCGGGCACCGCGATGTGGGGCGGGTCGGCCGGTGCGTCGGTGAAGAACATCAGCACGATCACCCGTACGTAGAAGTAGGCTGCGACGCCGCTGGCCACCACGCCGACGATCACCAGCGGCGTGGCGCCGCCCTGGATCGCGGCCTTGAACACCGCGAACTTGGCGATGAAGCCGCTCGTCAACGGAATACCGGCGAATGCGAGAAGGAACATCGAGAACATGATGCCGACGATCGGCCGGTCGCGTCCGAGGCCCGCCCAGCGCAACATGTCGGTATCTTCGTCGCCATCTGCGTTGCGCACCAACGCCACAACGGCGAAAGCCCCCAGCGTGCTGAACCCGTATGCGACCAGATAGAACATCGTCGACGACAGGCCGGCCGCATGCGGGGCGGCGATCACGCCCGTCAAAATGAAACCGGCATGCGCGATCGACGAATACGCCAGCATCCGTTTCACGTCGGACTGCGTGACCGCGCTGATCGTTCCGATCGTCATCGTGAGAATCGCGATCCCCCACATCACGGGTCGCCACTCGTTGTGGAAACCGGGCAGCGCGACGTAGAGGATCCGCAGCATCGCGCCGAACGCGGCGATCTTCGTTGCGGCGGCCATGAACCCGGTGATCGGCGTCGGTGCACCCTGATACACGTCCGGTATCCACGCGTGGAACGGGACGGCGCCGACCTTGAACAGCAGACCGAGCACCAGCAGCGCGACACCAATCAACGCCATGGACTGGTCGCCGCGCTGGCCGGTGATCGCGTCGCCGACTCCCTTGAGGCTCAACGTGCCTGCGTAGCCGTACAGCAGCGCAATGCCGTAGAGGAAGAAGGCCGACGAAAACGCACCAAGCAGAAAGTATTTCAGCGCCGCCTCTTGCGACAGCAGTCGACGGCGTCGGGCCAGCCCGCACAGCAGGTACAGCGGCAGCGACAGCACCTCAAGCGCGACGAACATCGTCAGCAGGTCGTTGGCGGCGGGAAACAGCAGCATGCCGGCGAGCGCCAGCAGCGTCAGCGGGAACACCTCGGTCTGGCTGAACCCGGCGCGGTCGGCGTCACGCTCCGCCGGGCTGTCCGGGATGGCCGCGGCTTGCGGCGTGAACGCGTCGAAGCCGGCATGGGCATGCGAAACCGCTTCGACAGCAACCTTTTCCGTGGCGATCCGACGTTCGGCGATCAACATGATGGCCAGGATCCCGATCACCAGCACCGTGCCTTGCAGCAGCAGCGTCGGCCCGTCGACAGCCACCGCATCCTTGATGGCAGTCCGACCGGGCATGTGGGTCGTGCGCCAGACCAGCACCACCGCGACCAGCGCGGCTACCGACGCACCGAGACTCAACACCAGTTGCGCCGCATAGCGAGCCCGCCGTGGCAGGAACGCCTCCACGAGCACACCGGCGACGGCCGCGCCGAACACAATCAGCATCGGCGACAGCAAAGTGTATTCGACGTGCGGGGTAGCAATGCTCACTTCGGTTGTCCCTCTGCCACTTTGGCCGGCTTGGTGGTAGGCACCGGATCATGCTGACCGATCGTGGTCAGCGTCTGACCCACGGCGGGATTGACCATGTCGAGCACCGGTTTCGGGTACACGCCGAGGACCAGCAGCAGGGCCACCAACGGCGCGACGACGACTGCCTCGCGGGGCACCAGATCGCGAAGGCGCTCGTTGCCGTCCTTGACGGGCCCGGTCATCATCCGCTGATACATCCACAGGATGTAGACCGCCGAGAGCACCAGCGCGCTGGAGGCGATGACGGCGGCCACCTCGAAGCGGCTGAATGTGCCCAGCAGAACCAGGAATTCGCTGATGAACGGCGCCAGCCCGGGCAGCGACAGGGTCGCCAAGCCGGCGACCAGGAACGTGCCCGCCAAAATTGGGGCCACCTTCTGCACGCCTCCGAACGCGGCGATCGCGCGGCTACCGCGCCGCGACACCAGGAACCCGGCGATCAAGAACAGCGCCGCCGTGGACAGCCCGTGGTTGACCATGTACAGCGTCGAGCCGGCCTGGCCCTGGCTCGTCATCACGAAGATGCCGAGGATGATGAACCCGAAGTGGCTGATCGACGTGTAGGAGATCAGCCGCATCACGTCGGTCTGACCGATTGCCACGACCGCGCCGTAGACGATGCCGACCACCGCCAAGGCAATGATCAACGGGCGGAAATACATTGACGCGTCAGGGAACAGCTGCAGGCAGTACCGCAGCATGCCGAAGGTTCCGACCTTGTCGACGACTGCCATCATCAACACTGCGGTGGCGGGCGTGGATTGCACGGCCGCGTCGGGCAGCCAGCGGTGGAACGGCCACAGCGGCGCCTTCACCGCGAACGCGAACATGAAGCCACCGAACAACGCCTTCGCGATGCCGGGGTCGATGACCAACCGGCCGCTGGACACGGCGTCGACGATCGCGCGGAAATCGAATGTGCCTCCCGCGAAAACGCCGTGGGCGTCGGACGTCACCACGTACAAGCCGATCACCGCGGCCAGCATGATCAGACCACCGAACAGGTTGTACAACAAGAACTTCACCGCGGCCTGACTGCGCCGCTCGCCGCTGCCGAAGCCGCCGATCATGAAGTACATCGGAATCAGCATGGCCTCGAAGAACACATAGAACAGCAGCACATCGAGCGAAATCAGCGAGATCAGCACCATCGCCTCGACGGCCAGCATTAGCGCTACGTAGGAGTGTGTGGCCCGCGGCCGGTCGCTGCCGTCGTTCCAGCCGGCCAAGATCAACAATGGCACCAGCACCGCAGTCAGAAGCACCAAGACGAGCGCGATGCCGTCGACGCCCAGGTTGTACGAGGTGCCCAACGCCGGTATCCACGAATGGGATTCGACGAACTGATAGCGGTCACCGCCCGGCCGGAACGCGACACCAAGGATCACCGCGAGCACGAGGACAACGACGGACACGACCAGGCCGAGGTACTTGGCGACGTCGCGCCACGCGGGCGGCAGCACCACGGTGATCACCGCGCCGACGAGCGGAACCAACCAGAGGATCGTCAACAACGGGATGCCGCTCACCAGAACTTCACCGCCAAGATCGCCGCGACCACCAGCACGGCGCCGCCGAACATCGACAGCGCGTAGGACCGGGCGAATCCGGTCTGCGCCATGCGCATTGCACCGGAGAGCCAGCCGATCGCCGCGGCCAAACCGTTGACCGAGCCGTCGATAACCTCGTCGTCGAGTTCCACCAGACCCGCGGTCGCAGCGGCGCCCGGCCGCATGAACACTTGCTCGTTGAACGCGTCACCGTACAGGTCGCGGCGCGCCGCGACGGTGAGGACCGATCCGGCGGGCGCCTCGGCGGGAACCGGTCTTCGCGCGTACATCAACCCTGCGATCACGACGCCGACCGCCATCACCACCACCGCGATGATTGAGGTCAGCCACGTCGGCATCGCGTGCGTCACCTCTTCATGAGCGCCGACCACCGGTTCCAGCCAGTGCTGCAAAGTGCCGCCGATGGCGAACAGGCCGCCCGAGGCCACCGAGCCGACCGCCAACACGATCATCGGCCAGGTCATCACCCGCGGCGCCTCATGCGGATGCGTGTCAGGGGCCCAGCGCTTCTCCCCGAAGAACGTCATGATCATCACCCGCGTCATGTAGAACGCCGTGATTCCCGCACCCAGCAGCGCGGCACCGCCGAGGATCGCCCCCTTGAAACCTCCTGCGGCGAGGGCACTTTCGATGATCGCGTCCTTGGAGAAGAATCCGGCGAGCGGCGGCATGCCGATGATCGCCAGATAGCCCAATCCGAACGTGACGAACGTGATCGGCAAGAAGGTTCGCAGACCGCCGTAGCGGCGCATGTCGACTTCGTCGTCCATCGCGTGCATCACCGATCCCGCGCCCAAGAACAGCCCCGCTTTGAAGAAACCGTGAGTTAGCAGGTGCATGATCGCGAAGGCGTAGCCGGCAGGGCCGAGCCCGGCGGCCAGCACCATGTAGCCGATCTGACTCATCGTCGACGCGGCGAGGGCCTTCTTGATGTCGTCTTTCGCGCACCCGATGATCGCGCCGAACAACAGCGTGACGGCGCCGACGGCCACGACGCCGGCTTGCGCGCCGGGCGCGAGGTTGTAGATCGGATGCGATCGCACAATCAGATACACGCCGGCGGTCACCATGGTCGCGGCGTGGATCAGCGCGGACACCGGCGTCGGGCCTTCCATCGCGTCGCCGAGCCACGACTGCAGCGGCACCTGGGCCGACTTTCCGCATGCTCCAAGCAAAAGCAGTAAGCCGATGGCGGTCAGCACGCCTTCGCTTGCGCCGCCGGGATTGCTGAACACGCCGGCGTACGAAATCGTGCCGAACGTCGCGAACATCAGGAAGATCGCCAGCGCGAGACCGACGTCGCCCACGCGGTTGACGACGAACGCCTTCTTTGCGGCGGTGGCCGCCGACGGCTTGTGGTACCAGAAGCCGATCAGCAGATACGACGCGAGGCCCACGCCTTCCCACCCGACGTACAGACCGAGGTAGTTGTCGGCCAGCACCAGCAGCAACATCGCCGCGATGAATAGGTTGAGGTATGCGAAAAACCTTCGCCTGTCGGTGTCTTCGGCCATGTACCCGATCGAGTAGATGTGGATCAATGAGCCGACGCCGGTGATCAACAAGACAAAGCACATCGACAGCGGATCCAGCAAGAGGCCGAAGTTCACCTGAAGGCCCTCGACCGGGACCCAGGAGAACCCATGCACATCGGTGGCGCGGTCGCCGCTGCGGCCAAGCATGTCCGCGAACAGGACGACGCCGACCGCGAAGGCTGTCAGCACAGTCGCGCAGCCGAGCAGATGACCCCAGCGGTCGCTGCGACGGCCGGCCAGCAGCAGGACGGCGGCCCCGAATATGGGCAGCGCCAACAGAAGCCAGGTGAGTTGCGTCATGCTAGTGCTTCAGCAGGCTGGCATCGTCGACTGAAGCCGACCGGCGGGCACGGAAGATCGTCATGATGATCGCCAGGCCAATCACGACTTCGCAGGCCGCGACGATCATCGTGAAGAACGCCACCACCTGTCCGTCGAGGTTGCCGTGCATCCGGGCGAACGTGACAAACGCCAGGTTTGCGGCGTTGAGCATCAACTCGACACACATGAACATGACGATCGCGTTGCGGCGCAACAGCACTCCGGCGCCCCCAATCGTGAACAGCAGCGCCGACAGATACAGGTAGTTGAGCGGATTCACAGGTTGTTCCCCTCGCTTCCGTTCCCGGAGACGTCGACGCTGCGCGGCACCAGCACCTTCGACACCGACACGTCCGAAAACGAGCCGTCGGGCAGCAGCGCGGGCATGTCGACCGCGTTGTGCCGTGCGTACACGCCCGGCCCGGGCAGGGGAGTAGCGCGCTGGCCGGGCGCGAAACGCTCACGCGACAACTCCTTTTGAGTCTTGCGACGCTCGAACCGCTCGCGGTGTGCGAGCACCATCGCACCGAGTGCGGCGGTGATGAGCAGCGCACTGGTCACCTCGAACGCCCACAGGTACTGCGTGAAGATCAGGATCGCCAGGCCCTGGACGTTGCCGCCATAATTGGCTTTCGCCAGGCCGGTGAACGACGTTGTCGTGGTGCCGATCCCGGCGATCAGCAAGATCCCGAACCCGAGTCCAGCGAGCAGCGCGGCGACGCGCTGGCCACGAAGTGTCTCGACGAGCGATTCGGCGGTGTCGACCCCAATGAGCATCAGCACGAACAGGAACAGCATCATCACCGCGCCGGTGTAGACGACCACCTGCACCACGCCGAGAAACAGTGCGTCCTGGGCGATGTAGAACACCGCCAGCACAATCATCGTCATCGCGAGGAAGATCGCCGAGTACACCGCCTTGGACGCCATCACCATTCCGAGGGCGCCGACGAGTGCGACGACGGCGAGAATCCAGAACAGCACCGCCTCGCCGGTCGACGTGCGGGTCAGCGCCTCGGCCATCAATGTCGTCATGGCGTCTGCTCCACGTGCAGAGGCTTGATGTCTCCCCGGTAGTAGTCCTCGTCAGTTGCCCCGGGTGCCATCGGATGTGGAGGCGCGTCCATGCCGGGCAGCAGCGGCGCCAACAGCTTGTCCTTGCCGTAGATCAAGTCGGTGCGGTTGTCGTCGGCCATCTCGTAGTCGTTGGTCATCGTCAACGCCCGCGTTGGGCACGCTTCGATGCACAACCCGCAGCCGATGCACCGCAAGTAGTTGATCTGATATACCCGTCCATACCGCTCGCCGGGCGAAAAGCGTTCTTCCTCAGTGTTGTCCGCGCCCTCCACATAGATCGCGTCCGCGGGGCACGCCCACGCGCACAGCTCGCATCCGATGCACTTCTCGAGGCCGTCGGGATAGCGGTTGAGCTGGTGCCGCCCGTGATACCTCGGTGCCACCGGGCCGGGTTCTTCCGGATATTGCTCTGTCAGAGGCTTTTTGAACATCGTAAATAGCGTGACGCCGAAACCGGCGATCGCTTCGAGGAACTTAGGCATCGGCGCGCTCCTTGTGACTCGGTAGCGGCGGAACGGGGAAGTCGGTGTACGCCGAAGCGGGAAGATCCGGCGTGGCAGGCCGGAACCTGGTGCGCATCAAACCCCGCAAGAACACCAGCAGCGCGATACCAGCGACAGTGCTGCAGGCGATGAGGATCATCGCCCACTGGTGGTAGCCCTCGGCGCGCAACGCACGCACGGTCCCGACGACCATCACCCACACCAGTGAGATCGGGATGAGAACTTTCCAGCCGAGCGCCATGAACTGGTCATAGCGCAAGCGCGGCAGGGTAGCGCGCAACCAGAAGTACAGGAACATGAAGCCCCACACCTTGCCGACGAACCAGATCAACGGCCACCAGCCGCTGTTGGCGCCGTCGATCATGTTGAACGGCCACGGCGCATGCCAGCCGCCGAGGAACATCGTGGTGGCGAGTGCGGAAACCGTTGTCATGTTGACGTATTCGGCGAGCATGAACATCGCGAACTTCAGCGATGAGTACTCGGTGTGAAACCCGCCGACCAGCTCGCCCTCGGCCTCGGGAAGGTCGAACGGCGCCCGGTTGGTCTCACCCACCATCGACGTCGTGTAGATCAAGAACGACGGCAAGAGCAGGAACACGTACCAGACGCGGTCCTGGGCGGCCACGATGCCTGAGGTCGACATCGTTCCGGCGTAAAGGAATACCGCGGCGAACGACAGCGCCATCGCGATCTCGTACGAGATCACCTGCGCCGACGATCGCAGCCCGCCGAGCAGGGGATAAGTCGAGCCCGACGCCCACCCGGCCAGCACGATCCCGTACACACCGACCGACGTCACCGCGAGCACATACAGCACCGCGACCGGTAAGTCGGTGAGCTGCAAAGGTGTTCGGTGTCCGAACACCGAAACCTCTGGACCGAAAGGGATGACGGCAAACGCCGTGATCGCCGGGATCACCGAGATCACCGGCGCAAGCAGGTAGATCGGTTTGTCGACGCCAGCCGGAATTAGTCCCTCTTTGAGTCCGAGCTTGACGCCGTCGACAAGGCTTTGCAGCAGACCGAACGGACCGACGCGATTCGGCCCGAACCGCATCTGCATGCGGCCCAGCAGCTTTCGCTCGGCCAGGATTGCCACCAGCACAGTGAGCACCAGGAACACGAAGACCAAGATCGCTTTCGCGACAACCAGCCACCACGGGTCGTGTCCGAATCCCGTCATCGCGCCACCTCGATCGAGACCGTCGCACCCGCTGTCACCCGCAAGTTCTGGTGCACGGTCGAGGTCGCCGAGTTCATCGGTACCCAGACCACGTGGTCGGCCATCTCGGTGACCGCCAACGGCAGTGTGACCGAGCCGTGCTCCGTGCTGACCCTCACCTGATCGCCATCGCCAGCACCGATCTCGGCCGCCGTCGCCGCCGACAGCCGCGCCACGGGAAGTCGTGCGGTGCCGGCAAGGTACGGCTCGCCGTCCTGAAGGCGGCCGTTGTCGAGCAGCATCCGCCAACTCGCCAGCACCGCCTGACCTTTACCCGGCTGGATTGTCTGCGCGGGTGCACCCGTCGGCGCATCGGGTCGCTTGCCCTGCCACAGTCCAAGGCGGGCAAGCTCGTCGCGGGCCGCGCCCGGGTGCGGCAATCCGAGATCCGCGCCCATCTCGTCGGCGATCATGTGCAGCACGCGCGTGTCGGCGAATGCACCGGTGTTACGAAGGGCAGGGTCGAACGGACGTTGGCGCCCTTCCCAATTCACGAAGGTGCCGGCTTTCTCGACGACCGGTGCAACCGGGAACACGACGTCAGCGCGGTCGGTGACGGCGCTGCGCCTGATCTCGAGGCTGACGACAAACGGGGCCGAATCGATGGCCGCGGCCGCGGCTACCGGGTCGCGCAAATCCGCCAGTTCGACGCCTCCGACCACCAGTGCACCGAAATCGTTGGCTCCAGCCAGGATTTCGTCGGCGCCACGGCCCGTCGCGGAAGGAAGGCCGGTGACATTCCACGCCGAAGCCACTTGGGCTCTCGCGTCCGGGTCACTGGCGGGTCGGCCGCCCGGCAAGAGTGAGTAGAGCGCACCGGCGTCGATGGCGCCACGTTCGCCGGCGCGCCTTGGCACCCATGCAAGCCGGGCGCCGGTGCGGTCGGCCAACCGGGCGGCGGCTGTCAGCGCTCCGGGCGCCGAGGCGGCCCGTTCACCGACAATGATGAGGGCACCTGGCGCACTGAGGCTTTCGGCGAATTCACCGGAACCCAGCTCGTCAAGTTTTGCGGCCTCACCGCCGGGCGGGGTCTGCAACAGCGTGCCGGACATCTTCGTCAGCCCGCGGGTGGCGAACGGCGCTATCGAGTACACCTGAGAGCGGTTCTTGCGAGCGGATTTGCGCAGCCGCAGGTACACGATCGGGGATTCCTCTTCGGGCTCGAACCCGACGAGAAGCACGACCGGAGCGGACTCGAGGTCCGCATACGTGACCGTCATCGGCTGCCCGGCAACGCGCGCCGCGAGGAACTCGGCCTCCTCCGCCGAGTGCGCGCGGGCACGGAAGTCAATGTCGTTGCTGCCCAGCACGACCCGGGCGAACTTGGCGTACGCGTAGGCGTCCTCAAGCGTTGCCCGCCCGCCCACGAGCACACCGACGTTGCCGTATGCAGCCGATAGTCCCTTGGCAGCTGCGGTCAACGCCTCCGACCACGACGCGGTGGCCAACGTGCCGTCGTCGCCGCGGATAAGCGGCGTGGTAATTCGGTCGTCCGCGGTGGCGTACGTGAACGCCCAGCGACCTTTGTCGCAGTTCCACTCCTCGTTGACTTCGGGGTCGTCGCCGGCGAGCCGGCGCAGCACGACACCGCGGCGGTGGTCGGTTCGTTGCGAACAGCCCGACGCACAGTGCTCGCACACGCTGGGGCTGGACACCAGGTCGAACGGACGGGCGCGAAAACGGTACGCGGCGCCCGTCAACGCCCCGACCGGGCAGATCTGGACAGTGTTGCCCGAGAAGTAGGAATCGAACGGTTCCTTTGTGTAGATGCCGACCTGTTGCAGCGCACCGCGTTCCAGCAATTCGATGAACGGATCCCCGGCGATCTGGTTCGAGAACCTGGTGCAGCGTGCGCACAGAACACAGCGCTCCCGGTCAAGCAGGACCTGCGAGCTGATGTTGATCGGTTTGGGGAATGTGCGTTTGACATCCTCGAAGCGAGAGTCCGGACGCCCGTTGGACATTGCCTGGTTCTGCAGCGGGCATTCACCGCCCTTGTCGCACACCGGGCAGTCCAGCGGATGGTTGATCAGCAGCAGCTCCATCACGCCCCGCTGGGCTTTGTCGGCGGCCTCCGATGTGAACTGGGTGTGCACGACCATGTCGTCGGTGGCGACCGTCGTGCACGACGCCATCGGCTTGCGCTGGCCCTCGACCTCGACGAGGCATTGCCGGCACGCCCCGACGGGGTCGAGCAGCGGATGGTCGCAGAACCGTGGAATCTGGATGCCGAGGAGTTCGGCGGCGCGAATCACCAATGTGCCCTTGGGAACTGACAATTCGACGCCGTCGATCGTCAGCGTCACCATCTCCGTATCGGTGGCCTGATCTTTATCGGCCGTGGCGGTCATACCGCTGCCCCTTCCGGTGCGACGAGCATCGAGTCTCGCGGATCGAACGGACAGCCTTGCTGCTCCACGTGCGCGACGTACTCGTCGCGGAAGTACTTGATCGACGAGAAGATCGGACTCGCAGCGCCGTCGCCCAACGCGCAGAACGACTTTCCGTTGATAGTGTCGGAAATGTCGAGCAGCTTCTCGATGTCGGCCGACGTGCCGTCACCGGTTTCCAGCCGCTCGTAGATTTGCGCAAGCCAGTAAGTGCCTTCGCGACACGGCGTGCACTTGCCGCAAGACTCGTGCTCGTAGAACTCGGTCCACCGGCGCACCGCACGAACCACGCAGGTGGTCTCGTCGAAGATCTGCAGTGCCTTGGTGCCCAGCATCGACCCCGCCGCGCCCACGCCCTCGTAATCCAGTGGCACGTCAAGATGTTCGTCGGTCAGGATCGGCGTCGACGATCCACCGGGTGTCCAGAACTTGAGCCGATGCCCCGCCCGCACACCGCCGGCGTAGTCGAGCAACTCGCGCAGCGTGATGCCCAGCGGTGCCTCGTACTGGCCGGGCCGGGTGACATGCCCCGACAGCGAATACAGCGTGAAGCCAGGCGATTTCTCGCTGCCCATCGACCGGAACCAGTCGACGCCGTTGAGGATGATCGGCGGGACGCTGGCGATCGACTCCACGTTGTTGACCACCGTAGGTGATGCGTAGAGGCCCGACACCGCCGGGAACGGCGGCCGCAGCCGGGGCTGCCCGCGCCGGCCCTCCAGCGAGTCCAGCAGCGCGGTTTCCTCACCGCAGATGTATGCGCCCGCGCCGGCATGCACGATGATCTCGAGATCGAATCCCGAGCCGAGGATGTCGCGGCCGATGTATCCCGCGTCGTACGCCTCGGCGACCGCGCGGCGCAACCGGCGCAGCACCGGAACCACTTCTCCGCGAACGTAAATGAACGCGTGTGAAGCGCGGATCGCATGGCAGGCGATGATCGCGCCTTCCACCAGGAAGTGCGGTGTCATGAACATCAGTGGGATGTCTTTGCACGTGCCCGGTTCCGACTCGTCGGCGTTGACCACCAGGTAGTGCGGCTTGGCGGCCGGTCCACTGTCGCCTTGCGGGATGAACCCCCACTTCATTCCGGTGCCGAAACCCGCACCACCGCGCCCGCGCAGTCCGGAGTCCTTGACCGTCTGCAAGACGTCGTCGGGACTCATCTTCAGCGCGGTGGCAAGCGCCTTGTAGCCGTCGTGCTCGAGGTAGGTGTCGAGGGTCCACGACTCCTGGTCGTCCCAAAACCGGGACAGCACGGGCGTCAACGGTGTCCGCTCGGCCATCAGCCCTCCTCCTGCGCGGCGCGCAGGCCGGCGAGTGTGGCTGCGCCGGTGTCGCGCTGGGCTTCCTCGGGGCGGTCGTCGGCGAAACCCGCAAGGATGCGAGATGTTTCGCGGAACGTGCACAACGGCAGTCCGCGGCTCGGGGCGACGCGCTCCCCGTTTCGGAGTTTGTCGACGAGTTCGATTGTGGATTCCGGCGTTTGGTTGTCGAAGAACTCCCAGTTGACCATCACCACGGGCGCGTAGTCGCACGCCGCGTTGCATTCGATGTGCTGCAGCGTGATCTTTCCGTCATCGGTGGTTTGGTCGTTGCCGATGTCGAGGTGTTCTCTCAGCGCGTCGAAGATCGCGTCCCCGCCCATGATTGCGCACAGCGTGTTCGTGCACACTCCGACTAGGTAGTCGCCCGTCGGGTCGCGGCGGTACATCGAGTAGAACGTCGCGACAGCGGTCACCTCGGCCCCGGTCAGTCCGAGCTGGTCAGCGCAGAACTCGATGCCGGCCGGCGTCAGGCAGCGGTCCTCGGCCTGTACCAGATGAAGCAGCGGCAGCAGCGCCGAACGGCTCTGCGGATAGCGCGCGATGATCTTCTTGGCGTCGGCGTCCAGACGGTCGCGGACGTCGTCCGGATAACTCTCGCGGCCGTGAAGATGGCTCGGCTCTTCGGGTTTGGGACCGAGCGGCACGAAGACCGTCACCTATCCACCCCGCCCATCACCGGGTCGATCGACGCGACCGCGGAGATCGCGTCGGCGACCATGCCGCCTTCGCACATCGCAGCGACGGCCTGAAGGTTGGTGAACGACGGGTCGCGGTAGTGCACGCGGTAGGGCCGAGTGCCGCCGTCGCTGACCATGTGCACTCCGAGTTCACCGCGCGGCGACTCGATGCCTACGTAGACCTGGCCGGCGGGCACCCGAATGCCCTCGGTGACGATCTTGAAGTGGTGGATCAGCGCCTCCATCGAGCTGCCCATGATCTTTGCAATGTGCTTGGGCGAGTTGCCATATCCGTCGGGGCCGATCGCCAGGTCGGCAGGCCACGCGAGCTTCTTGTCGCTGATCATCCAGGGGCCGCGAGGCGTCTTGGCCAATTTGTCCACGCACTGCTCGACGATCTTGATCGACTCGGTCATCTCTTTGACCCGAATCAGGAAGCGGCCGTAGGCGTCGCAGCGGTCGTCGGTGATGACGTCGAAGTCGTAGTTCTCGTAGCCACAGTACGGTTCGGCGCGGCGTAGGTCGTGTGGCAGCCCGGTGGCCCGCAGGATCGGGCCGGTGACACCCAGCGCAATGCAGCCGGTCAGGTCGAGGTACCCGATGCCCACCGTGCGGGCCTTCCAGATGTAGTTCTCGACGAGCAGGTTCTCCATGTCCCGCAACCGTTTCGGCAGAATCTTGAGCAGATCGCGAAGTTTGGGTATCGCGTCGTCGGGCAGGTCCGCGGCCAGGCCGCCGGGCCGGATGTACGCGTGGTTCATCCGCAATCCGCTGATCAACTCGAAGACGTTGAGAATCAGCTCGCGTTCGCGGAATCCGTAGAACATCGCCGACATCGCACCCAGCTCCATGCCGCCGGTGGCCAGCGCGACGAGGTGGCTCGAGATCCGGTTGAGCTCCATCAACATCACCCGAATCACGTTGACGCGCTCGGGAATGTCGTCGGTGATGCCGAGCAGCTTTTCGACGCCGAGGCAGTACGCGACCTCGTTGAAGAACGGCGATAGGTAGTCCATCCGGGTCACGAACGTCACGCCCTGCGTCCACGTGCGGTACTCGAGGTTCTTCTCGATCCCGGTGTGTAAGTAGCCGATTCCGCACCGGGCTTCGGTGACGGTCTCACCTTCGATCTCCAGGATCAGCCGCAGGACGCCGTGCGTGGACGGGTGCTGCGGACCCATGTTGACGACGATCCGCTCACCCGCGGCGGACTCCCTTGCCGCCGCGACGACTTCTTCCCAATCTTGGCCGCCGACCACGACGACAGTGTCGGCCGGCGTGTCGTGTGTGGTCATCAGTTGTAGGCCCTCCGCTCGTCGGGCGGTGGTATCTCGGCACCGTGGTATTCCACCGGCACGCCGCCCAACGGGTAGTCCTTGCGCTGTGGGTGGCCCTCCCAGTCGTCGGGCATCTCGATGCGCGTCAGAGACGGATGCCCGTCGAAGACAATGCCGAAGAAGTCGTAGGTCTCGCGCTCATGCCAGTCGGTGGTCGGGTACACCGAAAACAGCGACGGCACATGAGGATCGGCGTCCGGCGCTGCGGATTCGAGTCGGACGCGGCGATTGTGGGTGATCGACATCAGCGGGTAGACCGCATGCAGTTCGCGTCCGGTGTCCGTGGGGTAGTGCACACCGGACACGCCGAGGCACAACTCGAACCGAAGCGCGGCATCGTCACGCAGTGCTTGCGCCACCTCGACCAAGTGAGCGCGGGCGACGTGCAGCGTCAGCTGGTCGCGAAATACCACGACCCGTTCGATGGCCGCGTCGTACTTGTCTTCGCCGAGAACCTCTTTCAACCTGTCGACGACCTCGTCGAAGTAGCTGCCGTACGGTCGTGGGCTCTCGCCGGGCAGCGCGACATCCTGGATCAAGCGGCCGTAGCCGGAGGTGTCACCGCTGCCCTGCACGCCGAACATGCCGCGGCGCACGCGGATCACCTCAGCGTCAGCGTCGGCCGTGTGCGACTGCGCGGGCTCCCGCTGCTCTTCACCGGGAAGGCTCATCGCCTCAGCCCGCCGATCTGCAGGATGGTCGGGTCCATGTTCGGGGACACCGCCGACATCGCGGCCGCTTCCGCTTCGCGCACCGCCTCCTCGCGGTCCACGCCCAGCGGCATCTGCCGAATCTTGTCGTGCAGCTTCAGGATTGCGTGCAACAGCATCTCCGGCCGCGGCGGACAGCCGGGGAGGTAGATGTCGACCGGTACCACGTGGTCGACGCCCTGCAGGATCGCGTAGTTGTTGAACATGCCGCCCGACGACGCGCAAACCCCCATGGCCAGAACCCATTTCGGCTCGGCCATCTGGTCGTATACCTGCCGCAGCACCGGGGCCATCTTCTGCGAAACGCGCCCCGCGACGATCATCAGGTCGGCCTGCCGCGGTGTCGCAGAGAACCGCTCCATGCCGAACCGGGCGATGTCGAAACGCGGCCCTGCCGTCGCCATCATTTCGATGGCGCAGCAGGCCAGCCCGAATGTCGCGGGCCACAGCGAACCGGCGCGCACATATCCGGCCACCTTCTCGACCGTCGACAGAAGGATCCCGCCGGGGAGTTTTTCCTCGATTCCCATCGCCGTCAATCCCAACTCAAGCCGCCGCGGCGCCACACGTAGGCGTACGCGACGAACACCGTTGCCATGAACAAGAGCATCTCGACCAACGCGAACAAACCCAGGGCGTCGAACGTGACCGCCCACGGGTAGAGGAACACGATTTCGATGTCGAAGATGATGAACAGCATCGCGGTCAGGTAGTACTTGATCGGGAAACGCTGCCCCGGCGCCGCGTACGGCCCGCTGACCAATTCTTCCGTCGGTTCGATCCCGCACTCGTAGGCTTCGAGCTTTGCCCGGTTGTAGCGACGCGGGCCGGCGAGCACCGCGACACCCACCGAAAACACAGCAAACGCGGCCGCGATCCCGCCGAGAACCAGGATCGGCAGATAGATGTTCAACTCGCTCCCTGATGCGTTCGCGGGCTGTGACGGAACCCGGGCTGGGGGTCGCCACGTGACCTCTCCCACAGCCTAAACAAGGGTCCGAACGCCTGCTTAGTAGGGGTAACGACATATGCGCCCAAACCACCCGCGCGCGGCCGCGGACGCAGCTAGTCTCAGCCGAACCGCGGCCGATCTGCAGGCAGGAGGCGGATTCGTGCTCGAAGTGATCGACAAGGGCGCGTGCAGCGAAGCGCACCCGACGCCGCTGTTGTTCGTCCACGGAGCCTGGCACGGGGCGTGGTGCTGGGACGAATACTTCCTCAGCTACTTCGCCGACAAGGGATACCGGGCCGTGGCGCTCAGCCTTCGCGGGCATGGCAACAGCCCGACGCCAAAGCCTGTGCGGTGGTGTTCGATTGCCGACTACGTCGACGACGCGGTGTCTGTCGCCGACAGCCTGCCGCTGCCGCCTGTCGTGATCGGGCATTCGATGGGCGGCTTCATCGTCCAGAAGTATCTGGAGTCGCACGGCGCGCCGGCGGGGGTACTCGTGGCGTCGGTTCCCGCGCGCGGCGCGCGGGGATTTCTGTTGCGTCTCTTTCGACGTGACTTCCGACGCACGATGTCGGCCACTCTCACCGGCGACTCGTTGCAGATTTTCAACACCCCGGAACGTGCTCGCCGCTACTTCTTCAGTGCAGACGTTCCGGAGCCGGATGTCGTCCGCCACACTGCGCGCCTCGGGCCAGAAAGCCAGCGCCTCACTATCGATGCCACTGCGCTCAGGCTGCCGCGGCCCAAGCGCATCGCGACGCCGTTATTGGTGTTGGGAGGCGAGCAAGACGCGTGCTTCACCACCAAGGAGATTCACGCGACGGCGCGCGCTTACGGGACGGAAGCCGAAATCTTCCCGGACATGGGCCACGACATGATGCTCGAGCCGGGATGGCAGACCGTCGCCGATCGGATTGACGCCTGGCTTACGGCGCGAGGCCTGTGAGCTAAGCGCCCCGCAGGATCCCGACGACGGCGTCCGCGAGCTGGATCGGGTCGACGGGAAGCGGGACCGCGGCCTCGGCGCGCGACCATTTCGCCAGCCAGGCGTCGTCGCGGCGACCGGTCAGCACCACGATCGGCGGGCATTTCTCGATCTCGTCCTTGAGCTGTTTCGCAATGCCCATCCCGCCCTCCGGTGTCGCCTCGCCGTCGAGGATCGCGAGGTCGACGTCGCCTTCTTCGATCCGGCGGGTCACCATCGGGCCGGTCGCAACCTCTGCGTACTCCAGCTCGGGCAGTTCAGGGTGGATTCGCTTGCCCAGCGCCAGCCTGACCTGTTCGCGGACGTGGGCATCGTCGCTGTAGACCAGGATCAGGGGCACGGGGGGATGTTAGCCGTCCACGCGACGGAACACGGCGTCAGCCGACACAGTGGTGGTCTTGGGGATCATGCCCGCCATGTTCCCGGTGACCCCGAGCGCTTCCCGGTCGACAGTTGTGGTCGTGGTCAACCGGACCGCTCCGTCGTCGAGGAGTTCGGCGTGCACGCGCAACGGGAGGGCAACGGTGTTGCCGCGAATAGACATGTCGGCGCTGACGTTCAACTCCTCGCCTTCGGCGGGATCGACGCCGTTCACAGTCACGCTGATGTCGGGGAAGTGCTCGGCGTCGAAAAAGTCCGCCGACCGTAAGTGGTTGTCGCGCTTCTTGATTCCCGTCGTCACCGTCGCTGCCTTCACGTCGACCCGGCCCGTCACCGCCCCGCTTGCATCGACGCGACCTTCGCCGCTGAACTGCGTGAACCGGCCCTTGACGGACGCCAGGCCCCACATCGTCTTGCTCTTGAACGAGAACGACGACCGCTCCGGGTCGAGCGTCCAGGTGCCGATTGCTTTGCCCAAAATCTCTGTGGTCGTTGTCATTTCGCCTCCTGTTGTTGCAGCAGTGGTGCGAGGTCCGCGGGGTCGAAGTATTCGTCGACGCGGGTGATCAGCCCGTCGCGACCGACACGGATGATGATCCCGACATGCAGCTCGTACGGTCTACCGGCGCGCGTGGCCCCGTGCAGGCGGTGCTGCTGGACGAACCCGCCGTCGAACACCTGCCGGTCCAGTACGTCGTAGTGGCGGTCGGCGGTTGACGACACGAACCAGTCGATCACCTTCATTGCGCGGGTCTTTTCGCTCGGCCTGGTGTCACCCGAATGCCAGACGGTGACGTCGTCGGACCACATCGCGGCGACGGTGTCGACATCGCCGGCCTCGATCGCCGCGAACAGCCGGTCGGCCACCGACGTCACCGCGTATCCGGGGTGGGCGACTGCGAGCCGGTCATAAACCAGCGTGCGCAGGGCCGCCCGCACCTCGTCGTCGCGGCCGTTGAACTCACCGTCGCGAATCTTTGCGACGAGCTCCTGTTCGTCGATGGTCGCGGTCGGTTCGTTGGTGAGTTCGCGTTCGACGATCCGCAGCACGTTGGCCGCGACGCGCGCATGGAAGTTCACCTGGCCGTCCGTCGCGCCGCGCACATCGCCAGCGAGGAACTCCGCGACGGCTGCGACGAGCTCGGCTGCGGTGGGCCGGCCGTGATGGGTCATGCCGCGTCCAGCAGATCGAGGAGATCCCATTCGGTTTCGCACACACGGCGGCCGATCGCAGCCAGCTCGACGGATCGGTTCTGGCCGGACAGGTGCCGTTCGGCCTGGTGCCTGCAGATGATTCCCCACGACAGCGTGGCTCGGATCAGCCACCACCGCATGCCCACCCGGTCGACGGTAGTCCCGCTGGCTTTCTCGTATGCGGAAAGGAAGCTTTCGATGCTGCCGAGGCCGCCCGCGGCGCGGCTCAGCGGCGCGCCGAATCGCCACGCGCGGATGCAGAACCAGGCCAGGTCTTCGTAGATCTCGCCGACGTGGACGAGCTCCCAGTCCAACACGGCGGCGAGTTGTCCGCCGTCGACGATCAGGTTGCCCATGCGGAAGTCACCGTGCACCATCACCGCCGGCGACGGCGGGGGCCGGTTCGCGTCGAGCCAGCGCATAGCCCACTCGAAGGTGGCCGTCGTGTCGCCCATTGCGTCCAATTGCATGCGCCATAGCGCCATTTGGTCTTGTCGCCGGACGTCGGCCTTGTCCGGATCGACGCGATGGATCGCGGCGAGCGCACGCGCGCACTGGTCGAGCAACTGCGTCCGCGTCGCATCGTCGTTGAGCGACCGAAGGATTCGCGGCGCGATCGTCTCCCCGTCAATGAAATCGCAGACAAGCAACGTCTTGTCAGCGAACAGCACATGCGGCACAGGTGCGCCCTGGTCCGCGGCGAGGCGCTGAGTGAGGGCCTCGACCTCCATCGACGCGTGCACGTCATCGAGCGGGCCGGCGCGCGCGATCAACCGCCGACCGTCGGCCTCGAACGCCCACGTGGATCGGCTGGCTCCGCCCGTCAGCTTCCGCAAGTTGCCGACCGGCACGCCCAGCACCTTCTCCAGTTCCGCGAGCGTGCGTGTCTGCTCGTCGACACGCCGAGGTTCAGCGGTCATGACTGGCCGAACTTGAACAGTCTCTGGGCCACGCGTCGAATCTGAATCTCCTCGGAACCCTCGGTGATTCGGTAGCGACGGTGATGGCGGTAGATGTGCTCGAACGGCTCGTGACGGGTGTATCCGATGCCACCGAAGATCTGCATCGCGCGGTCGGCGGCGTTGCACACCAGCCGGTTTGCCCTGTAGTTCGCCATCGACACTTTGTCGGACACCTCGAGATGGTGATTGCGGTCCAGTTGCTCTGCTGCGTAATAGACAAGCAGCCGCACCATCTGCGCTTCGGTCTGCAATTCGACCAGCGGCCACTGCACGGCCTGATTCACCGCCAGCGGCTTGCCGAACACCACCCGCTCCTTCGCGTACGCGACCGCACGGTCGATGCAGTACTGCGCAGCACCCAGACTGCTGGCCGCCTGGCGAATTCTGTTCTCGTGCAAGAACGTCTGTGCGACCTCCAGTCCGCGGTCGACCTCACCGAGCACCGCGTCGCCCGGCACAGTGACGTCGTGCAGTTCCACTTCGCCATGATCGGACGGCATGTTGAACGTCCACCAGTAATACGGAACCTCGAAGCCGGGGGTGTCCGTCGGCACAAGGAACGCGCTGATTCCCAGGGCCTGCCCGGGTTCCCCGGACGTGCGTGCGAACACCAGGTCATGGGTGGCGCGATGCACCCCGGTGTTGAATCGCTTGGCGCCGTTGATCACCCAGCTGTCGCCCTTGCGCTCGGCACGTGTCTCCATCCACGTTGCGTCCGACCCGTGCCTCGGCTCGGTCAACCCGAACGCGAATCCGCGCTCGCCCCGTAACATCGGTTCGGACCATTCTTTGCGCTGGGCCTCGGTGCCGAACCGCTCCATCATGATCACCTGCGGAAAGTTGCCGACGATCGACGACTCGTCTTGCAGATCGTTGTGCAGCCCAAGCCCCTTGGCCGCCAGGTGCTCCCGGATGATCGCCATATCGACGTTGGTTCCGTCGCGTCCACCCAGCGACGACGGCAGCCCGTACCGCAGCCAGCCCGCCTTGTCGGCGCGCCTGCGCATCTCGCCGAGCAGCTCCTCCCACGCCCGGGCCGGAATGCCGCCGTTCTCCCAGTCGGTCCGCGCGTATTCGCGCCGCTGGTCGAAGTACTGCATGTTCTCCTGCTCCAGCGGTTTGATCTCGCGTTCGATGAACGCGTCGATTTCGGCGAGCAGCCCCGGAATATGGTCGGGCAGAGTGAAATCCACGGTAATCCCTTTCAAATGTGCGCCGAGCGCACGGTTATTGGCGGGTCCACCCGCGCTTTGTGTACAACAACCGTGCGCTCGGCGTCAGAACCCATACAGCGTTTTCTTCCAGATCGTGGACAGCGTGGCAATGGCGTCGCGATCGCTGATGCGCCCGAGGCCGGTCGACGCGACGAACACCGTCGTGAAATTCTCGAACAGCAACGCGATCGCCGCGGCGACGTGTTCCGCATTCAGCTCGGACCCGTAGCCTTGCTCCTGTGCGCGCCGCACCGATGCTGCGACGATCTCGATGCCGAAGCGGCGAAACGCGTTCTGCACCTTGGCGAACCGCGGTTGGGTTGCGGCGAGCTGCGCGACGGCGATCATGATCCCGATGTTCTGCTTGAACATGTTCCAGTAGCCGGTGACGACGGCGGTGAAGAACTCGGTGTCGTCGGGGGAGTCCGGTAGAGAGACGCTGACGGCGGCGGGCTCGACGACGTCGTGCAGAAACGATTCCGCCAGCGCGGCGAGCAGGTCTTCCTTGTCGTCGAAGTAGCGGTAGAACACGGCGGGCGATTTACCTGCCGCCGAGGTGATGTCCGCAAGGGTGGTGCCGTGAAAGCCGCGTTCCGCGAAGAGTTTCCGTGCAGCCTGCTCGATCGCTTCGCGAGTCTGCCGACCCTTGGAGCTGAGCGTCTGGACGGGCATGCTCATCGCAACCGGTCGCCGGCGCGCAGCAGCGCACCGGGTAGGTCATGGCCGACGGCCTGCTGCGCAACGCGGGCGGCCCCAATCGTCGCGTCGAGGTCCACGCCCGTGTCGATGCCGCTGTCGCGCAGCATGTACACCAAGTCTTCGGTGGCGATGTTGCCGGTCGCGCCTGGCGCGAACGGGCATCCGCCCAGCCCGCCGACGGAGGCGTCGAGACGAGTGATGCCGGCTTGGACAGCGGCGTAGGCGCTTGCCAAGCCGGTGCCGCGGGTGTTGTGGAAGTGCGCGCCGAATGGGATGTCGTCGACGACCGCGCGAGCTTCGTCGATCAATTCGACGGTGCGTCGTGGCGTCGTGGTGCCGATCGTGTCGGCCAACGCGATTCGGTCGACGCCGTAATCCCGTGCACGTCGGACGATTTCGACGGTACGACCAGACGGGGTAGGTCCTTCGAACGGACAGTCCCATGCGCACGCGATGATGACCTCGACGCTGACGCCGTCATCGTGGGCCAGTAGGACGATCTCTTCGATCTGTACCGTGGCCTCTTCGCTGGACCGCCCGACATTGCGGTGGCTGAACCGGTCGGACGCGGACACCACGAATTCAATCGACCGCAGGCCTGCGGTGATAGCCCGTTTCGCGCCGTTCGGGCTTGCCACGAGCGCGGAGAAGTCGATGTCCGGATACCGTGACAGCGCGGCGGCAACCTCGGCGGCGTCGGCCATGGCCGGCACCTTGGAAGGCGAGACGAACGCGGTCGCCTCCACTTCGCGTACACCGGTGGCCGCGATCGCCTCAAGCAGTTCCAGCTTGGCCTGCAACGGGATTGGCTGCTCGATCTGCAGCCCGTCGCGCAGCGCGACCTCGCGGATCGTGACCTGGCTGGGCAACTGGCTCATATCACACCCTCCGCGCGCAGCGCGTCGAGTTCAGCAGCGGTCCTGCCGAGCAACCCGCAGTAAATGTCGTCGTTGTGTTGGCCGGGACGGGCAGGGCCGGCATTGCGGATCGTGCCGGGTGTCTCCGAAAGCACCGGCACCACACCGGGTCCCAGCACATTTCGGCCGATCCGCTCATCGAAGTGCTCGGCGAGCATGCCACGCGATCGCAGCTGTGGATCTTCGACCACTTCCGCGACCGTGTTGATGGGCCCGCTGATCACCCCGGCGGCGGACAGCGTCGCGATGATGTCTGACGGCATACGCTGCGCTGCCCAGTCTCCGATGATCTTGTCCAACTCATCCTGATTACGTCCGCGCGCAACGTGATTGACAAACCGGTCGTCCGTGGCGAGCTCTGGTTGGTCCATCGCCGAGCACAACCTGCGGAACACCGTGTCCTGGTTCGCGGCGATCACCACCCAACTGCCGTCAGCAGTGCGGTAGATGTTTGACGGTGCGATGCCCTCCAGCCGAGTGCCCGACGGCCCCCGCACGACACCGCCGACGTCATAGTCGGGAATCGTGGATTCCTGGATCGCCAAACATGATTCAGTCAACGCTGCATCGACGACCTGGCCCTCACCTGTGACGGTGCGCCGGTACAGAGCAGCGAGTGCGCCCTTCACCGCGAACATGCCCGCCAGGCTGTCGCCGAGCGACAAGGCCAGTCGCGGCGGCGGCCCGCCGGGAAACCCGTTCATGTACCGCAATCCGCTGGCCGCCTCGGCCACCGACGCATACCCGGCTTTGTGCGCCTCCGGTCCCGTCTGGCCGTAGCCGGACACGCGCACGAGAATGATGCCCCGATTGCGTTCGCGCAGAACGTCGTAACCCAGGTTCCACTTCTCCAGAGTGCCGGGCCGGAAGTTCTCGACGATGATGTCAGAGCGCTCGACGAGGTCGAGGAACAGCTCGCGGCCCTTGGCTTCGCGCAGGTTGAGCGTCGCCGCCTTCTTGTTGCGGGCGTGCACGGTCCAGAAGAAGTGGTGGCCGTCGAGTTCGGCCTGGCCCCACGTGCGCAGCGGGTCGGGCGAGCCGGGCGGTTCGATCTTGACGACCTCGGCGCCCATGTCGCCCAGCAGACGCCCGGCGAAGGGTCCCGAGATCAGCGTGCCCACCTCGATCACGCGGATGCCGTCCAGCGGGCCGGCGACGGTCATGCAACCTCCAGTGACAAGCCGTGGCGGGTCAACCAGTCGGTGCAGATGCTGACCGCCTCTCGCAGCGTCTCACGTTGGTCCGGTCCTGAGTAGTAGTGGTTTGCGCCGGAGATCTCGTGCATCTCCTTGTCCGCCGAACCGATCGCCGCGTACAGCCGACGGGTGTGGCTGGGGGTGCAGGCGTCGTCGGCGAGGTTGCCGATCACCAGCGTGGGCACGGCGATGTCGGGGCCGGCTTTGACGGCGTCGCCGTTGGCGTCGTCATAACTCCACTGCGAGAGCCAGCTGCGGAGCGTGCAGAACCGCGCCAAGCCGACCGCCGAGGTGTTGACCCACTGCGGGTCGCCCAGATAGCAGGTGCCCGGCGTGCGGTCATTCGGGTCGACGGTCGGGTCCAGCCAGCGGGGGTCGGCCATCGTCCCGTGCACCACGAACGCGAACTCGTCATCGGGGCGTCCCGATGCTTTCAGCTCGGTGAGTTTGTCCTTGACCCACTTCGTGATTCGGCGGTTGCGGTCTATCTGCGCCTGCCGGTAGCGCTTGAGAAACTTTTCGGTGTACGGCGGCTGGTTCGGATTCGCGCGGTTGTACAGATCGAGCTCCGGATCCCGTTTGGTTGGGTCGGTCTCGTCGAGGATCGACGCATCCAGCCATTCGGTGAGCGTGCCGTGCCGGCTGATGTGCGCAGCCAGCAGCATGATCGCGTCCGCGGGAATCAGCCCCAGCTTGGTCAGGTCAGGGCCATCTCCCGACGGGCTCGCCGTCACGGTCGGGCTTCGAGCCTGCTGTTGGTAGAACACCGAGAGCGAGCCGCCGCCGCTCCAGCCGGCCAGCACCACCTTGTCGTAGCCGAGCCGAGTTTTGGCGTCCTTGATGCACTCGCCGAGGTCTTGCACGACCTTCTCCATCAGCAGTGCCGAGTCGGTGCCGCGGAAGCGGCTGTTGCAGTAGATGACGTGGTGACCCGCGCGGGCAAGGCCGTTCATCATGGGCAGATAGGCACCGCCGCCGATCGGGTGCATGAAGACCAGCACGGTGTCGGAGGGCTTGTTCTTCGGTTTCAGCAGATGGCTTTCCAGCACCACCAGGTCAGCGACACCACCGTACACGTCGCGGACGCCCGAATCATTTTGGTATGCAACAAGATAGGGGATGCGATCGTATTCATACCGCACGGCCGTCGTCATCAATGCTGCCCCAGGCCGTGAGCCAGCACTTCATCACTCGGCGCAAGACGCCGCCGCGTGTCGATCGCAATGACCTGCCAGTCCACACTGGTGAACTCGTCGAATTTGCGACGCGCCCGTTCGCGCGCTTTCTCGGGCGCACCGTGGTGAACCCCTTGCGGCGCATGCGAAATCAGTCCGGGCGGCATCGGGATGCCATACAGTGCGCCACCGTGGAAGAACGCGATCTCGTCGTAGTCGACGTTGCGGTGATACCACGGCGTACGTTCGGTGCCGGGCACGCCTTCGGCCGGCTTGGGCAGGAAGTTCATCACGGTGACACCGGTCGCCTGCATGAACAGATGCACGGTCGGCGGAAGGTGCACGCTGTCAGAGGTCACGACGTTGTAGTCGGTGATGTTGAACGTGAACGGGAAGTTGTCGCCGCGCCAGCCCTCGACGTCGATCGGATTGTGTTGGTAGTACAGCGTTGTCGGGCCACCGTCATGGACCAAGCGGACTTCGTACTCGTCGCGTCCGTCGTCGTCGATAGGCGTCGGCTCGGGGATGGTCACCTGCGACGGGTCGAACGGGAAGTGGCGGCCGAGCTGACCGGGAGGCGGCACCCGGAACTCGTCGGTGGCCTCGATCATCAACAGCGTGGTTTCGGCGTCGGGGAGCTGTCGCCACGTCGTCGCCTTGGGGAGATAGACCCAGTCGCCTTCGCGGTAGCGCAGCGGCCCGAACTCGGTTTCGAAAAGGCCGCTGCCGCGGTGGACGAACGACAGCAGATCGCCGTCGACGTGGCGCACATAAAACGGCATCTCGCCGGATCGGCGGCTCAGCGAGACCCGGCAGTCGGCGTTGGAGAAGAGCAGCAGGGGAGCGCCCGCGGCGTCGGTGGCGTCGCTGGGCTGGAGTTCGGTCGCGAGCACGTCGACCGGCCGCAGCGGGCCTTCGCTGCGGTAGGCGGTGGGGTCGTGGCGGCGGTAAATGTTTGCCGTGCGCCCGGTGAACCCGCCGCGGCCCAACTCGTCGTCCTTGAGCCCGTCGAGGTCGGCGTGCAGGCGTCGCGGCGTCTTGCCTTTACGCAGGTGAACGAATGATTCCAACGCCAGCTCCTCGGATCGTCGGCCATAAAACTAAAAGTGACATTACTTTTGTTTCCGACCGCGCACAACCCCTGATTCGCCCGCGAGCAGACACCAAATCGCACGCAACAGGGGTTGGTGATGCGAGTCCGCGTCTGCTCGGCGCAGAAGCAGAAGCGGCATGATTTGCTGGGTCGGGCACGCCATTCGTGCGAAGGTGGTAGCGCTATGAACACATACGACTACATGACCTACGAAGAGTTCGGCCGCAAGTTCTTCGAGATTGCGGTGACCGAGAAGCGCGTCGCCGATGCGTTCGCGACGATGGCCGGCGAGGAACTCGAGATGGGGCCGATGGGGCAGGGCCCCGGGGGGATCGCAAAGGTCACCGCGAACGTGACGATCGGGCAGCCCCGCGCCACGCGGACACTCGGCGAGGAGATCACCTTTGTGATCCGGATTCCGCTCGCCATCGACTTGCTGCTGGACCTGCGACTGGACAAGCAGCGGTTCAAGGTATCCGGTGAGATCGGGTTGCGAGCCACCGCGCGCGCCGCCGAGCCGTTGCTGTTGATCATCGACGTCCCGAAGCCGCGCCCGTCGGACATCAGCGTTGACGTAGCGTCCACGTCGATTCGCGGCGAGGTGCTGAGGATCATCGCGGGCGTCGACGGTGAGATCAAGCGGTTCATCGCCCGCCATGTCAGCAAGCAGATCGACGATCCGCGCTCGCAAGCCGCGCAGGTGATCGACATTGCCGAGCAAGTCGCGACCGCCTGGACGGGCGTCTAGACCTCGCCTTCGCGCGAGAAACGGACTACTTGAGTTCGGAGGACGAGAGGCCCAGCAACCGGCGTGCGACGACGAGCTGCTGGATTTGCTGCGTGCCCTCGAAGATGTCAAGAATCTTCGAGTCGCGCGCCCACTTCTCCAGCAGCGTCTGCTCGGAATAGCCTGTGGTGCCTGCCATTTCGACGGCCTTGAGCGTGATGTCAGTTGCGACGCGGGCAGCCTTGGCTTTGCCCATCGACGCTTCCTTGCTGTTCGGAATGTCGTTGTCGGCCTGCCATGCCGAGCGCACCATCAGCAGGTAGCCCGCCTCCCAGTCGGCCTCCATCCGCAAGAACTCCGCGGCGGGCGCCGACTGCGCGTGCGCGGGCTTGTCATACGAGATCTCCACGCCGGCCTCGGTGAGAATTCTGCGCAGCTCTTCTAACGCCGCCCGTGCGATGCCGACGGCCATCGCCGCGACGACGGGCCGAGTGTTGTCGAACGTCTCCATTACGCCGGCGAAGCCCTTTTCGACCTCGATCTCGGGGCTGCCGAGCAGGTTCTCTTTGGGGATCCGGACGTTGTCGAAGCGAATGACCGCGGTGTCGGACGCCTTGATGCCGAGCTTGTCCTCGAGCCGCTCGACAGTCACCCCGGGATGCTCGCGGGGCACGATGAACGACTTGATTGCCGCGCGCCCCTTCGACTTGTCCAGGGTCGCCCACACGACGATGTGCGTGGCCCGCGAGCCCGCCGTCACGAAGATCTTCTCGCCGTTGATGACGTACTCGTCGCCGTCGAGTTTCGCGGTCGTGGACACGGCGGCCGAGTCGGAGCCGAATCCCGGCTCGGTGATTGCCATTGCCGCCCACACGCCCTTGCCCAGTCGCTCGAGCTGCTCGTCGGTGGCCACACCGCTGATGGCGGCGTTGCCCAGCCCCTGGCGCGGCACCGAGAGCATCAAAGCGACGTCGCCCCAACTGATTTCCATCACGTTGAGAACAGCGGACATGTTGCCGCCGTTGTGGTTCTGCTCCTTCGCCTCGTCGGCGTCGCGGAACGCCTCGGCTCCGGCGAAGGCGAAAGCGTTTGCCTCGGAGATGCCTTCGAACAGGTTCGCTAGTGTGTCGAGCTCGACGGGGTATTCGTGCTCGCGGAGATCCCACTTACGCGAGATCGGCCGCAGCAGCTCGGCCGCACCTTGGTGTGCCTTGTCGATGACTGCCTGCAGTTTGTTCGGCAGCTCCAAATTGATTGCCATGACTGACTTTCCGTTCGCTTAGATAACTACGACGCCCTCGGCGACGCCGATTGCGCGAAGGTCGCGGTACCAGCGTTCGACGGGATGTTCCTTGGTGTAGCCGTGGCCGCCGAGCAGTTGCACACCGTCGAGCCCGATCTGCATGCCCTTGTCGGTACCCAGCCTCTTGGCCAGGGCCGCCTCGCGGGTGAACGACAGGCCCTGCTCCGCGCGTGACGCGCCGCGCCAGGTGATCAACCGCAGGCCGTCCAGTTCGATCGCGATGTTCGCGCACATGAACGCGACCGACTGGCGATGCGCGATCGGCTCGCCAAATGCCTGCCGCTCCTTGACATACGGCACGACGTAGTCGAGCACCGCATGAGAGGTTCCGACGGCCAGCGCCGCCCAGCCGAGCCGCGACAATGCGACGGCCTCGGAGTAGTCGGTATCGGCCGCGTCGTCTTCGCCGAGCCGCGCAGTCAGCGGCACCGACACGTTGTCGAGTTCAACCTGGCCGAGTGCGGCCGCGCGGATGCCCATGCTGGGGTCGGCCTTGACGGTCAACCCTGACGACGACGATTCGACGATGAAAAGCGCTGGCTTGCCGTTCAATTGGGCGCCGACGATAAAGAGCTCTGCGTCGGCGGCGGCCGGTACCAGCGACTTGACGCCGGACAGCCGGTAGCCGCTGGGCGTGCGGACCGCAGTCGTATTAAGCGCCATCGGGTCAAACAGCGCGTGCGGCTCGGTGATTGCGACGCACGCCTGCGGCACCTTCTCGCCCGCGAAGTCGGGCAGATAGGTGGCCTGCTGATCGGCGCTGCCCCAGTTGGTCAACGCCGACGCGACGCCGCCCGGGGCCAGGATCGGCAGTGCCAACCCCATGTCGCCGTACGCCAGCGCCTCGGCCACCAAAGCGTTCGTCACGGTATTACGGTGTGCGGCAATGCCTTCGAAGTTCTCCGGTATGTTGATCGCCGTGATGCCGAGCTCGGCGGCCTTCTCGACGAGATTTGCCGGGTAGGCGGCCGCGTCGTCGGCTTCGCGCGCGGCAGGCCGCAGGATTTCCTCGGCGAATTCGTTGACCGTCTCGACGATCATCTTTTGCTCGTCGTCGGGCGTCAGGTCGAAGTAGTTCTTGCCGCTGGTCTTGAGCCGGGTCGGGCCGCCGCGCACGCCTTGTACGCGTTTGAACTGGCGGGTGGTCGCCCCGGCGATCGAGAACGCCTGCTTGATGCCGTAGCGCAGGGTCCGGTTCAGCGGGTCGCGCAGGCCGTACTTGTCGAGGAACTCCTGGCCGACGATCGGCGTGATGATCGCCAGCCCGACGTCGGTGGGGGTGCGCTTGTGGCGTTGCAGGCCGACGGCGCTTTCGCGGCCGGCCTTCTTTTCGCGCCGCTTGGCGCGGCGAGTTTCGCTTTTCGACGGGAGTGTGTTGGTCATGTCAGCAGCCTCGTTTTCGGTGGCAGTGCCGGTAACCGTATCTTACTCCGGAGTAAGATAGAACTGCTTGTTGCCAACGTCACATCGGCGAACAGTCGTTCACTCGCCCCGGCGCGCCGTCACGAACTTGTTCGGCGGCAACCCCTGCGCCAGGTCGTCCGGCGGCAGCCGTCGATAGCGGTCAAGAAGATCCACGCTCGGCTCGACCGACACCTGCCAGCCGCGCGACTGCAGCCACGCAGCAACGTCGGTGCGTTTCTCGAAATACCAGAGGTCCGGCACGTTCGGCATCCCCGTGCGCCCGGCTTTCGCCGCAGCCGCACGCTGACGTTCCATCTGTTCGCGGCGGCGAGCGACCCAGGGGGAGTCCGGGAAATCGATCGGCAGCGATTCGATGGCGAGGCGGGCATCAGGACAGCTGAGGGCGTCAATACGCTCGAACAGCAGATCCTGGGCGTCGGCCGGCAGATAGGGCAGCAGGCCCTCCGTCGACCAGGCGCTGGGCGCAGAAGTGTCGAAACCCTTGTCCCGCAACGTGGTTGGCCAGTCCCGGCGCAGGTCGACGGCGACCTCGACGCGTGTGCAGGCCGGCTCGGCGCCCCCCGCGTGCATTGTCGCCGACTTGAACTCGAGCACACGTGGTTGGTCGATCTCGTAGACGACGACGCCGTCGGGCCACGGTAGGCGCCACGCCCGAGAGTCGAGGCCGGACGCGACGATGACGATTTGCCGAATGCCGCTCTCGGTGGCATTGAGAAAGAACTCGTCGAAAAACGCCGTGCGGCAAGCCATGTAGTCGATCATGACCCGTCGTCGTTGCTCCGACTCGGCATCGAGCTCCGTATCCTCTCCGGAGCGCGGACCGAAGTAGAAGCTCCACGGACCATCTCCGGCGGCGTCGAGAAACAGCTGCGCGAACGGATCGCGGATCAGCGGATCGGCGGATTCGGTTTCCGACGCGCGGGCGGCCGCCACACCCAACGCGGTTATTCCGACGCTCTCGGTGATGTCCCACGAATCATCGTGGCGTCTCGGCATTCTCATCCCTCCCGGATAGCTGTGCCAGCACTGCGTCGTGAAGCAGACCGTTCGTCGCGACGGCGCTTCCTGCGTGCGGTCCCGCCACGCCGTCGAGACTCGTGAACGTTCCACCGGCCTCACGCACGAGAATGTCCAGCGGCGCCAGATCCCACACGGAGACCTCGGGCTCCGCGGCCACGTCGACGGCCCCTTCGGCGACGAGACAGTACGAGAAGAAGTCGCCGTACGCACGCACCCGCCACACCGCGTCCGTCAACGCGAGAAAACGGTCCCGCCGTGTGCCCCAGCCCGACAAGCTGGAAAACGACAAGCTCGCGGCGTCAAGGTCGCTGACCGCCGACACGCGAAGTCGCCTCGGGGCAGAACCGTCGACTGCCGCGAACGCGCCCTGGCCCGCGCAGGCCCACCATCGACGACGCAGTGCCGGTGCGCTGACCACCCCGGCCACCGGCACACCGTCGTCGAGCAGTGCGATCAGCGTCGCCCACACTGGCACCCCGCGAACGAAGTTCTTGGTGCCGTCGATCGGGTCGATCACCCACTGCCGGCCTACGAATTCTGTTGTGCCACCGTACTCTTCGCCTACCACCGCATCGCCGTGGCGCTGAGTCGACAACGCGTGACGCAACGCTTCTTCGACGGATCGGTCGGCGTCGGTGACGGGCGTGAGATCCGGTTTGGTGTCGACGTGCAAGTCGACCGCGCCGAATCGCGGCATCGTCAGCGAGTCGGCCTCGTCGGCCAACGCCAACGCCAGCGCAACGTCGTCCGGCGTTTTGCCCATGGCAGCAGTCCTACCATGAGGGCGTGTGGGAAATCGTGTGGCTGCTGGTGGTCATCGGCGCGATCGCCATCCTGGCGGCGCCGTGGCTGATGCGGCGCAGGGCTCCGGACGACGCGCTGAGCGGCACACTGCTGATCACCGGGGTGAGCCCTCGGCCCGACGCGACAGGTGAACAGTTCGTGACGGTGACGGGTGTCATCAACGGGCCGACGGTCAGCGAGCACGTCGTGTATCAACGGCTCGCGACCGACGTGGACAACTGGCCCAGGATGGGCGAATTGATTCCCATCGTGTATTCGCCGAGGAATCCAGACAATTGGCGCATGGCGCCGCCGGAGCCGCCCGCTTAGGGCTGATACGGCTGATACGGATACGGCTGCTGATAGGTGGGCGTGTTCTGCGCGGGAACCTGAACGGGAATCGGCACGGGCACGAACGGCACAGTCAAGTAGGACGTCGTCATCGTCGGTGTCGTTGTTGTGGCGGTGGTCGTCGTCGGGGTGGTCGTGGTCGTGGTCGTGGTCGTTGTTGTTGTCGTCGTCGTTTGGGTGGTGGTCGTGGTGGTCGGCGGCGTCGTCGTCGGGCTCGGCGTGACCAACTGGGTGATCGTGTGCGTCGCGGGCGGGGGCGGTGGTGGCGGCGGCGCAGGAGGCGGCGTGGTCGCGACGATCGCGGGAGCGGTTGCCGACGGCATCGGTGCGGCCGACGACGGAACGGGCGCGGGAATCGCGCTGGACGGCGGAGCCGGCACGACGGCAGTCGACGACGGGGTCTGCTGCATGGGCCGCTCGTTGCCGGTCAGCGCGTAGGCGATGGCGCCGACGGCGATCAGCGGGAGCAGAGCAGCCAGGCCAACCGCGGCGAGTGGTCGGCGGTACCAGCGGGGCGGCTTTTCGACGGGCGGCTCGACCGGCGGGACGAACTGCACAGGCGGACGGGCACTGATTGCGTCGGTGTAGCCCCCCGCGAAGGCATAGTCCTCACCGGTGTACGGCACCGGTTCGTCGGCCACGTCCTCGTCTTGCGACCACGCCAGCGCGCGGAACGTCGACGACCCGTACTCCTCGTCCGGGGGAACCATGGCTGCGGCCGCGGAAGCCGCGGTCGGTGCATCCGCAAGCGGCCCGCGGGCACCCTGCAGCGCGGCGCCCGCCGCGGCGTTGAGCTCCGGTCGCGGTGTCGTCACGATCTGAATCCGCATTTCTTCTGAAAGTCGTTGCGTGATTAGGGGAATGCTCGCGACACCGCCGACTGTAGCGATCGCCGCCACTCCGGAAGGGGAAATACCGTTGCGGCTCAACATATCTCGAAGTGCGCCGATCACCCCGGCGAGCGGATCGCCGATCAGGCTTTCGAGCTCGGCGCGGGTGAGGCGAACCCGGCCTTGGTGCGACGGAAGGTCGACGGCGACATCGGTCACCGACTCCGACGAGAGTGTTTCCTTCGCGCGTCGGCAATCGTCGCGCAGCCGGCTGAGCGAGCCGACGGCGGCGGTGGCTGCGGTGGTCGCGGGGTCGATTCCGTGCGACGAGACGAGGTCGTTGACGATGTGGGTCAGCAGCAGTTGGTCGATCGCGTCGCCGGAGAACTCGTGGTAGCGCATCGACTCGCCGATGGGCGAGAAGCCCGCCGCCGCGTCTGCAAGCGTGAAAGTCGTTCCCGTGGCGCCGAAGTCGACGAGCGTGATGACTCCGCTGGCCGGCAGGCCGGGATCGGCGGCCAGTGCCGTCAGCGCCGCGGTGGCGTCGCTGATCATCGGAACGGCGGCGCCGTTGGGTGACAACGCAGGAACGGTGAGCATTGCGGTGTGCAGAGCGGTGACAGCAGCGGTAGTCCAATAGGCGGGCGCCGCCACCGTGATGCTTGACGGTGGGGGTCCGCTCATCTCGACCATCGCGGCCAGCGCCTCGACCATGAGTCGGTCGGCGCGGTGCTGCGATCCGTCGGGCGCTACAAGGGGTATCGGATCGCCGACGCGCTCGACGAACCCCGTGATCACAGCGTCGTCGAAGTCCTCAGGCGGCAGGCCCACTTGCGGTGGGCGGCCGCTTGCCAACGTCAACGTGGCTCGACGCGACATGGGCGGGTTTCCGACGCGCGCGCTGACCAGGTTGGCCGTTCCGATCGACAACCCCAGCGGCTGGGGCACCGCGGACGCGAGAAGCGGGTCCGGCATAGTGGTGCCACGATAGCCGCCCATGGGGTCAGCCTCCAGGCGACACCCCGCGGCCAAACCTTAAGCGCTGATAGCAATTTCCTGTGCGAGGTACGCGCCGAGAGTGGACTTCATGCACGCTTTTCGCGAGTTTGCGTGCAATAAATCCACACTCGCCGAACGTGAGGTCAGGCCGCCGGATTGGCGACCGCGCGGCGCACGGACACGTTGCCGGACCCGGTGCGCGCATGCACGACGAGTGTGTCGTCGCCGTCAGCCGGCCCGTCCGAAGACTCCAGCGAATTGGTGACGACACCGGAACCGGTCATGATGTCGAGCCGCGCGGCGGTGCCCGTTGGAACGCCGACTTCAACGTCGCCGCTTGAGGTGTGAGCCGAGATCTCGCCACGGACTGCCGCCGCGACGGTGATGGACCCGGATGCGGTGCGTGCGTTCAGATTTCCCCGAAGGTGATCGACGGCGAGGTCGCCGCTGGCGGCCTGAAACTTCAGATCGCCGTCGCACTCGCCGATCTTCGCGTCGCCGGAGGCGGTGGACACAGATCCGCCGGTGACCGAATCGACCGTAACGTCGCCGGATGCGGTGTCGGCCTTGATGTTTCCGGTCACGTTCGCGATCGCAAGATTGCCGCTTGCCGCCGCGAACCGGCAGTCGGTGTACTCGCCGTCTGCCTGCACCTGTGCGGAGACAACCGACACGTCGAGCCGGGAACGCGACGGCAGTTCGACCGCGATGTCGACGGAGCCGAACCGTGCGCCGAACAATCCCCACTTACACGCCGACACCTTCAGGGTGCCGTGCGCGAAGTCGACGCGAGTGCGTTCGGCGGCGCGGATGTCGGCGCTGCGCGACTCATTGTGCGGCCGGACATCGACAACCGTGTCGCTGCGGTCAGTGGCGATGAGATGGACGGAACCGGCGGCCGACTCGATGTGCGCGGTGATCGGCTCAGAGGTATCGAATCTTGGCATTGCTTGTCTCCCTTCGTGTTTCAGCGGACCCAGCCTGTGACGCGGTGTTCGCTGTGTTTGGTGGATGTGCGGCGCCCGGATCCCGCCGCGGACGCTGCCGCGCGCACGAGCCAGGCGTTGAGTGAAATGCGGTCGCGTCGCGCGGCCGCCTCGACCGTCGGCCGCAGGCTTTCGGGAAGCCGCAACGTCACGCGCCAGGTCCCGCCGTCGTCGACCTCGCCCGGTTCGGCGACGGGCCGGTCATCAGCGGCCTCCTCGAGGGGTGCACTCACGACGAATTCGGGCGCGCGGCCGCGCAGCCGCACCTCGACGGAGCCGGGAGCCAGCTCGCGGGTGATCTCCTCGGCGGCACCGGACAGCGCATCAAGCAGCGCAAGCCGCAGTGAAGACTCCAGCGGCGCCGTCAGCCTGTCGGCCAACGCGGCGGCGTCATCCCCGCCCGCTGCGGCCGCGACGGAAAGCTCGTGCCGGACAGCATCGACATACGGCTGTAAATCCATAGTGTCATGATGACACTATTACGACACCATGACAAGACACCAGATGGTGCAGCCGGTGTCAGCCGTGCCCGATGCGCAGCAGCTCTGCCACGCTGGCGAGCTTCACCCGTGGCCGGCCATGCGGCTCTCCCGTCGACCGTTCGTGGCGGTCGATCAGCTGCCAGTGCTCGTCGGTGACAAGTTTGGGCTGCCTCGAGAGCAGCCATTCGAGCAGCTCGTCTCCGTAGCCCTCGTCGTGCGACGCCTCACCCAGGTCGGCGGCCAAGGTGTCGACGGTGTGCTGCGAGTCGCTCTTGTTGCTGCCGATGACGCCCGTCGGGCCCCGCTTGATCCAGCCGACCACGTACTCGTTGCGGCTGCCCTCGATGCGCCCGTCGGTGTGCGGGATCGTGCCGGTGTTGTCGTCGAACGGCAGGCCGGGTGTCGGCGTGCCGCGATACCCGACCGCGCGGACCACCAGCTGGGCCGGCAGCTCCTCGCGTGCCCCGGTGTCCTTGGCGACGACGCGGCCGTTCTCGTCGGTGACGAGTTCGTTGCGGCCCAGCACTACTGTCTCGACGCGGCCGTCGCCGCGAATTTCGATCGGGGACGTGCGGAATTTGAACACGATCCGCCGGTTGCCTGCCTTCGGCTCACGCTCGGCGTAGCCGCGCAGCACCTTCAAGTTATTGCGCTGCGTCTTGCCCGCGGCCTCCACCTCGTCCTCGGGGATGTCGACGTCGGCCGGGTCGACGATCACGTCGACGCCTTCGAGACCTTTGAGGTCACCGAGCTCGCGCAGCTCCAGGGTTGTGAACGTGGCTTGCAGTGGTCCGCGACGGCCGATGATCACCACCTCGTCGACCCCGCGCGGATCGAGCAGCTCCAGTGCGTGGTCGGCGATGTCGGTGGCGCGCAGGTCGTCGGGGTCGGTCACGAGGATGCGCGCTACGTCCAACGCGACATTCCCGTTGCCGACGACGATCGCGCGCTCGCCGGTCAGGTCCGGCACCATCTTCTCGAAGTGAGGGTGCGCGTTGTACCAGCCGACCAGCTCGACCGCGGCCACACTTCCCGTCAGGTCTTCACCCGGGATCCGCAGCGGTTTGTCCGACTGAGCGCCGACCGCGTAGATCACCGCGTCGTAGCGTTCGGCGAGTTCGCGGGCGTGCACGTGCTCGCCGACGGCGATGTTGCCGAAGAACCGGAATCGCGGGTGTGCGGCAGTCTTCTCGAACTGTGCGCTGATCGACTTGATCTTCGGATGATCGGGCGCCACGCCCGAGCGCACCAAACCCCACGGGGTGGGCAGCATTTCGAGCATGTCGACGTGCACGTCGACCGGCTCGTCGGCGTCGGCAAGCTTCAGCAGCGACGCGGCGGCGAAATAGCCGGACGGTCCGGAACCGACAATCGCCACGTAATAAGGACGCATGTTGGGGCCTCCCCGGTTGCCCGGCCGCGCGTCGGGGGCTGTCGCGACGGCGCCGAGGTACGGGAGTGATGGTAGTCGCGGGCTACTCTTGGGGGCCGTGGATCCCGACCGTCAAGCCGACCTCGCGGCACTGGACTCGACGCTGACCAGCGTCGAGCGCGTGCTGGATCTCGATGGACTGCGGGCCCGCATCGAAAAGCTGGAACACGAGGCGGCCGACCCCAAGCTCTGGGACGACCAGTCGCGCGCCCAGAAGGTGACCAGCGAGTTGTCGCACACCCAGGGTGAGCTGCGGCGCGTCGAGGAGTTGCGGCGGCGCCTCGACGATCTGCCGGTGATGTACGAGCTCGCCACCGAAGAAGGTGGCGCCGACGACCTCGCGGAGGCCGACGCTGAGCTGAAATCGCTGCGCGAGGACATCGAGGCGATGGAAGTCCGCACGCTGCTGGCCGGAGAGTACGACGAACGCGAGGCGCTGCTGACTATCCGTTCCGGCGCGGGTGGGGTCGACGCGGCGGACTGGGCCGAGATGCTGATGCGGATGTACGTCCGCTGGGCCGAGAAGCACAAGTATCCGGTCGAGGTGTTCGACACGTCGTATGCAGAAGAGGCCGGCATCAAGAGCGCAACGTTCGCGGTGCATGCACCGTTCGCGTACGGCACGTTGTCGGTGGAGCAGGGCACCCATCGTCTGGTGCGGATCAGCCCGTTCGACAACCAGAGTCGACGCCAGACGTCGTTCGCCGAAGTGGAGGTGCTGCCTGTGGTGGAGACCACAGACCACATCGACATCCCGGAAAGCGATGTGCGCGTTGACGTGTACCGATCCAGTGGTCCAGGCGGCCAATCGGTGAACACCACCGACTCCGCGGTTCGACTCACCCACGTGCCAACCGGTATCGTGGTCACCTGCCAGAACGAGAAGTCGCAATTGCAGAACAAGATTTCCGCGATGCGTGTGCTTCAGGCAAAGTTGTTGGAACGCAAGCGTTTAGAAGAACGAGCAGAGCTGGATGCGCTGAAAGGCGACGGCGGCAGTTCGTGGGGAAACCAGATGCGCTCCTACGTGCTTCAGCCGTACCAGATGGTCAAGGATCTGCGCACCGACTACGAAGTCGGCAATCCGGCGGCGGTTCTGGACGGAGACATCGACGGGTTCCTGGAAGCGGGAATCCGGTGGCGCAATAGAAAAGATGACGAGTAACACGTACCTGACGTTGGCCCTGGCCGATCAGTGGCACGGCTTTTGGCGCGGGCAGATCGGCGAGTGGATCATCACTCGCGGCCTGCGGATCCTGCTGCTGCTGATCGGCTCGTTGATCCTGGCCCGGTTCATCAACTGGGCCGCACAGCGCATCACCCGTCGGCTCGACGAAGGCTTCCAGGAGAGCGACGCACTGGTGCGCTCGGAGGCCACCAAACACCGCCAAGCCGTCGCGTCGGTGATCTCGTGGGTGTCGATCGCGATCCTGTATGTGGTCGTCGCTGTCGAAGTCACCGACATCCTCAACGTGCCCGTCGGCTCACTCGTCGCACCTGCCGCGGTGCTGGGCGCCGCACTGGGTTTCGGGGCGCAGCGGATTGTGCAGGACCTCCTCAGCGGGTTCTTCATCATCACCGAGCGGCAGTACGGCTTCGGTGACCTGGTGGCGCTGACCGTCACCGGCGTCGCGAAGGAGGCGGCCGGCACCGTCGAAGACGTCACGCTGCGCGTCACCAAGCTGCGCTCCAGCGACGGCGAGGTGTTCACGATCCCGAACGGCCAGATCGTGAAATCGGTGAACCTGTCGAAGGATTGGGCCCGCGCGGTCGTCGACATCCCGGTGCCCGTGACCGCGGACCTGAACCAAGTCAACGAAGTACTGCACGACGTGTGTGACACCGCGCTGGAGGACGGTCAGCTCAAGGATCTTCTGCTGGACGCGCCGTCGCTGATGGGCGTGGAGAGCATCGAGTTGGAGAACGTCATCCTGCGCATGGTCGCGCGCACGCTGCCCGGCAAGCAGTTCGAGGTCGGCCGACGGCTGCGCGTGCTCGTCGTGCGGGCGCTGGGCCGGGCCGGCATCGTGTCGCCGAGCGAGGGGTCTGCGCCAATGGTCGCAGCCATTCCGGCGCCAGCAACGACCAGCAGCGCGGCCGACGAAGCGCAGGGCGCGAAAGAATGACTCCGGAGCGACGCTTGCGGAGCGATCATGACTAAGGAAGACCGCGGCTGGCCGGCGTATCTGTTCGGCGGCCGATTCCGCACGTCGACGATCGTGTTGATCGTCGCGTTCTTGGCGGTGTGGTGGCTGTACGAGGAGTACAAGCCGACGCCAGCGCCGCCACCGCAGAAGCCGGCCAGCGACGTCGTCCCGCCGGGGTTCGTGCCGGACCCGAACTACACGTGGGTGCCGCGAACAAACGTGGAGACGCGCACGCCGACTCCGACCACCACGACGACGAGCCCGACGACGACAACGGAGACGACGTCGCCGACGGAATCGACGAGCCCGACGAGCACGACGTCGACCAGCGGTGCGCCGACCACGTCACCGACGACGACCACGCCGGCGCCCCCGGGCGCGCCAGTTCCGACGCCGTCGCCCCCCAGCCCGTCGCCGAGCCCGTCGCGCTGACCGGAACCCGCTTCGACCACCAGTACACTGGCGTGCCGTGATGATCACCCTCGACAAGGTCAGCAAGCAGTACAAATCGTCGGCGCGGCCTGCGCTCGACAACATCAGCGTGCGAATCGAGAAGGGTGAGTTCGTCTTTCTGATCGGACCGTCGGGCTCGGGCAAGTCGACGTTCATGCGGCTGCTGCTGGCCGAGGAGAAGCCCACGAAGGGCAACATCCAGGTGTCGAAGTTTCACGTCAACACGTTGCCGGGGAGGCACATCCCCGGATTGCGTCAGGTGATCGGCTGTGTCTTCCAGGACTTCCGGCTGCTGCAG
>DASRFZ010000034.1:0-5800 GCA_035651275.1 Mycobacterium sp. | reverse complement strand
CACAAATTTCTCCGCGGCGCCCAGCGCAACGGAAATCAACCGCTTCACCTCCGACGGCGTGTGCTTGAGCATGCTGCGGTACGAAGACGCCACCGCGGTGGTGGTGATGGGCGAACTCGACGCCTGCAACATTCACCACCTGACCACCTACGTGGACCGCTGCCTGGCCGAGAAACGGCCGCTCGTGGTCGATTTGAGTCAATTGAATTTCCTTGCGGCACAGGGTATTACCACCCTGTTCGAAATCGACGAGGCCTGCACGCAGAAGCGAATCGATTGGGCGTTGCTGCCCAGCCGACCGGTGAGCCGGCTGCTGAGGATCTGCGATCCGGGATCTCGCCTGCCCACCGTGTCGTCGACGGACGAAGCACTGCAACGCTTTTCGGCACCGGCCGAGGCTCGTCAGCTACTTCAGCTCGTCACGAAGTCGGGCTAGCGTCCGCGCCAGCAGGCGCGACACGTGCATCTGCGAGATCCCGACGCGCTCGGCGATCTGGCTTTGCGTGAGCGATTCGAAGAACCGCAACACGATCACCGTGCGCTCGCGCTCGGGCAGCGCGTCGAGGAGCGGTCGTAACGCTTCGTGATTTTCGATGCGGTCGAGGTTGGTGTCGTTACTGCCGAGCGTCTCGGTGAGCGGCGGCGTGTCGTCGTCACCGCCACCGCCGCTATCCATCGAAAGCGTGTTGTAGCCGCTGCCGGCGATCAGGGCTTCGACGATCTCTTCGCGGTCCATTTCCAGCTCGGCCGCCAACTCCGACGGCGTCGGCGCCCGCCCCAGCCGCTGCGACATCTCGGCGGTGGCGCTGCCCAATTGCAGGTGCAACTCCTTCAGCCGCCGCGGCACCTTGACGGCCCAGCTGTTGTCTCGGAAGTGCCGGCGGACCTCCCCCATGATCGTCGGGACCGCGAACGACACGAAATCGCTGCCGCACTCGACGTCGAATCGGTTCACCGCGTTCACCAGACCCAGGCGGGCCACCTGGGCAATGTCCTCCCGCGGCTCGCCGCGCCCGTCGAAGCGGCGCGCGATGTGCTCGGCCAGCGGCATGCAGCGTGTGACGATCTGCTCGCGGGCCCGCTCTCGTTGGATCGAATCGTCCGGAAGACCGTTCAATTCCCGGAACATGTCGGGAACGTCACTGTATTCAGAACGGGTTCGCGGTGACGAACTTTTCCTCACCTGCCGGTGTCCAGCCTTCTCGCCGTCATCGTTATCCCGAACACATGGCCACGCTCGCCGACGTCGGCGCCGTCGCGGAAGGTTTCGACGTCCTCGGTCAGCGAGGTGATCACGTGCCAGCTGAAAGTCCCGGGCCGCAGCACGTCGTCGCTCACACACGGCGCCGACACCGAGATCCACAGATCGTGCTCACGTGGCCGCACGGTCACCTTCAGCCGGGAATCCGGTGCGGCACAACGGATTAGCGCGGTACACGCCTCGTCAAGGGCCAGTCGCAGATCAGCAACTGCGTCCAGATCGAGATCTTCCAGTGTGCCCAACGCCGCCACCAGCGTGCGGACTACGACAAGACTTTCCAATCGTGCAGGCACCCGGAACTCCACCGGCTGGCCCTGGCGAGCCGGCGTGGGGTGATTTTCAGCCTCGGACATCTGGCCTCCTGGCATCGGCACGAGGATACTCTCCCTCTCCGGTGTGCGGTCGCCCGTCACGACTGCCTTCGCTGACAGCACCCTGTTTCGATCTCGTCCATCGGGTGCCGGATACCCGGGGCGGACGCGGGGTTAAACAGCGATGTTTGAGACGTCGATCTCAGTGGAACGACGTCGCGGTGAGGCTGCGCCGAAGCACTGTCGGTGGCCCCGGCGTACGACGTGTTCGGCGGGGCCGCGGGTTTTCGTATGTCGACGCCGACGGCAACGCGGTCGACGACGTCGAAACCTTGGACCGCATCGACGAACTCGTGATTCCGCCGGCATGGCGCAACGTGTGGATCTGCCCCTACCCGAACGGTCACATCCAGGCCGTCGGCACCGACGCGGCGGGCCGCAAACAATACCTGTATCACCAGCGGTGGCAACAGGAACGCGCGGAGGAGAAGTACGACCGAACGCTGAGTCTGGCCAAGCGGCTGCCGGATTGGCGCAAGGACGTCGTCACCGACCTGCGCAAGAGGGGCCTTCAGCGGGACCGGGTGTTGGCCATTGCGCATCAACTGCTCGACCGCGGCTACTTTCGCGCCGGCGGCGAGGAGTATGCGCAGGAGAACGGGAGCTTTGGGCTGGCGACGCTGCGCCGCGACCATGTCCGCTTGCACCGCGACAGCGTGGAGTTCGACTACCCGGCCAAGAGCGGGGTGCAGCGCACGATAGAGCTGGAGGATCCGCTGGTGGTGCGCGCGGTACGGGCGCTGATGCGCGCCGACACCCGGCTCAAGCGGCTGCTGGTGTACCGCACGTCCGAAGGCGACTGGGTCGAAGTGCGCGCCGACGACGTGAACACCCGGTTCCGCGAGATGGTCGGCGACGAGTTCAGCATCAAGGACCTGCGCACCTGGCATGGCACCGTGCTGGCGGCCGAGGCCTTCGCGCACTCTCCCGAGCCGACGTCGAAGACGGCCCGCAAGCGCGCGGAGTCGACGGTGATGAAGGCGGTCGCAGCCGAGCTCGGCAACACTCCGGCGGTGGCGCGCGCCTCGTACGTCGACCCGCGCGTCGTGCAGGCGTACGAGGACGGTTTGACGATCGCGCCTGCGGTCCGGCGTGCGCGCAAGCATCGGTCCTCGGCGGTCCGACAGCAGATGATCGAGACGGCGACGTGCCGGCTGATCAACCGCGTCGAGAAGGGCCACTGAGGCTTATTGCGACTCGCGCGCGAGCAGACGCAAATGTCACCGCGGTGCGTTCGGTCCGTCCTCCGCTCCGTCTGCCCGAAACTGACGCGCAGCCATTGGATACGCGTGTATCACTGACAGCACGATCGACGTTGTGAGACAAGCCTTTTCGAGACGACCTGTGAGAACGTGCGGCCTCGTGGTTTACGTAATGAGTCGAAATGACCTGAGCTGTCTTGTGGCGAGGCCTGAGAGGTGGTTCTGCGTTTGTCCACACAGCGAATTCGACGGCGGCCAGTCTGGTGCTGACTGCTTAACACCACAGTTGCACCGACGGCCATCTGGCAACGGAACGCGAACGCAACCGGCCCTAAATTCCGTTGCTAGCTTCCACGGTAGCGCTGCGGACGGGCCGCGTGGAAGACAGCCGAGCCATGAAAATTGAGTAGACTCCATCATCATTATTCCGGCCCGCGAGCACCTAGCAACCGACTTGACAAACGAGCGCCACACCAGAATGTCGAGTGCGCAGTGGTCATTTGAGATTAAGCAGGATGCGGTCGACAAGGTCGCGGGTGTCTGCGGGCAATGTGCCGGCCATGGCGGTGATAAAGCGGTGAGCGATTTCGCGGACCTTGATGTTGGTTTCTTGCGAGCGCCATACCAGAATGTCGAATGCACGGTCAGCGCTGATGCCATAGGCGGCCATCAGCACGCCCTTGGCTTGCTCGATTTCAGCGCGGGTTTCGGCAATTCGAGACACTCCGGCGGTGATGTCGGACTGGAATGATTCGGTGACGTCGATGTAGAAGCCGGAGGTGCCAAGGACCGTACCGGCCTGGTCGACGTCTTGTTCGCCGACCACCACCACCAGATGTGTGCGTCCCGCGGTGTCGATGATGCGGTGGCGGCTGCTGAACGGCTCGCCTTGGAGAACACGCTTTAGGACAGCTTCAACGTGTGGGCGGTCGTCGGGGTGTTTGTGGCTGAGCAGCAGTTCGGTTGTCGGGATGGCGGTACCAGGCTCGTAGCCGTGCATGCGCTCGACGGCCTCGGACCATTCCCATCGTTGATCGGAGATATAAAACCGAAACCTGCCGACGCGCTGGGGATCGCCATGGCCGATCACAAGATCGATCGCGCTCAAATCATCCTCGGCGTTCTCCGGACCTACGTCCTCACACATATTCGGCTCCCGGACAACTGACACGGACATGCTGCGGCTCCCAAACAATTCGTGCGAGTTGGGAGCTTAGCCCCCTGAACCGCACGGTCCGAGCGAGTTTGGAACGAAGAAACCAAACAGGCCGGCGCTAGTTGCTTAACACCGGGGGGTTGCTCCTCTCACAGAGACCGAATGCGACCCGATTCGTCGTGGTCCCGCTGACATGCCCGATACCCGTTGAACAAGGCCGCGACACACGCTGAAGGGTTTGGGCAACCGCCACGCGATCGCCCGACGCGTGCGGGCAGAAATCGGAGGGGAGCGGATTTTTCCTCGCGATGATCCTGGTGCCGCGAAATTCCTGCAAGTGTTGCCGAAGGTTGTCAGGCGTTAAAGTTGCCCGGGTTTCCTTGGGTGTGCGGGGAATTCGGAATTGGTGTTGCAGCTTGCTGCGGCCACAGCGAAGGCTCGAGCGGGCCGATAGCCTTTCGTCGATCACACAGCGCTAGATCACTGACCTCCGCTCACAGTTTCGTCGACGGTCGGTGTGGGTATTCGCCGGGCGTTCTGCCGCGGGTTGTTACCCCGTGGCCCGTTGGCAGTACCAGTTGTAGAGAGGCGTCGCTGATGGTCATCGCTGGCATCATTCTCGTCGTTTTGGGTTTGTTCGGCATCGCGCGCGCTGTCACGCTGCCGCTTGGCGGCGTCCTCATCGTGATCGGGTTGATTTGGGACATCATCGCGCTTACCGGTCACGCCCTCACCGCCATCTTTTAATGGTTGCGTTGCTCGGCAGCCTCGGCGCAAGAATGGACCGTCGCCGGCAGGATGACGGGCCTAACCCGGCGGTCGAAATCTAGAGCGGATACGGCGATGCCTGCCGCGAAGCTGATAAGCCTCGCCGGGCCGTGCGGGCGATCGGTTGGCTATCGTTGCGCCCTATTGAGGATTTCACACGTGTCTGCGAAGTTGTACTGCATCGCCGCCGAGTAGCGCCCATACGGCGGCGCGCGACCGTCGCATGGGTTTGGGTCGACTCGTCCAGGCGTAGCCGGATGTTGCGACCTGTCCTGCCTTCATCCGCGTACTAGACACCGCGGATGGTGATCACGCGCCCAGTCGCCGGGTTTACTCCTCGGAGCCCGCACGGTCTTTTGGGCTGTTGTTGAGCTCGTCGGCGATTTCTTTGGCGATGCGCTTCGAACGTTTGCCGACGTATCCGATAAGTGATGGGCGAGAGAGGAATCCAAGAAATCGCAGTCCTTCTGCTAGGGCACGTCCGTCTGCAATCGGCGCGCCCTGTTCGTTGAGCACGCCGAGGTGCCCAACGAGTGGTTCGAGCCCGCACAGGTAGCCGGTTGCACAGATCACCACCTGCGGCCGCAGCTGCACTCCATCGCTGAGCCACACGCTGTCGTGGTCGATGGAGGCGGGTGCTTTGACGACTTCGACAAAGCCGTTTCTTACTGCGTCAATTACGTCAAGGTCGATGATGGCCGGGGCCTTGCCGCTGCGGTGCAGTCGCGTGAATGTTCCGTCTCGGGGGATCGGCAAGCCGTAATGGGTTAGGTCACCGATCGACCGCAGCCGGGCTATCCGCGCGATCCGGTCTGCGATCAACGGCGGAAGGTGATACAGCGGCGTGCCGATCGCGTCGCCGGGCAACCCCAGCGGTCCGTTGCGCAAGATGATGTTCGGCGGAGTGCGCACTGCCAGCCAAACTTTCGCCGCTCCACCAACGGCCAGATCGTGAGCGATTTCCATTCCCGACGAGCCCGGCCCAACGACCAACACCTGCTTGCCCGAGTACCAGCTTGGGTTGCGGTAATCCGAAGAGTGC
>DASRFZ010000033.1:0-7755 GCA_035651275.1 Mycobacterium sp. | reverse complement strand
CCCCGACATCCATGTAGGTCGGCGGCAGACCCGACAGGTCCGTGGCCCTAGCGGGCGCGGCGTAGGGATCGACGTTCGCGGTGCCGGCGCCGTCGCCGAGCAGTGCGGACCACCCGGTCAGGTTGTCGTCGTAGGTCCAGGTGAGAAAGGACGCGATCGCGGGATCGGCGGGAGTGGTCCGGTCGTCGAGCATCGGATATATCAACAGCTGCTGGGCAATTGGCGCGCCGCCGCGGTCACGGTTGAGCAGGCACACGCCGGCCGCCAGGCCGCCGCCGGCGCTGTCCCCCATCACGGCCACCCGGGCAGTGTCGACCCCGAGTTCGTCGGCGTGCTCTCGAAGCCAGATGAGTGCGGCATAGCAGTCCTCGACGGGGACGGGGTGCGGAAACTCGGGGGCGACGCGGTAGTCGACGACGAGCATCGGCACACCGGAGGCGGCGACGTACCCGCGCGCCGCCGAGTCGTACAGCCGGCCAAGTTCGCGGAGCCCGAAGATCATCCCACCCCCGTGCAGGTACAGCACCGCGCTTCCCGGCGGCGTCTGCGCGCGGCGGTGATACCAACTCAGCGCGATCGTCGCGCCGTCGTCGGCGGTCAGCGAAAAGGTCTGCACGTCCACGCCGGTGACCGGCGGACGGGACGCCGCGATCTGCTCGAACATCGACCCCGCGTAACCGCGCCGAGTCGCGACGTCGCCGACGGGCGCCGGTTCCCGCTCGGCGGCGGCGGCAATGATCGGCCCGAGTTGGGCGAGCACCTGCGGGTCGATCTCCAGGGCCATGCGTCTCAGGCGGTCGGCTCGTCGGATGAACCCGTCGGCTGGTCCTGTTCGCGTTCGCTCGGTTTGCCGGGTACGTCCTCGCGTTCGCGCTCGTCGGTGACGTTCTTGTCCAGCTTGTCGACAATGTGTTCCAGCTCTTGGTCCCGATTGGGTTGCGAGGATTCCGTCATGTCGCTCTCATCGGTAGGGATGTGACTGTGCGGTAACAGTACCTGTGAGGCCTATGGTTGATCCGACATGAAAGTCGATTTCACGCTCATCGGCCAGCCCGGCGACTGGGACCAGGCAGTGTCAGCGGAGCAGCGCGGCTATGACTGCGCGTGGTTCCCGGAAACCAGCCACGATCCGTTCCCGGTGCTCGCTATCGCGGCGAACCGGACGGAAAGCATTCAGCTGGGCACGGCGATCGCGGTGACGTTCGCCCGCAATCCGATGTCAATGGCGGTGACAGCCAACGATTTACAGCTGTACTCCCGCGGCCGTTTCCTGTTGGGAGTGGGCTCGCAGGTGAAAGCCCATATCACCAAACGCTTTTCGATGCCCTGGTCGTCACCGGCGCAGCGGATGCGCGAATTCATCCTGGCGATGCGGGCGATCTGGCAGAGCTGGAACACGGCCGAACCGCTGCGGTTCGAAGGCGAGTTCTACCGGCACACGCTGATGACGCCGTTCTTCAACCCGGGGCCGAACCCTTTCGGCGCTCCGCCGGTAATTCTTGCGGGAGTCGGGCCGCAGATGACGAAGGTGGCCGGAGAGGTGGCCGACGGGTTCTTCCTGCACGGGTTCACCACGCCGCGTTACCTGCGGGAGGTGACGCTGCCGGCGTTGCGCGCCGGACGAGCCGCGGCGGGAAAGGACGGCCTCGATGGGTTCGAGATGTGCGGGATGCCGTTCATCGTCACCGCGGAGGACGAGAAACAGATGCAGAGCGCAGATGCGTTGACGCGCAAGCAGATTGCGTTCTACGCCTCGACGCCTGCCTATCGCCCGGTGCTGGATTTGCACGGGTGGGGTGACTTGAGCGACGAACTCAACCGTCTGTCCAAACTCGGCGAGTGGGACGCGATGGGCCGCCTGATCACCGACGAGATGGTGCACGAGATCGCGATCGTCGCGCCGCCGGACAAGGTGGCCGGACGGTTGCTGGAGATGTACGGCGACCTGTTCACCCGCACCGGCTTCTACGCGCCGTACCCGGTACCCGACGGCTTCTGGGATCCGATCAAGGCCGCCCTGCAGTCGGCGTGACAAAAGCTGCCCGACTATGGTACAAAAAGCCATAGTGCTTTTAGTCATACCTGCCGGGAGGGTCTGCGATGACGACTGCGGATGCAGCTACCCCGAGCGCCGTCCTCGACCGCCTGTCGCTGGTCCTGGACACTTTCGACGGACCAGGTCGGCTGACGCTTGCTCAGATCGCGCGCCGTACGGGCCTTCCGCGAACCTCGGCCCACAGGATGCTTGACCGGTTGGTGCAGTTGCGTTTCCTGCGGCGCAATGGCCGCGACTATGAACTCGGCATGCGCCTGGTCGAATTGGGCTCGCTGGCGGTGCATCAGGACCGCCTGCACCGCGCGGCGTCGCCGCTTCTGCACGAACTGCACCGCGTCACCGGCCTCGTCGTCCACCTGGCCGTGCTCGAGGGGACAGACGTGGTGTACCTGGAGAAGATCGGCGATCGGCTGACGACCGCCATTCCCACCCGGGTCGGCAGTCGTCAACCTGCTCACTGCACGGCAGTGGGTAAAGCCGTTCTCGCATACGGCGAGCATGAGCTCCGCAGCATCGATGAGCTGGCGGCCAGGACCAGGTACTCCATCACCACACACGCACACCTGACAACGGAACTGGCCAGGGTCCGCGCCCACGGGGTTGCGTTCGACCGGGAGGAGTCGCTCGTCGGGTACGGATGTGTGGCAGCCCCAGTGGGCCCACCCGGCCGAGCCGTCGCCGCGGTGTCGGTATGTGGACCCATGAATCGGATAAGTTTCGACCAGCGCCTCGCAGCCCCGGTCCGGATGACTGCGATGGGCATCTGGCACAACGCCGAACGTGAATCCGGCGCGGTGGCTCCTACCCTCCAAAAGCTACGTCCGCTGCGGGCAGGTCCTACGTCGCGGCCAGATCCCTCCGCTGACGCGGCATTGCGATACGCATAGGCCCCATGTCGAGCGGCGAGGTGTATGTGGTCGACCGGGTGATCACCCGCCCAGGACGCGCCAAGGAGTTCGTCGACGCGTACCTGTCGGGATACGCGCCGGGCGCCGTGGATCGCGGCATGACCTTGCGGAATGTTCTTGTGAGCCCACCGATTTGGTTCACCGACCGCTCGAACGTCGTCACCATTACCTGGACATTGCCGAACCCGCGAGCATGGTGGGAAATGACGTGGCGTTCTCGACCGGACCCCGCGCTTGGGCAATGGTGGACCGGGATCGCCGACCTGGTCGAGGAGCGCACCCGCACGGTCGCCGCGGCTGCCGGCGACGTCGACGCACTCTGCGATGTTTGATCTCACCAGGCTGATCCACCTGTCGTCGGGCGCAGACCGCGACGGTGTGCTGAACGAAATCCGGACCGTAACGGCCGGCGCGGAGCACGCGTTGGTGCAGCCCACACTCCCTGGCGTGCGCAACGGCGGCGACATCCTGGTGCACTTGCGGTTCGACAACTTCGATCAACGGGCAAGCGTCGCAGCGGAATTCGATTCGGTCATCTCCAGCCCGGGGATCCGGCACATCGACGGCGCAGAATACCTGGGAACTCCGCACCGCGGCGCACCCCATTCAGCCGATGCGGTGTACCGCACGCTGTTGTTGCGCATCGCGCCCGGCACGCAAGACGACACCGTCGCGCAGTTCGAGGAAGATCTGCGCCTGCTGCCACGTTTCGTGCCCGCCATCAACGCCTGGCAGCTCAGCCGCGTCGAGTCGGCGGTCGGGTCCGTCCCCTGGACGCATGTGTTCGAGCAAGAATTCGCGAGCCTCGACGGTTTGACGGGTCCCTACCTGATGCATCCCGTGCACTGGGCTTTCGTGGACCGCTGGTTCGACCCGGAATGCCCGGAAGTGATTGTGCGGGACCGCGTTTGCCACAGTTTCTGCCGGTGTCCCAGTCCTGTGCTAAGTCCCGGCTGAACTACTCAGATGTTCGGGTTGGCAGTTGGCGGTGGTTCCAACGGCGGCAGCACCGAAGCACCGTCAAGGCTGCGCACCGGCAGCTGTTGAGACCACGGATAGTGCAGGCTGAACGCCACCAGGCCCGTGCGTTCCGCGGCCGGTAGGTGGCACATCGCCAGTACGGTCTCGGCGAGGTATTCGACGGGTTCGGTGGGAAATGTCTCTGGAATCAGTTGCGCCGCACCGGGAGTGCGGATCGCTGTCGACGGCGCGACGCAGTTGACGGCGATGTTGTCGTCGAGCAGCTCCGCGGCTACCCCTTGGGTGAACCGGTGCAGGGCGGCTTTCATCGAAGCGTAAACGACGTCCCCGGAGGTCTTGTTGTAGTCGCGGTACGGGCGTTGCGGCGCAACGCCGGTCACAGAACCGATGTTGACGATCCATCCCGCGCCCTGTCGGCGCATGTGCGGCACCGCAGACTTTGTGAGTACGAACGGAGTTCGCAGATAGTGGTCCACCGTCCGGTCGAAAGTGTCAAGGCCCATGTGTTCCACCAGCGCGTAATCCGCGAAACCTGCGTTGTTGACCAGGATGTCGATGCGTCCAGTACTTGCGAGCACCTCGTCCACTAATCGGGCGCGTTGTTCGGTGTTCTCCAGATCCGCGGTGAGCCCGACCGCGTGCCCGCCGGCGTCGCTGATCAATTGCACTGTCTCACCGATGGTTCCGGGAACAGCTGCCACAGCGCCGCCGCGCACCGACGGTGACGGCTCGCGCGACCGCGCGGTCACGACGACGGTGGCCCCTTCGGCCGCGAGTCGTTGGGCGATCGCCCTGCCGATGCCGCGACTGCTCCCGGTCACCAGGGCAACTCGTCCCGCCAGCCGATGCTCGCTCATCGCAGATCGAAATGCTCTTCGATCGGTGCGCGGTGCTCCTCCCACCACTCGATCATCGTGAGCGGGTTGGCGACCACCACCCGGCCCGAGGGGACCCGGTAATAGGTGTGCGCCGTGGGGGTGTGGCGCCACACCGTGGTCTCCATCACGGCGTCGAGCCGGGCCACGTATTCCTCGTACGCCTCGCGCGTCGGCTCGAGCGAACGCGCATCCCGCGTCGTCAGCAAATGGACACACTCAATGATGTAGTGCACCGCAACCTCGACACCGAAGTTGTGCCCACCGCCGTGGCCGGGGCTGCCGTTGGGGTGTGAGGTGATGAACAGGTTCGGAAATCCCGGCACCATTCCGCCCCGATAGCTACGCGGGGTACCCGACCACTCGTCGACCAGGGTGCGCCCGTCGCGGCCGCGAATGTCGATGGTAGACAAGAAGTCCAAGTAGTACCCGGTGGCGTAGATGATTACGTCCAAATCGATCTCGCGACCGTCGGCCGTCACGATTCCCTTCGGGGTCACCCTCACCGGTTCACTTGTTTTCACCTCGACGTGAGGACGGGTCAGCGCGGCGTAGTAGCCGCCGGGATCGCGGATGATCCGCTTGCCATAGGGTGCGAAATCAGGGGTGACCTTCTTTGCCAATTCGCTACCCGCGCCGAAGGTGCGGTCGATGTAATCAAGGCACAGCCGCAGCAGAGCGTCGTTAGCGGACGAAATCGACAGATGCGACGATGACCACACAGGGTCGACCACGATGACCGGATAGTTGTTGTCTGCCGTACCCCAAAACGATTTGAGCCGAATCCAATTCGCGTAGTACGGGAGGTGACGGGCGAGCCAGCGGTGGTAGTCCGGCACATCGTCGGACGGTCTCCTGCGCGGTGCCACCCAATGCGGCTGCCGCTGAAAGACCGTGAGCCGATCGACATCGTCGACGACCGCGTCGACAATCTGCACGGCCGTGCATCCAGCGCCGATCACTCCCACCCTCTTGCCGCGCAGATCCAGCTCTGGGTCCCACTGCGCGGAATGGATGCTGATGCCACGGAAGTCGCCTCGGCCGGAGATCTCCGGGAACCGCGGCCGGTTCAGGTAGCCCGCCGCGGTGATCACCGCCGCTGCGTAGTCGACGGTCCGGTTGCCACTGTCGTCGACGGCGTGGATCTGCCACTGCTGGCTGTCAGCGTCCCACCACAGCGCATCGACTTGGGTGTTGAACCTCGTCCGGTTACGAAGTCCGCACTTTTCGGCGACGGTCAGAAGGTAAGCCTGGTACTCGCCACCAAGCGGGTAGTAACTCGACCAGTCGGGGTTCAGTTCACAGGAGAGCGAATAGTAGGTGGAGGGTGTGTCGACCCCGATGCCGGGATACGTTGTGGTCAGCCAGGTTCCACCGAAGTCGTGGTTCTTTTCGTAGATCTCGAATTCGATGCCGGCGTCTGCGGCGGCGAGCGCCGCAGTCATCCCGGCGATTCCCGCCCCGATGATCGCCAGCTTCATCCCCTTCGGGATGGGCGCGGTGCGCGGCAGCACCGGCTGCGATCGGTGAAAACCACCCTGCTCAAGCAGCATCGGGATGTAGCGGTCGCTGATCTGTCCGCCGAGCGCCAGCGGGGCCAGCCGGGCGAATAGACGAGCGTCGTCGGGAGCGACAGCGCCGACGGGCGCGGTGCGACTGGTGACCAGATCCACGAGCGCGTCGACGATGGCGTTGGCGGTGCCGGGATCGGTGACACCGCGTTGTTCGGGCGGATCGGGAACATGTGAGATCAACGGTCCGAATTTGTCGACGAACGACGGGTCGCCCGACACTTGCGCCAACACGGCCAGCAGAACACCGGGATCGGCCTGGATTAGGTTGGCTCTCAACTCCTTCGGCTCTAAGTCGACCGAGGCGCTGATGGCGGCATGGGTGGTCATCAACCTTTTACCAGTCCGCCTCGGTGTAGCGGATGACGCCACGAATGTTCTTGCCGTCGAGCATGTCTTGGTATCCCTCGTTGATATCTTCCAGCCGGTAGGTAGTGGTGACCATTTCGTCGATTTTCAGCAATCCCGACCTGTACAACCCGACGAGGCGCGGTGTTTCCACCCGGGTGTTGCCACCGCCAAATATGTTGCCCTTCAAGGTTTTCTGTAACATCGTGAACAGGAACAGGTTCAGTTTGACGTCGACGTCGCTCATCGCGCCCATCCCGGTAACCACACAGGTGCCCGTCTTGGCCGTCAGAGTCAAGGCTTCTTCGATGTGCCCGCCTTTGATTTCGCCCACTGCGATGATGGTCTTTTCGGCCATCACCCCGTCGGAGAGTTCTGCGAGCGGCATGACGGCCGTCGCCATCGATTCGAAGGTGTGGGTGGCGCCGAACTTCACGGCCTGCTCGCGCTTGAACGCGACCGGATCGATCGCCACCACGTGGCGTGCGCCAGACAAAGCGGCGCCCTGCAGCGCGCTCATGCCGATACCGCCGACGCCGACAATCACTACTGTCTCACCGGGCTTCACCTGCGCGACGTTGGTCGCCGACCCGAAGCCGGTGGGCACCGCGCACCCAATGATCGCTGCGCTCTCCCACGGAACCGCCGGGTCGATCTTGACCACCGAGTCCTTATGGACGGTGACGTACGGAGAAAAAGAACCGACGAGGTTCATCTGAGTTACGGCGGTCGTTCCGGCGTGAATTCTGTTGGTGCCGTCGGCGATTGCCTTGCCGGCGAGAAGGACTGCGCCGCGGTCGCAAAGGGACCGAAAGCCCTTCATGCAGGGCTGGCAATGCCCGCACGCCGGGATGAATGCCAGTACGACGTGGTCGCCTTCCTGGATGTCCGTGACATTCTTGCCCACCTTAGTGACCACTCCGGCACCCTCGTGGCCGCCGAGTACCGGTAGGCCGATCGGCGTCGCCCCTGTCACCAGGTGATAGTCCGAGTGGCACACGCCCGCCGCATGCAAC
>DASRFZ010000032.1:0-22172 GCA_035651275.1 Mycobacterium sp. | reverse complement strand
GTCCGCGACCACCGGTCTACCGCTCTCGGCGTCGACGCTGTCACGGCTTGCGGACTCGGCACCCGAGCTTCGCACGCCCTGGCCCCCTCAGGCGCTGAAAGACCTGTTGGTGTTGCTCACCGCGGGGCCGACCGCCGTGGCGACGATCGAGGCGCTGGACCGGACCGGGTTGTGGGGACGGCTCTTTCCGGAGTGGGGCGCCGTGCGTGACCTTCCGCCGCGCGACATCATCCACATCTGGACCGTGGATCGCCACCTGATCGAAACCGTCTCGCAGGCAAGTGCATTCACCACCCGGGTGGCGCGGCCCGACCTGCTCGTGCTCGGCGCGCTCCTGCACGACATCGGCAAGGGACGCGGCGGAGACCACAGTGTGATCGGCGCGGAGCTGGCGACGCAGATCGGCACCCGGCTCGGGCTGTGGCCCGCCGATGTCGAAGTCCTGTCCGAAATCGTCCGTCACCACCTGCTGTTACCGCGGACGGCGACGCGCCGCGATCTGCAGGATCCCGAGACGATCACGATGGTCGTCGACACTCTCGACGGTGACCCTCTGCTCCTCGAGTTGCTGCACGCGTTGGCCGAAGCCGACTCGCTCGCAACAGGTCCCGGGGTGTGGGGGGACTGGAAGGCGTTGTTGATCGGCGACCTCGTTCGCCGGTGCCGGATAGCGATGGCAGGCGAAGAGCTCCCGCACGCCGATCCGATTGACCAGCAATACCTTTCGCTGGCGGGTGACGGTAACGTGCACGTCGAGCTGACACCTGCCGACGGTCCACATATATACCGGGTGACCATGGTCGCACCGGACAGGCGCGGGCTGTTGTCCAAGGCGGCTGGGGTGCTGGCGTTGAATTCGCTGCGCGTGCATTCGGCGTCGGTCAACAGCCACGAAGGCTCGGCGATCAACACGTTCGTGGTGTCTCCGCATTTCGGAACGCCTCCTGCGGCGGAACTGCTGCGCCAACAACTCATTTCGGCCCTCGGCGATGATCTCGACGTAATCGGCGTACTGGAGCAGAAGAATGCGGAAACCGCGCAATACGGTTCGCGGCGGGCTGGTGAAATTCTGGCCGCCGTGCCCGCGAACCACGCGGCCGCGCCTCCGCGCATCCTTTGGTACGACGGCACAGCGCCGGGTCAGCTGGTGGTGGAGATCCGCTCCACGGACCGGACCGGCCTGTTGGCGGTGTTGACGCGCGTGTTCGAGAAGGCGGGTGTGGACATCACCTGGGCGAAGGTCACGACGTTGGGCTCGTCGGTGGACGACGTCTTCTGCGTGGTGACGCCGTCGGTCGACGCCGACGAACTCGACCGTATCCGGGCGGCCATCGAAGCCGATCTGCTGGCGGTGCTGCCCGCTCCGCAGAAGACGGCTGAACGAGCCAGCTGACGCCGAGGCGTTCGGAGGGTATCTCCGCCGATTTACCGCTGATCCGCCGTCGATAGGTGATGATTACGCGCATGGCGTACCCGCAGTGGAACCAACCGCCTCCGAGCTACTACGCGCCGATGTATCAACCGCCGCGGCCGACCAACGGGATGGCAATCGCGGCGCTCATCTGCTCGGTGGCCTTCGCCCCGCTGGGCATCGTGTTCGGGCATATCGCGTTGTCGCAAATCCGCCGCACCGGCGAGGAAGGGAGGGGTCTGGCGGTTGCGGGCTTGGTCATCGGCTACGTGTTCACCGCCATCGCCGTGCTGTTCGTCATCTTCTGGATCGTGATGTTCGCCTGGTTCGCCAACAGCGTCGACTCCGATCTCCACAGCAGAACCCCGACCTACGGCACATATGCGATGACCGCGCCGGCCTGGACCCCGCCGCCTGGCTGACGCGCAACCGCCGCAACCGGCCCCGTCCGGCCACTCGCTAGGCTTGGCGCGTGTTCGAAACGCTGTCAGACCGGTTGACCGGTGCGCTGCAGAACCTGCGCGGCAAGGGCCGGTTGTCCGACGCCGACATCGACGCGACGACCCGCGAAATCCGGCTCGCGCTGCTGGAGGCCGATGTCTCGCTGCCGGTCGTGCGCGCGTTCGTCGGCCGCATCAAGGAGCGCGCCAAGGGCGCTGAGGTTTCCGGCGCGCTGAACCCTGCCCAGCAGGTCGTCAAGATCGTCAACGACGAACTGATCGGCATTCTCGGCGGACAGACCCGCACCCTGGCGTTCGCGAAGACCCCGCCGACGGTCGTGATGCTGGCCGGCCTGCAGGGCTCCGGTAAGACGACGCTGGCCGGAAAGTTGGCGAAATGGCTTGCTGGCCAAGGTCATACGCCGTTGTTGGTGGCATGTGACCTGCAGCGTCCGGCGGCGGTGAACCAGCTGAAGGTGGTCGGCGAGCGCGCGGGCGTGGCGGTGTTCGCGCCGCATCCGGGCGCGTCGCCGGAATCCGGCCCCGGAGACCCCGTCGAGGTCGCCGCCGCCGGGCTGGCCGAGGCCAAGGCCAAGCACTTCGACGTCGTCATCGTCGACACGGCCGGCCGGCTCGGTATCGACGAGGAGTTGATGGCCCAGGCCGCCGGGATTCGTGACGCCGTCGATCCCGACGAGGTGCTGTTCGTTCTTGACGCCATGGTCGGCCAAGACGCGGTCGCCACGGCCGATGCTTTCCGCCAGGGCGTCGGGTTCACCGGCGTGGTGCTGACCAAGCTCGACGGCGACGCCCGCGGTGGCGCCGCGTTGTCGGTGCGCGAGATCACCGGCGTGCCGATCCTGTTCGCGTCGACGGGTGAGAAGCTCGACGACTTCGACGTGTTCCATCCCGACCGGATGGCCAGCCGCATCCTCGGCATGGGCGACGTGCTGTCCCTCATCGAGCAGGCCGAGCAGGTTTTCGACGCCGAGCAGGCCGAAGCCGCCGCCGTCAAGATCGGATCGGGCGAGCTCACGCTCGAGGATTTCCTGGAACAGATGCTCACGATCCGCAAGATGGGGCCGATCGGCAACCTGCTGGGCATGCTGCCCGGGGCTGGCCAGATGAAGGAGGCGCTGGCTGCCGTCGACGACAAGCAACTCGACCGTGTGCAGGCGATCATTCGCGGCATGACCCCCGAGGAGCGGGCCGACCCGAAGATCATCAACGCGTCGCGGCGGTTGCGCATCGCGAACGGCTCGGGCGTGACGGTGTCCGAGGTCAACCAGCTCGTCGACCGGTTCTTCGAGGCTCGCAAGATGATGTCGCAGATGGCCGGCCAGATGGGAATGCCGTTCGCGCGCAAGAGTTCTCGTAAAGGCGGCAAGAAGAACAAGAAAGGCAAGAAAGGCCGGGGCCCCACTCCGCCGAAGGTGCGCAGTCCGTTGGGTGCTGGCATGCCGGCAGGCTTCCCCGACATCTCCCAGATGCCGGCTGGCCTTGACGAATTGCCGCCTGCGCTAGCGGATTTCGACCTGTCGAAGCTGAACTTTCCCGGCAAGAAGTAGCATCACGCGCCGAGACTACGGTTTATGACGAAAATCGCGGGAATTCCGTCAACAACCGTAGTGTCGGCGTCCGGGCCATTTCACGTTCGCGGCCGCGGCCTCCCCCACGGGGAGCCCGTCGAGTGGTGGATCGCCAACGGCACGCTGAGCGTTGAACCAATCGCCGACGCGGACACCGTGTTCGACGGAGGCTGGATTCTGCCCGGACTCGTCGACGCCCACTGCCACGTCGGCATCGGTGCGGACGGCCCCGTCGATCTCGACGAGGCGATCACCCAGGCGCAATGCGAACGCGAGGCGGGAGCGCTGTTGCTGCGCGACTGCGGATCGCCGATCGATACCCGAAGCCTCGACGATCACGACGACTTGCCGCGCATCATCCGCGCGGGACGGCATCTGGCCCGGCCCAAGCGATACAGCCGAGGGTTGTCGATCGACCTGGAAGACGAGTCGCAGTTGCCGGAAGCCGTTGCAGCGCAAGCACACCGAGGCGACGGCTGGGTGAAGCTCGTCGGCGACTGGATCGACCGCTCGATCGGCGACCTGGCCCCGCTGTGGTCCGACGACGTGCTCGAGGCCGCCATCGACGCCGCTCACGCGAACGGCGCGCGGGTGACCGCGCATGTGTTCGGCGAGGACGCGTTGCCCGGCCTTGTGGCCGCCGGAATTGACTGCATCGAGCACGGCACCGGGATCACTGACGACGTCATTGACCTAATGCTCGACCACGGTACGGCGTTGGTGCCGACGTTGATCAACATCGACAACTTCCCGAAGTTCGCCGATACGGCGAAGAAGTATCCGGCCTACGCCGACCACATGCGCAGCCTTTACGCGACGAGCCGACAGCGGGTGGCTGCAGCGCGTGAGGCAGGGGTGCCGATCTATGCGGGGACGGATGCGGGCACGGGGATTGCGCACGGCCGCATCGCAGATGAGGTCGACGCGCTGAAAGACATCGGAATGAGTTCGACGGATGCGCTCGGCGCGGCATGCTGGGATGCGCGCGAGTGGCTGGGTCGGCCCGCTCTCGAGCATGGAGCATCGGCCGACTTGATCTGCTACACCGACGATCCCCGCAACGGCGCCGCTGTACTCACTCGGCCCGACGTCGTGATCCTGCGCGGCCGCGTGTTCTGACTTCTCGCGTGAGGGTTAGCTGGGCGAGCTAGAGCGTGCCCACGCTGGCTTCCCGACTCTGCCCGAAGCCCCAGTCGAAGAGCGCCGACGCCTGATCCCAGTACGTCGGGCCGCCCTCTTTGACAAGTCCGTACATCATCGCGATGACCAGCCGCCTGCCGTCACGCTGCGCGGCGGCGACGTACGTCTTGCGGGCGGCGTCGGTGAATCCGGTCTTGCCGCCGAGGGTGCCGGGATAGCGCGCCAGCAGTTGGTTCTCGTTGACGATGGGCTCATTTCCCTTGTCGCCGGGGAACATTGCGCTCGGTTCAGCGGTGATCTGGGCGAACACCGGGTTGGCCATCGCCGCGCGGAAGATGATCGCCAGGTCGCGAGGCGTGGTCCAGCCGCTTCCGCCGGGTCCGTCCAGCCCTGACGGGGTCGCAGCATGGGTGTTGCGGGCGCCGAGCGCCACGGCTTTCGCGTTCATCTTGGCGACCGCGGTGTCGAAGCCGCCGAGCATGTCGGCGAGCGTGTTGGCGGCATCGTTGCCAGACACCAGCAGCACCGCGTCGAGCAATTCGCGCGCGGTGTAAGTGCGGCCCGGCTTGATACCGACGCAGTTGCACTCGACCTGGGTATCGGCCTGGTTGGCGACGACCGTCGAATCGAGGCTGACTTCGTCGAGTGCGGTCAACGCCAACAACACCTTGATCGTGCTGGCGGGTGGGTGAGGTACATCGACGTCGCGGCCGGCGAGGACTTGGCCGGTATCCATGTCGGCGACGATCCACTCGGGAGCCGGGCCTGCCGGGATCACCGCGGTGCCGGGCGGCTGAATGTCGGTGTCGGCGCGCACGGCGGGGGCGATCACCACCGCGGTGAGAAAGATCGAGAGGGTTGCGAGAAACAAACGCATGGGCGTCGAGCTTATCGTGTTCATTCGTGATGACTCTTGAGGAGATCTCGGACCGGTTGGAGATTCAGCAGCTGTTGATCGACTATTCGTCGGCCATCGACCAGCGCCGCTTTGACGAGCTCGACCGAGTGTTCACCCCCGACGCTTACATCGATTACTCCGCGATGGGCGGCGTCGACGGTGCCTACCCCGAGGTCAAGAAGTGGCTGTCGGAGGTGATGCCCAATTTCCCGGCGTACGCCCACATGGTCGGCAACTTCGACATACGCGTCGACGGCGACACTGCATCATCGCGGACGCTGTGCCTGAACCCGATGGCGCTCGGCGGGGACAAAGGCCAGATCCTGTTCTGCGGGCTGTGGTACGACGACGAGTTCGTCCGGACGGCCGAGGGGTGGAGGATGGCGCGCCGCGTCGAGGCCAAATGTTTCGACAAGGTGTTGTGATGACGAGTATCCGGCAGCGGCTGTATTCGACAATCGCCGGGCAACTCGGCCGTCCACACGGCCTTGTCGGTCGGGCGGTGGCGCGAATGCTGAACCGCGGTAACAAGCCCGCGATCGAGGCGGCCGTGGAATCGATCGATGTCGAGCCGGGGGCCGTCGCCGCGGACATCGGGTTTGGAGGCGGGGCGGGCCTGCATCTGCTGCTCGACGCGGTCGGGGAACGCGGTGTCGTGCACGGTGTCGAGATCGCCGACGACATGCTGGCGCGTGCACGGTCGACGTTCCGCCGCGAGGTCGAAGCCGGGCGGCTCCAGCTCTCACAGGGCTCGCTGACCGCGCTGCCGCTCGACGACCACGTGCTCGACAAGACGATCAGCGTCAACACCATCTACTTCGTCGCCGACCTGGATGCCGCCTTCAATGAGCTCGCACGCGTCGCGCGTCCGGGCGGCCTGGTCGCGATCGGGTTCGGAGATCCGGACGTCATGAGACGCATGCCCTTCACGTCCTACGGATTCACGCTGCGGACGGTCGACGAGGTAACCGCAGCGCTGGTGAAGGCGGGATTCCAGGTGGTCAAACAGCGCCGGCTCGCCGCGGGGCCCATCCCGGTCAACATCGTCGTCGCCCAGGCGGCGGATTTCTCCCCGTGAGCTGCGTTCTGGCACAATGGTCGGCTGGTCAGACACACGCGAGGCAAAACCGGGTCCGGCAACCGCACGGTATCGCTGAATTGCCGCGTGGCACCTAGAGGAGAAGTCGTTTCACCATGGCTGTGAAGATCAAACTCACCCGGCTCGGCAAGATCCGCAATCCCCAGTACCGCATCGCCGTCGCCGACGCGCGCACTCGCCGCGACGGCCGCGCGATCGAGGTCATCGGCCGCTACCACCCGAAGGAAGATCCGAGCCTGATCGAGATCAATTCGGAGCGGGCGCAGTACTGGCTGTCCGTGGGCGCCCAGCCCACCGAGCCCGTGCTCAAGCTGCTGAAGATCACCGGCGACTGGCAGAAGTTCAAGGGTCTGCCCGGTGCGGAGGGCACGCTGAAGGTCAAGGAGCCCAAGCCCAGCAAGCTCGAACTGTTCAACGCTGCGTTGGCTGAGGCCGAGGGCGGCCCGGCCACCGAGGCGACGACACCGAAGAAGAAGGCCGCCGCGAAGAAGGCGCCGGCGAAGAAGGCTGCGGAAAAGTCCGAAGAGAAGCCCGAAGAGAAGGCGCCAGAGCCCGTCGCCGAAGCGGCCGCAGAACCCGCCGCGGAAACCGAGAGCTGAGTCGGCAATGAGCTCTGTCGTCGTCGATGCGGTCGAGCACCTGGTTCGCGGAATCGTGGACAACCCCGACGATGTCCGGGTCGACATGGTGACGAACCGCCGGGGCCGCACTGTCGAAGTGCATGTGCACCCCGACGATCTCGGCAAGGTCATCGGCCGCGGCGGCCGCACCGCGACCGCGCTGCGCACGCTTGTCGCCGGTATCGGTGGCCGGGGCATTCGCGTCGACGTGGTGGACACCGACCGATAAATGGAGCTCGTCGTCGGACGGGTGGTCAAGGCGCACGGCGTGAGCGGTGAGCTCGTCGTGGACGTGCGCACGGACGACCCCGACAGCCGGTTCGCACCGGGCGCGTCGCTGCGCGGCAAGCAGGCGAAGAGCGGTTCGAGCCGGGACTACACCGTCGAATCCGTCCGCGAGCATGGCAACCGGCTGCTGGTGCGCCTCACCGACGTGGCCGACCGTGATTCCGCCGACGCCATGCGCGGCACGCTGTTCGTAGTCGACTCCGCCGACTTGCCGCCGATCGACGATCCCGACGAGTACTACGACCACCAACTGGAAGGCCTGAGCGTGCGCACGGTCGACGGGCGTGACGTGGGGGCCGTCGCCGAAGTCCTGCACACCCCCGCCGGGGAATTGCTCGCAATCCGGCGTGGCGACGACGGCGAGGTGCTGGTGCCCTTCGTGTCCGCGATCGTCGTCTCAGTGTCGTTGGCGGACAAGCTGATCGAGATCGATCCCCCCGACGGCTTGTTGGATTTGGCGTAGCCGTGCGAATAGACGTCATCACGATATTCCCGCAATATCTGGAGCCACTGCGGCAGTCGTTGCCGGGAAAGGCAATTGACACCGGGGTGGTGGATTTGCGGGTGCATGACTTACGGCGCTGGACGCATGACGTGCACCGATCGGTGGACGACGCACCGTACGGGGGCGGCCCCGGCATGGTGATGACCGCGCCCGTCTGGGGCGAGGCCCTCGACGAGATATGTTCGGCTGAAACGCTTCTCGTGTTCCCGACGCCAGCAGGCGTGCCGTTCAACCAAAGCACCGCGCAGCGCTGGAGCAACGAGACGCGCCTGGTTTTCGCGTGTGGGCGTTACGAGGGTATCGACCAACGGGTCATCGACGACGCCGCCCGGCGCATGCGCGTCGAGGAGGTGTCTCTCGGTGACTACGTGCTGCCGGGCGGTGAGTCTGCTGCGCTCGTGATGATCGAGGCAGTGGTGCGGCTGCTGCCCAGCGTCCTCGGCAATCCCGAGTCACACCACCAGGATTCGTACTCCGACGGGCTGTTGGAAGGGCCGAGCTACACTAGGCCGCCGTCGTGGCGTGGACTCGACGTGCCCGACGTCCTGCTGTCCGGGGACCACGCGCGCATCGCGGCGTGGCGTCGCGAAATGTCGCTGCGCAGAACGGCGGAACGCCGGCCAGACCTTCTGCACTAACTCAGATTCGGCCGCCCGGGAACATTGTCTTCACGGCCTGGGTCAGGGTGTTGCGTGCGGTGCTGTCGTCTGTGGGTTGAAGCGAGCCGATCACCATGACGTAGCGGTGGTCAGCACCGATCACGCCGGTCGACATGTGCATCCAATTGCCGCCGTCCCAGCAGCACATCCAGCCCTGCTTGACCGCAACCGTTTCATCGGACAGGCCGTCGGGGATGCCGAACCGCTGCGGGTATCCGTCAATGCCTGTCGGGGTCGACTGCGACAAGTCGTTGATAATCACATCGGCCTGCTCCGCGGGCAGCCCACCACTGCCCGTCAGCAGCTTGTCGTAGTAGCGGACCAGGTCGTCGGCGGTGCTCAGCGTGTTGAACCAGCGCCCGTTGTACGGCGCCGACGTGCCCGTCAGCCCGTATCTACTGCTCACGCGCGAAATGATGTCGTCACCGCCGCTACGGTTCCAGAAATCCTCGGCGGCGCCGTCGTCGGATGAGCGCAGCATGACGTCGAACGCATTGCGGTCGGCGGGGGAAAGCTGAATTTGCCCCTTCGCGACCTGCAGCAGGAGGTCATCGGCGATGTAGAGCTTGGCGACCGACGCGATCGGAAAGGATGTGCCGTTGCCGTTGGAGACCATCTGGCCGGTGTGCCGATCCAGGATCACGATCGACATGTCCGCGCCCGCATCCGCGGCGTTCGAGGTCGCCTGCTTCACGCGCGACTCGAGCCCGTCGAACCCGGAACCCACTGTGCTGGGCGGAAATTCAGGGATCGGAACCGATGTGCCCATCGGTGCTACTTGGTTGTGGCCGTGATGGAGGACAGTTGCGCCGTGCGCCTTGGTGACACATGCGCCGACGAGCACGGCCGACAGCAACACTGCGGTCGCGGTCTTGACAAGTGACGGCGGCCGATGCATGACGCTCCTCGTATCCGATCTGGGAAACGGGGCCGACCGCACCGCCGCCCGTTGACTGGCTAGCGTAGCGGGTGCGTCGCTGCCGCGGTGGCGTTCGCAGGTCGTGTCGAAATCGCCTTTTCGTCTCGATTTTGGACGCTTCGGTCGCGATTTCGCCGCGTGATCGCGATCTGGCACAATTGACAGGTTGTCCGCGCGGGCAGGGACAGTTCCCGGCCGCGGAGACCCCGACATCAGAGCCCCTGAGGAAGTATTTCGCCATGAACACGCTCGACTTCGTCGACCAGACGTCGCTGCGCGACGACATCCCGCCCTTCCGCGCCGGCGACACCGTGAATGTGCACGTCAAAGTGATCGAAGGATCCAAGGAACGCATCCAGGTCTTCAAGGGCGTCGTGATCCGCAGGCAGGGCGGTGGCGTCCGCGAAACGTTCACGGTCCGCAAGGAGAGCTACGGCGTGGGCGTCGAGCGCACTTTCCCGGTGCACTCACCCAACATCGACCACATCGAAGTCGTCACCCGCGGCGATGTGCGTCGGGCCAAGCTGTACTACCTGCGCGAGTTGCGCGGCAAGAAAGCCAAGATCAAAGAGCGTCGCTGACTTTGACTCTCCAGTGGCCGTCTCCGCGGTTCGTGTACGCGTGGTTACGCTGATCCCGTGACCGACAGGACGGAATCGGCCGAATCGCCGCCAGAACCACCAGTGGCCACGGAATCCGATGAGACCGACGCCCATCCAGAGCCGTCGCCCCCCGAAGAGAACGAGAAAAAGAAGAAGCGGTCGACGCTGAAAGAGACCGCGCTCCTGATCGTGATCGCGGTGGGCATCTACTACGTGATGCTGACGTTCGTCGCCCGGCCGTACCTGATCCCGTCGGAGTCGATGGAACCGACGCTGCATGGCTGCACGGGATGCGTCGGCGACCGCATCATGGTCGACAAGCTCACCTACCGCTTCGGTTCGCCTCGCCCGGGCGACGTGATCGTCTTCAAAGGGCCGCCGCCGTGGGACATCGGTTACAAGTCGATCCGCTCACGCAACTCAGTCGTGCGATGGGGCCAGAACCTGCTGTCGTTCATCGGATTCGTTCCTCCCGACGAGAACGATCTGGTGAAGCGGGTGATCGCCGTCGGCGGCCAGACTGTGGAATGCCGCGCCAACACCGGGCTCACCGTGGACGGCAAACCGTTGTATCAGCCGTTCCTCGACCCGCAGACCCTCGGTTTCGACCCGAACGTCTACAAGTGTCTTGGCCCCGACTTCGGCCCCGTCAAGGTGCCGGACGGTCGACTGTGGGTGATGGGCGACAACCGCACTCATTCCGCGGATTCCCGCGCCCACTGCACCAGCGTTCCGGCTGATCTGCAGCGCGGGATCTACTGCACGGGTGACCCGATGTCGGGGACGATTCCAGTGGGCAACGTCATCGGCAAGGCGAGGTTCATCGCCTGGCCGCCGTCGCGTTGGGGTGGAGTGAGTTCGGTGGACATTCAAAAGAGATGAGCGCTCGCGCGAAGAGCAGAAGGCCAGGACAGTAGTCCCCATGCCACACGGCTTTCGGCAGAACAGTGCGTGGCCACCGCGGGCGGTGATCCGCAAGGCGTCGGGCTTGCGCACGCTTGAGTCTGCGCTGCATCACAGCGGGCTGGGCCCGGTCGCCGGCGTCGACGAGGTCGGCCGCGGAGCCTGCGCCGGGCCGCTGGTGATCGCCGCCTGCGTGCTCAGCCCGAACCGGCTCAAAAGCCTCGCCGACCTAGACGACAGCAAGAAGCTGACCGAGAAGTCGCGTGAGTCGCTGTTCCCCGTCATCCGCCGCTACGCGCTGGCGTACCACGTGGTGTTCGTCCCGCCGCGCGAAGTCGACCGGCGCGGCGTCCACGTCGCCAACATCGAGGGAATGCGACGCGCCGTCGCCGGCCTTGCGGTCCGGCCCGGCTACGTGCTGTCCGACGGCTTCCGGGTGCCGGGGCTGCCGATGCCGTCGTTGCCGGTGATCGGCGGCGACGCGGCGGCTGCGTGCATTGCCGCGGCCAGCGTGCTGGCGAAGGTCAGCAGGGACCGGTTGATGGTCGCGATGGACGCCGAATATCCGGGATACGGGTTCGCCGAACACAAGGGTTACTGCACCAACGCCCACGCGGCGGCGTTGAACAAGCTCGGTCCGTCCGAAGTGCACAGGTACTCGTTCATCAACGTGCGCCGGTCCGCGATCGAGTTCACGGTGCCGGACGAGCACGTGGAGCAGGCGTGAGAGAAGATATGGACGTAATGAAAAGGACAGCCCTCTAGATGAGCGCCGAGGATCTCGAGAAGTACGAAACCGAGATGGAGCTCTCGCTCTACCGCGAATACAAGGACATCGTCGGTCAATTCAGCTACGTGGTGGAAACGGAGCGACGGTTCTACCTCGCCAACAGTGTCGAGCTGATCCCGCGCAATGCCGAAGGGGAGGTGTACTTCGAACTTCGGCTCGCCGACGCGTGGGTCTGGGACATGTACCGGCCGGCCCGCTTCGTCAAGCAGGTGCGGGTAATCACTTTCAAGGACGTCAACATCGAAGAGGTCGAGAAGCCAGAGCTTCGGCTGCCCGATTAGCCGCCAGCGCTAGTGCATCTCCCACGGCGCGCCGTAGGTGGTGACGCTGTCGCCTTCTTTTGACGTGAGCCGGGCAAAAGGTCGCAATGTGACGCCGCCGCTTGCGCCGGTCACCGAACCGTGTGCGCCGGCGATGGCGACGGCGCCGTCCGCGCCGGAGACGTCGACTTTAAACGTGGACACTTCGTGCAGGCCGGGACCGTTGCCCACGTCGACTGCAACAGACGTGCCCGGCAACAGCGGCGGCGAGGTGATCAGCAGGGCCCCGTTCTGCGAGAAGATCCCGGGGATATCGGACTGGTCGAGGTTGAAATTCGGGGTGGTGTAGCTGAAGTTGACGCCGTTGCCCATCTGCCACGGGAAGCTGACCTGGTAGCCCAATTCCAGTGTGCCGCTGAAGTCGTCAGCGTCGTCGCCGGTGACGTGGTAGACCGCGCGGCCATTCTCGAACCATTCGCGGGTGAGGGGATTGCCGTCCAGTGGCGTCACCCCGTTGAGCACGACGTCCCACTGCTGGATGTTCAGCGTCCGGCCCTGACCGTCGTCTTGGCTCAACTCGTTGTCCAACGCGGCATGTGACGTTCCCATGCTGAGCGAAAGCGCCGTCCCCGCCGCGACCAGCGCCACCAATGTCCGGAGGATCGTCTTCATCTTCTCCTCACGCGAATATCAAACGTGGGCGGCGGGCCAAATCGGTAAAGCATTCGCTTGTGTGGCGCAAGAATTCCGCGCGGCGTCGTTCCCGGCCGATCCAAAAGATAGCGGTGTAACTTCCGGGTCGGCAATAGCCGGTGTCATTTGCTAGCCAAACTGACACGAACTTGTTGTCAATCGGCGTTCGTGCCGTGACTGCCATTTCGGGCGCAACCGGATGTGCATGTGCTATATGGCCAGAGAAGTAGCAGTGATCTGCTGGTTTATGTTAATCCGAGGTCATTCGGCAGGTCGGCCCGCTGTTCGCATGCGCGACCTCTAGTGCGTTGGTGTGTCTGTCGGTTATCTGGCCGCGCTGGTGATTTCGGTTCGCAAAATGTTTGCCTGAATGGCTCAAGCGTCAAGCCCCTGCTGGGCCAGCCACTGCGCGCCGCGGCGTTTGGAGGCGCGCGACAGCCAGGCATCTTGGATCAGCTCGGCGAGTTCGTCGCGAGCCATTTTGTGCAATTCCGATGCGCGCACCAGGACAGAGGGATGCCCGTCGAAGTGAGGCGTCGTGAAGCATGGGCTCCGCGGATCCTGCACGAGCGCATTCTTGTCGGCCTCGGAGCCGACCCAGATGACGATGACGTCCGCATACAGTTCGCCGGTGGCCGGATCCCGGGCGTCCGGGCGCGGGTTTCGGAAGAAGACGAACGACTTCCCGCCGACCTGATAGATCGCGTTGCCTTTGGGACCGTCGATGCGCGTGCTGTGCGGCATCGCTGCCGCGATCTTGTGCACGTCGTTGACCGTGGCCGCTCGGGCGCCCATGCCCGAACAATACGGCGATACTCTGCGGACGTGAGTGTGCAGACACTGCGCGGCGCCGTCGACGATGACGCGCTCGGCCCGACGTTGATGCACGAACACGTCTTCGTCGTGAACCCGGAAATCATCGAGAATGTGCCCACTGACTGGGACGAGGAATCCGCGCTCACCGACGCGGCGCGGCGGCTCGACGAGCTGTACGCGGCCGGCATCCGCACGATCGTCGACCTCACGGTGATCGGCCTCGGCCGATCGATAGCCCGCCTGCTTCGGGTCCCCATCACCAGCCCGCTCAATATCGTTGTCGCGACAGGCATTTACGCGTTTCATGACCTCCCGTCGTATTTCAAGTTCCGCAAGTCCGAAGTGCTGGTCGACCACTTCGTGCGCGAGATCGAAATCGGCATCGACGACACCGGTGTGCGGGCCGGCATCTTGAAGTGCGCGACCGACGAGGAGGGCGTGACCCCCGGCGTCGAAAAGATCCTGCGGACGGTGGCCAGGGCCCATGTGCGCACCGGCGTGCCGATCTCAACTCACACTCATGCGGCCACTCGGCGCGGGCTCGACCAACTCCGGATCTTCGCCGAAGAGGGCGTGGACCCTACCCGCGTGGTGATCGGTCACAGCGGCGACACCACCGACGTCGATTACCTTCTCGCTGTTGCGGATTCGGGCGCTTACCTCGGGATGGACCGGTTCGGCATCGACACCTATCTCGGGTTCGACGAGCGCGTCGCGACAGTCGCGCGATTGTGCGCACTGGGTCGCGCGGACCAGATCGTGCTGAGCCACGATGCGTCTTGCTACATCGACTACTTTCCGGGCGGGCGACCGCCCAAGGCACTGCCGAACTGGCACTACCTCCACATCACCCGTGACGTCCTGCCGGCGCTGAGGTCCCACGGCGTCACAGAGGAACAGATCACGCAGATGCTCGTGGTCAATCCTCGTCGCGTGCTAGGCGGTGTTTCCTAGCGGCCTGTGGATGAAATGCAATGTGGGGATAACCCGGCGGTTTGACGTTCGGATGTGACTTGGCGGTCGGGGGTTGTCGGTGCCACTGCGCACGATCGGCGCATGACATCGATAACGCGCGCAGAGCTCGGCGCCCTGGGTGAGCGACTGGCCGCCGAGCACCTGCAGAGCCTGGGACTGGTTGTACTGCAACGCAATTGGCGTTGTCGCTACGGCGAGCTGGACCTGATCGCGACTGATCTTGGCGCGCGCGCAGTGGTGTTCGTCGAAGTCAAGACGCGCACGTCCGACCAGTTCGGCGGACTGGCGGAGGCGGTCACGCCGGAAAAGCTGCGCCGACTGCGGCGGCTCGCGGCGCTGTGGCTCGCGCAGCAGGACAAGCGGTGGGCGTCGGTGCGCATTGACGTGGTCGGGGTGCGGATCGGACGGCGGCGAATCCCCGAGATCACTCATCTGGAAGCGGTCGGCTGATGGCGCTCGGCCGGGCGTTCTCGGTGGCCGTGCGCGGCGTCGCCGGCGAGATCGTCGAAATCGAAGCCCACATCACTTCAGGCCTGCCAGGGGTGCATCTGGTCGGCCTGCCCGACGCGGCGCTGCAGGAATCCCGCGACCGGGTCCGCGCCGCGATCCAGAACTGCGGCAACAGCTGGCCGATGTCGCGGCTCACCCTTGCGCTGTCGCCGGCGACGCTGCCGAAGGTCGGTTCTGTCTACGATGTCGCGCTGGCCGCCGCGGTCTTGGCCGCCGATGGCAAGGTTCCCGCCGCGCTATTGGAGAAGACGGTGCTGCTGGGTGAGCTGGGGCTCGACGGACGGGTCCGTCCAGTCCGCGGCGTGCTGCCCGCGGTAATCGCTGCCAAAGGAGAGGGCTGGCCGGCGGTCGTGGTGCCGGTGGCGAATCTCGCGGAGGCGGCGCTGGTGGACGGCATCGAGGTTCGCGGCGCGCGCACGCTGCGGCAAGTGCAGTCTTGGCTCGACGGCGCCGACACCCTCGAGGAGTGCGACGCCGTCGACGTCGAGGACCCCGACGACGGGCCCGACCTCGCGGATGTCGTCGGGCAGCCGCAGGCACGCTTCGCAGTCGAGGTCGCTGCCGCCGGTGGACACCACCTGATGCTCACCGGCCCGCCCGGTATCGGCAAAACGATGCTCGCACAACGTCTTCCGGGGTTGCTGCCGCCGCTCGGCGAGGAGGAGTCGCTGGAGGTCACCGCCATTCACTCGGTCGCCGGTCTGCTGTCACCCACGACTCCGTTGATCAAGCGCCCGCCGTTGGTGGCGCCGCACCACACCGCGAGTGTGGCGTCGCTGATCGGCGGCGGCAGCGGATTGGCGCGACCGGGCGCGGTCAGCCACGCACACCGCGGTGTGCTCTTTCTCGACGAGTGCGCCGAAATCGGCGCACACGCTTTGGAAGCGTTGCGAACTCCGTTGGAAGAGGGCCAGGTTCGGCTCGCCCGCCGCGACGGGGTCGCCGTCTATCCGGCCCGCTTCCAGTTGGTGTTGGCGGCCAACCCGTGTCCCTGCGCGCCGTCGGATCCACGCGACTGCATCTGTGCGGCCGCAGTCAAGCGCCGCTATCTCGGCAAGCTGTCCGGGCCGCTGCTTGATCGGGTGGACCTGAAGGTGCAGATGTATCGAGTGCGCACCGGCGCACTGAACGCCGACGTCGGCGAGTCGACGCGGGTCGTGCGGGAGCGCGTCATCCGGGCGAGGGCAGCGGCGGCCGAGAGGTGGCGGCCCTACGGTGTGCGAACCAACGCCGAGGTATCGGGTCCGCTTCTGCGGCAACGTTTTCGGCTCAGCCGCGACGCCATGGACCCGCTGCGGCGGGCACTCGACCGGGGGCTGCTGAGCATCAGGGGAGTCGACCGCACAGTCCGGGTCGCGTGGACGCTGGCCGACCTTGCCGGACGCGAGCGTCCGGGCATAGAGGAAGTGACGACGGCGATGGGGTTTCGTCAGATGGGAGCAGACCGATGACCGACGAGCGGCGGGCGTGGGCGTATCTGACGCGGGTGGTAGAGCCACCGTCCGACCAACTCGCCGCGCTGGTGGCCGACGTGGGCGCGGCGGAGGCCGCCGAACGGGTGCGCAAGGGTGCAGTCTCCGCGGAATTGGCCCGCGCCACCGAGGCACGTCGTGAGATCGACTGCGCGGCTGAAGATCTCGAGCGCATAGATCGGCTGGGTGGTCGATTGATCATGCCGGACTCTGACGAATGGCCGACGATCGAGTTCACTTCGTTTGCCGGTGTCGACCGTCGGCGCCACGCGGCCGGCATGGCACCGCTTGCACTCTGGGTGATCGGAGATCTCGCGGTCAACGAGGTGGCATCGCGGGCGGCAGCGGTCGTCGGCACCCGGGCGTCCACAACGTACGGCGAACACGTCGCGACGGACCTGGTCGCAGGTCTCTGCGAACGCGACGTCGCCGTCGTCTCCGGCGGAGCATTCGGAATCGACGGGGCCGCGCACCGGGCGGCGCTCGCCGAGGACGGCCGCACGGTCGCGGTGCTGGCGGGCGGCGTCGACGTGCCCTACCCGGTCGACCATTCGGCGCTGCTGCACCGCATCCGGCGGTCCGGGCTGCTGGTGAGCGAGTACCCGCCCGGCATTCGTCCGGCACGGCACCGGTTCCTCGTCCGCAATCGGTTGGTAGCCGCTCTGGCAGGTGCCACCGTGGTCGTCGAGGCTGGGCTGCGCAGCGGAGCGGCCAACACCGCCGCCTGGGCGCGGGCACTCGGGCGGGTGGTGTGCGCCGTGCCGGGCCCCGTCACGTCGTCGGCATCGGCCGGCTGCCATGAATTGATAAGGGCGGGAGCCGAGTTGGTGACTCGTTCTGAACAGCTCGTCGAGATCGTCGGACGGGTCGGCGAACTGGCCGACGAGCCGGAGCGCCCGTCGTCGGCGCTGGACGGTCTCACGGATGTCGGCAAGCGCGTGTACGAGGCATTGCCCGCCCGTGGGGTGCGGTCGGCGGACGAGCTGTCGATCGAGTCGGGCCTGCCCGTCGCCGCGCTGCAGGGTCAGCTCGCGCTGCTGGAGCTCGCCGGGCTGGCGGTCCAAGACGAAGGGAGGTGGAGGCTGGTCAAGTCGAAGTCATAGTTTTGGTGCTGAGCGGGTACGCACCGAACATGGCAGTCCTCGCAATAGTCCTGGCAGTCGTGGGTGTCGTGTTGATCGTGTTGGGGATCGTGCTGTTCGCCAACGGTGCGGGCGTGAATCCCGAGGGCAGCACCGAGGTTGAACGCGTCAGACAAGGGTTCGCCCGGGTGCCCTACCGCGACGTCTTCGGACTCATGCCCCGGTCGGTCAAATTGGCGACCGACCCGGAGGCGAGCCGGCGGGATCGAGCGAGGGCGGCGGGTTCGTTCAGCGTGTTGGTCGGTCTCCTGCTGATCTGCCTTGCCGTGCTGTCCGGAATTGCAGCCGCCCTGTGAGCACCGAGCCGTACGTATAGTCGGGGGTCAGCCACTCGATTCGGGGAGGGGATTTGTCAGGACGGCCTGTGCACACGTTCGAAGTCGTGCGCACCGAACAGGTGACACCACACATGGTGCGAGTTGTGCTCGGCGGCAACGGGTTCGACACATTCGAGCCGAACAAGTTCACCGACGCCTACTGCAAGGTTCTCTTTGTTCGCGACGACATCGAGTTTGCGGCGCTGCCCGCGCCGCTGACCCTGAACAGCTTCCAAACGCTGCCCGCCGAGCGTCAGCCTCCGATTCGCACGTTGACCGTGCGCCGCGCCGATCCCGACAAGCGCGAGATCGCCATCGACTTCGTCGTGCACGGCGACCACGGGGTCGCCGGCCCGTGGGCGTCGTCGGCGCAGCCTGGTCAGCCGGCGTACCTGATGGGTCCCAGCGGGGCGTACGCACCGGACCCGACCGCTGACTGGCACCTGATCGCCGGGGACGAGTCGGCGCTTCCGGCGATCGCCTCCGCGCTCGAAGCGTTGCCGGCCGACGCGGTCGCGCAGGTGTTCGTCGAGGTTTCGGGACCTGACGACGAGATCGAGCTGCACTCGCCGGCGGACCTCAACGTGAAGTGGATCTATCGCGGTGGCCGAGCCGACCTGGTCGCTGCGGATCGGGCGGGTGACCATGCGCCGCTGATCAGTGCGGTCAAAGAGGCCGATTGGCTGCCGGGACAAGTCCAGGTCTTCATCCACGGCGAGGCGCAGACAGTCATGCACAATCTGCGTCCGTATGTCCGCAAAGAGCGGGGCGTCGAGGCCGAGTGGGCGTCGATCTCGGGCTATTGGCGCCGGGGGCGCACTGAGGAGACGTTCCGGCAGTGGAAGAAGGAACTGGCCGCAGCGGAGGCGGGACAGGCTTAGACACGCGGCACGCTTGCCCAGGCTGGGGCGCCGCATCTGCGAATCTAGGGTGGTGACCCGTCCGGCCGCGTTCGCCGCGATTCTCGACGAATTCGCCGACTATCTGCTGCTCGAACGGGGACGATCCGCTCACACGCACCGGGCGTACATCGGGGACATCGGCGCACTGTTCGACTTCCTGGCGGCCACGAAACCTGACGCGACGCTCGCCGACCTGACGCTGCCGGTCATGCGATCGTGGTTGGCCACACAAGCAGGGGCCGGGGCGGCACGAACGACATTGGCGCGCCGCACGTCGGCGGCGAAGACGTTCACCGCGTGGGCGACGCGGCGTGGGCTGTTGACGTCCGATCCGGCGACTCGGCTGCAGATGCCGAAGGCCCGTCGCACGCTGCCCGCAGTGCTGCGCCAGGACCAAGCGCTGGACGCGATGGCCGCTGCGAAATCCGGTGCGGCCGAGGGCGATCCGATCGCATTACGCGATCTGTTGATCGTCGAGCTGCTGTATGCGACGGGGATTCGCGTCAGTGAATTGTGCGGGCTGGACGTCGACGATGTCGACATCGGGCGACGTCTGCTGCGGGTGCTGGGCAAGGGGAACAAGCAGCGAACCGTGCCGTTCGGTGATCCGGCACAGGCCGCCCTGACGGGGTGGCTCACTGACGGCCGTCCCGCGTTGGCAACGTCCGCATCCGGCAATGCACTGCTGCTGGGGGTGCGCGGGCGCCGGATCGACCAGCGTCAGGCGCGCACCGTCGTGCATCAGACGATCGCCGCGGTCGACGGTGCGCCGGACATCGGGCCGCACGGGCTACGGCACAGCGCCGCAACGCATTTGCTTGAAGGCGGCGCTGATCTACGAGTCGTTCAGGAGCTACTGGGGCATTCGACCTTGGCCACCACACAGCTCTATACGCATGTATCGGTTGCCCGATTGCGCGCAGTACACGATCAGGCACACCCTCGCGCCTGAGAACCTGCACAATGAGTTCCTCCACGGTGTGGCGGGAGGCGGCAGATGAAGCGAGGGGTCAGTTGGGCGACGGCCCTGCTGCTCTTGGTCGCCGGCGTCGCGGGGTGTGGACGGACCGTGGACGGAGAAGCACATGTGGCCCGCGGCGGCGGCGCTGCAACGACCGATCTCATCTACAGCCAGTCCGACCTCGATCGCCTTCTGCTCAGCGATGCGCAGATCAACGCGATCATGGGCACGAAGACGATGACGACCTGGCGGACCTACACCGGGATGCCGGAGGCCGCCGGCGAAGTGTATTCGTCGCCGCAGTGCGCAGTCGCGCTCTTCAACACGACGGTGCCGGCCTACCACGCAAGCGGTTTCGTCACCGCTCGCGGCAGGAAAATCGGCGAGCCGTCGGCGGATGCTCTCTACCATGACATCGACGAAGCCGTCGTCGCCTTCCAAAGTGCCGGCGACGCACGGGGATTCGTCGACGCCGCCACCAAAGCTTGGCACGACTGCTCCGGGAGGAACGTCACCTACACCGATCCCGGCGGGCAGCAAGATCCGTGGACCATCGGTGTGCCCAGGACGGTCGGGCCGATCATCGCGATCAAGAACACCAGCACCGACGAGTGGGGGTGCGGCCACGCGATGACGACGAGAGCCAACCTCGTCGTCGATGTCGACGCGTGCGGCTACACGATCACCGACCAGGCGATCACGATCGTGAGGGCGATCACGACCGCGTCGGCTTGAGCCGGATCGGGGTGGACGCCAACAAGCCGAGAGGGTCGACGTAGTCGGCGGCTGATGCCGGGCCCCACATCGCGCCCCAATGCAAACAGGCTGCCGCCGGGCAGCCGGGGTGGCCGGGCTGCAAATCACCGATGACGGTTTCAGTCGGGACGAGCTGGCCGACGTGCACCGCGGGCCGCACCGGCTCGTAGCTGGTGTGCAGCCCTCCCGGATGGGCGATCGACACCACCGGCCGGCCCGCCAGCTCGCCCGCGAACACCACCGTTCCTGCTGCCGCCGCGAATACCTGCTGACCAGGGCTGCCCGCAAGGTCGACGCCGCGATGGCCGCGATTCCAGTTCGGCGTGGGAGCGTCGAACGTGCGGACCACCGCCGGGCGAGGCCGCAGCGGCCAGTCGAAGCGGTACCCCTCGGCGTGGGCCGGGACGGCCAAAAGCAGCGTGGCCGCCAAGGCGGCGAAGCGGCGCATCCGTCTAGTGCAACGTCCGACGAGGCGGGTGCGCCACCGTGTGTGCCGCGGCTGTGGATAAACCCAGCTCGGGCGCGTGTAGACTCCTACCCGCAGCTCGCGAAAGCGGGCTGACTTCGCGCGCCTGCAAGCCTCGATCGCCGAGGGGAACATCGGCAGGTCCCGTCCTAGACGGGTCTGGTGTTCCGCAGGTGCCAGGGCCCGTCATCACCGGATGCCGGGCGGCAACCGACTACATAAGGACATGGCCGAATATGGCTGTCGTAACAATGAAACAGCTGCTTGACAGCGGCACCCACTTCGGGCATCAGACTCGTCGCTGGAATCCCAAGATGAAGCGGTTCATCTTCACCGACCGCAATGGCATCTACATCATCGACCTGCAGCAGACGCTGACTTACATCGACAAGGCGTACGAGTTCGTCAAGGAGACCGTCGCGCACGGCGGGACGATCCTGTTCGTCGGCACCAAGAAGCAGGCCCAGGAGTCCATCGCCGGCGAGGCGACCCGCGTTGGCATGCCGTACGTCAACCAGCGCTGGCTCGGCGGCATGCTCACCAACTTCTCCACCGTCTACAAGCGGCTGCAGCGGCTGAAGGAACTCGAACTCCTCGAGCAGAATGGCTCGACCTACGGACAGCGCACCAAGAAGGAAGCGCTCGTTTTGCAGCGTGAGAAGGAGAAGCTCGAGAAGACCCTTGGTGGTATCCGGGAGATGTCGCGCGTGCCTAGTGCGATCTGGGTGATCGACACCAAGAAGGAGCACATCGCCGTCGGTGAGGCCCGCAAGCTCGGCATTCCGGTCGTCGCGATCCTCGATTCGAACGTCAGCCCGCAGGGCATCGCCTTCCCGGTCCCGGGCAATGACGATGCCAGCCGCGCGATCCGCCTCTATTGCGACGCGATCGCGGACGCGGTGCTGGGCGGCAAGCAGGGCGGCGCGGCTGCCCGCGGCGAGGATCTCGGCGCGCAGGACGAGCCTCCGGCCGAAGCGGCTTTGGCCGAGGCCTGAGCCCCCTCATTCTCACCGTTCGTCCCGAGCGAAGTCGAGGGACG
>DASRFZ010000031.1:0-5199 GCA_035651275.1 Mycobacterium sp. | reverse complement strand
GCCTCGCTTGCCTTCGAGCATGCCGTCGATCGCCGCCCCGGCCACGTCCTCGGGAGACACTTGCGCGATGCCGACACTCCACTGCTGCGCGTCGGCGATGTCAGCCCACTCGGTCGGTACCGGTCCCGGACACAGCACCGTGCACGAGACGCCGGTTCCGTGAAGTTCCTCGTGCACCGCCTCGGAAAAGGTTTGGACGAACGCTTTGGTCCCCGAGTAGACGGCCATGCCGGGCAGTGGCTGAAAGCCCGCGACCGACGCGATGTTGAGCACTGCTCCCGTGCCGCGCTCAACCATGCCACCGAGTGCCGCGTGCGTGAGCTCCATCAGAGCCAGCGCGTTGAGCACCACCTCTTCGCGTTCACGGTCGATCGGTAGCGAATGGAACGGCCCGCTGGTGCCGAATCCCGCGCTGTTGCACAACCCCGCGACGGTATCTCGGCTGATGCGGTCGCACAGTTCTGCGCGTGCCGCGTCGTCGGCGAGATCCATTGGCAGCACTTCGATTCCGACGCCGTGCTGCTCGCGCACGTCGTCGGCGAGCTCGTCGAGCCGCTCGCGACGACGCGCTACGAGCACCAGCGGATATTCGCGGCGGGCGAGGCCGCGGGCGAGTTCGGTGCCGATGCCCGACGAGGCTCCGGTGATGACGACGGTCGCGTCGGCGCTTGGCTTGGGAAGACTCATGGGGACCTACCAGTGGATTCCGCGAGTAGCCCGGACGAAGGCCTCGCTGCGTTTGTCGAATCTGCTTGTGTCGTCCTTCGATTCGTCTCCCTGCGCCGCCGCCGAGTCGTCAAAGAGCGTAAACGCCCGGTTGCGCACAAAGTCCATGATCATCGGGTTGACGGCGTCGGCGAACGCCGCGAACTGACCGAACGGCGGGCTCAGCCGACGCGGCCGGTTGACGATCGCATCAGCAAGCACCCCGGCCGCCTGGTCCGGCGACAGCGTCGGGAACCTGTCGTACCCCTTCGTGGGGCTGATCATCGGCGTCTTCACCAACGCCATGTATACGGTCGTGAATCGCACTCCGTCGCTTACGGTTTCGGCTTGCAGCGAATCACAGAGCGTGTCCAGTGCGGCCTTACTGGCGATGTAGGCACCGAAGCGCGGCGCCCTGGTCTGCACACCGGCCGACGACAGGTTGATCACCTGGCCGAAGCCACGCTCTCGCATGCCGGGCACGAACTTCAAGATCAACTGGACCGCACCGAGATAGTTCAGTTGCATGGTGCGCTGGTAGTCGTGGATCCGGTTGTAGGACAGCTCAAGCGACCGCCGGATGGACCGGCCCGCGTTGTTGATCAAGATGTCGACGCGGCCGAGGTCGGCGAGAACCTTGTCCGCCATCGTCGCAATCGCATCCATATCCGAGAGGTCACACGGGTACACGTGCGCGGTGCCGCCCGCGTCGCGAATGTCCTCGGCGACCCTGTCGAGCTTCTCCTGCGTGCGTGCGACGAGCACGACCGTACCGCCCGCCCGGGCGATCTTTTTCGCGGCCGCCTCCCCGATGCCCGACGAGCCGCCGGTGATCAGAACGGTTTTGTCTGCGACGGCCTCATCGAGGGTGTGGCGCTGGACTGCGTCGACCACGTTCTGCAGATAGAACGGCCGGTATCTGCCCGCGGAGTTCGGCGTGTTGAGCAGGTTGGACACCGCGGCGATCGGTTTCTCGACCAGGCCCGCGAGATCGCCCAGGTTCATGCTGCGCTCCTTCGTTCCCTTGGAGCACTGCCCGCTGAGGACGGCACCGAAACGCAGCCGACAATCGTGCATCGCCGTCGAGATCGACGTTTGGGAGACATCTACTCGTATTTCCTCGCCGAAACGTCGATCTGGGTGAGCTAGCGCCTGAGCAAGTCCTTGGCGATGTGCGTCACCTGGATCTCGTTGCTGCCCGCGTAGATCATCAACGATTTCGCGTCGCGGGCGAGCTGCTCCACCCGGTACTCGGTCATGTACCCGTTGCCGCCGAACAACTGCACCGCATCCATCGCGACGTCAGTAACCGTCTCCGAGCTGTACAGCTTCATCGCCGACGCTTCGGCCAGCGTCGGCAGCTTGCCCTTACGCGCGCCCTCGAGCATCGAGAACACCATGTTCTGCACGTTGATGCGGGCGATCTCCATCTTGGCGAGCTTCAGCTGGATCAGCTGGAAGTTGCCGATGTTCTGGCCCCACAGCGTGCGACTCTTCGCGTAGTCGACGCACAGCCGATGGCATTCGTTGATGATGCCGAGCGACAACAGCGCAATGCCCACGCGTTCGCCGGCAAAGCTGGCCCTCGCGCTTTCCCGCCCGTCGCCGCCCTTGTGTTCCTCGGTCTCGCCGAGCAGTCGGTCCTTGCCGAGGCGGACGTTGTCGAAGAACAACTCGCCGGTCGGCGACGCGTGCATGCCCATCTTCTTGAACGGCTTGCCTTGGGTGAAGCCCGGCATGCCGGAGTCGAGGACGAACGTCAGCACCTTGCGGTCGCGCTTGTCCGCCGCAGACCCCTCGTCGAGTTTGGCGTACACGATGACGGTGTCCGCGTACGGGCCGTTGGTGATGAACGTCTTCTGACCGTTGAGGATGTAGTCGTCGCCGTCGCGTTTGACGTAGGTCTTCATCCCGCCGAACGCATCGGAGCCGGAGTCGGGCTCCGTGATCGCCCATGCTGCAACCTTTTCCATGGTGACCAACGGCGGCAGCCAGCGTTCCTTTTGCGCGAGCGTGCCGCGCGAGGCGATCGTGGCGGCGCCGAGTCCAAGGCTGACGGTGGCTGCGGCGACGGTACCGAGGCTGACCCCGGCCAGCTCCATGATCATGATCGCCCCCATCGAGGCTTGCTCACCGACGCCGCCGAATCCACCGCCTTTCGACGACTGCTCTCCGCTCTGACGGGCCCGCTCGCGGTCGAGCATGTTCTTGACCGCCTCCGCGGCCAGCACGTCAAGCCCGAACTCGCTGAACAGCTTTCGGATGATCGGGTACGGCGTCATCTCGCCGCTTTCGAGCGCGTCGATGTTCGGCCGCAGCTCCTTGTCGATGAAACCGCGCACCGCATCGCGGATCATCAGGTCGCCTTCGGACCATTCGATCATCGGTGTTCTCCTAACCTCAGCTGGGTAGCCGGCTGGCGATGTCGTCGATCGCCCACGCGCCATCGGTCTCGATCGTCTCGACGTCGTGCCAGCCCGACAGCCGCGAAATCGCCCCGCCCTGAACGGCATACACGCGACCGGTGATCGGGCACTTCTCGGTCGCCAGATATGCAACCAGCGGGGAGATGTTGGCCGGGCTGAACAGATCGAGCTCACCAGCCTCGGGTTCACTCATCAGCGATCCCATGCCTGGCGTCGCCAGCGTGAGCCGCGTGCGCGCGATCGGCGCGATCGCGTTGACCCGCACGCCGTATCGCTCGAGCTCCTCGGCGGCGATCAACGTGAGTGCCGCGATCGCCGCCTTGGCCGATCCGTAGTTGGCCTGGCCAGGGTTGGCGATAGTCGTGCCCGACCCGGACGCGGTGTTGATTACTGCGGCGTTGGGCTGATCACCGGCCTTCGACTGCGTCTTCCAGTATTCGGCGGCGTGCCGCAGCATCGCGAAGTGACCTTTGAGGTGGACGGCGATCACCGCGTCCCACTGTGACTCGTCCATGCCCGCGATGAACGAGTCGCGCAGAATGCCGGCGTTGTTGACGAGCACGTCGAGGCGGCCGAACTCGTCGATTGCCTGCTGGACAATGCTTTTCGCCCCGGACCAGTCGGCCACATTGTTGGTGTTGACGACCGCCCGGCCACCCGCGGCAACGATCTCCTCGACGACCTCTTGTGCGGGGCTGGCGTCAGCACCCTCCCCGGCGTTGTTGCCGCCGAGATCGTTGACGACGACGGCCGCGCCTTCCCTCGCGAACAGCAGCGCGTGCTCGCGGCCGATCCCCCGGCCGGCGCCGGTGATGACGGCGACCCTGCCTTCTAGCACACCCATGTCAGCTCCCGTCCACGATTTCGGCGAGGCCGTCAGTGATGACGTAGTCGTCGCCGCGCGCCGTCTCGAACGCGTAGCGCGTCACCCCAGATTCAGCGCCGGATTTCCAGATCCGAGTCTCTAGGTCGTCTCCCGGCAGCACCATCTTCGCGAATCGCACAGCGAACCTCTTGAGTCGCTTGGTATCTGAGTCACCCACCTCGGTAAGCACGCCCCACGACGTCATTGCCATCGTGCACAGGCCGTGGGCGATGATGCCGGGCAACCCGGCAGCCTTCGCGATCTCCTCGTCGAGGTGAATCGGCATAGGGTCGCCCGACGCCGGCGAGTACCGGAACGTCTGGTCAAGGTCGACGTGGGCATGCGCCTTCGCCAGCGGCGCCTGGGCATGCAGCGCGTCGTCGAACTTGTGGTTGGGACTCAGCTCCCCCACCGCCTTGCCGGCATTGAACCCGCGCACGAACGTCGTCACGTACTGCTCGTTGACGAGTTCGCCGTCCTCCGTGCGGCATTCGAGCAGGATCGCCGAGCGTGTTCCCTTCTCCAACCCCTCGTAACCGATCATCTTCGCCCGCGACACCAGCTTGTCGCCGGGATAGATCGGCCGGTGGAAATGGAAGTCCTGCTCCCCGTGCACGATTCGCGGTACCAGCTCGACAGGCATCACCTCGACCGCCGGAACCAGCAGCGCCTGGAACACCGGCACGATCGCGAATACCGGCGGCGCGATGTCGCCGTTGCGGTGTGCGGCGATCGGATCATTGGTGGCCGCAGCGTATTCGGCGATCCGCTCGCGCGTGACCTCGAACCGGTCTTCGTCGCTCCATGTGTTGAGTTGGCTGTCGTCGAAAGCGAGTTCGTCTTCAGGCACGTGCGGCCGCCAATTCCGTGAGCTGTGCCAGCGTCTTGTCCAGCTGCTTGGCCCCGTCCTTTTCGACCGCCTTGCCCAACGCACCCTTGATCAGCGCGCCGTCGAAATCACCGGAGAGAGTGAACTTCGAGGACTTCTCACCCGCGGGTTCGAGCGTGAACATGAACGCGCACTTGACATTCGCCATGCCGGTGCCACTCATCGACAACCGGTGGGGCGCCTCAATCGAATCGACGGTCCAGTCGATCTTGTTGGCCATGCCCAACATCACGATCTTCGCGGACAGCTCGGTGCCGGGTGTCAGCGTGGCCGGCGGCTCGGTCATCCACTTCTCGTGGATCGTGAACCAGTCC
>DASRFZ010000030.1:0-3490 GCA_035651275.1 Mycobacterium sp. | reverse complement strand
TTTGAGAGTGCTCGACTACGGCGACCATGCGCTGTTGCTGGAGTGCGAGAGCACAGCTGAGGTTCTTGCCTGGGCCGCCGCGATCCGCGAGGCCGACCTCCTCGGTGTCACCGACATCGTGCCGGCGTCGCGCACGGTGATGGTCAAAGTCGACGGCGCACGCTATCTGCCGGTGACACGGCAGCGCATCGAGAAGCTGCGCGTGGTTCCCGACGAGCACATCGCAGCGCCGGCCGCGCCCGACGTGACCATCGACGTGGTCTACGACGGTGCCGATCTCGAAGAGGTGGGCCGCATCACCGGACTCGGAGCGGCCGGCGTCGTCGCCGCGCACACCGGGTCGCCGTGGCGGGTCGCGTTCGGCGGCTTCGTGCCCGGGTTCGCGTACCTCGTCGGCGGCGACCCCCGCCTCAACGTTCCCCGGCGCGACGAGCCGCGGACCCGCGTACCCGCCGGATCCGTCGCGCTGGCAGGCGAATTCAGCGGGGTCTACCCTCGCGAGACCCCGGGCGGCTGGCAGCTGATCGGCCGCACCGACGCCGTGCTGTGGGATGTCGACCGCGCCAACCCCGCGCTTCTCACCGCCGGCATGACCGTCCGATTCCGGGAGACAGGACGATGAGCACGACGCTCGAGATCATGCGGACCGGGCCGCTCGCGCTCGTCCAGGACCTCGGCCGGCCGGGCCTGGCGCACATGGGGGTGTCGCGGTCGGGCGCCGCCGATCGCCGGTCCCACACGCTGGCCAACAGGCTGGTGGCCAATCCCGGCGACCGCGCGTCGATCGAGGTGATGTTCGGCGGGTTGACTGTGCGCGTGCGCGGCGGTGACGTCGCGATCGCCGTCACCGGCGCCGACACCGACCCTGCTGTCAACGGAATTCCGTTCGGCGTCAACAGTATTCACTACGCGCACGACGGCCAGGTGGTCTCGCTGGGCGCGCCGCACTCGGGGCTGCGCAGCTATCTGGCTGTCCGCGGGGGCATCGACGTGACGCCGGTGCTGGGTTCGCGCAGTTACGACGTGATGTCGTCGATCGGCCCGGCACCGCTTCAGCCCGGCGACGTGCTTCCCGTCGGTGAGCACTCGGCCGACTTCCCCGAACTCGACCAGGCGCCTGTCGCGTCGCTGACCGAGGACCTCGTCGAACTGGCGGTCGTGCCGGGCCCGCGCGACGACTGGCTCACCAACGCCGACGCACTGGTCCACACCGACTGGGTGGCCTCGGACCGCAGCGACCGGGTGGGCATGCGGCTGGTCGGCAAGCCGTTGCAGCACCGCTGGCCCGATCGGCAGCTGCCGAGCGAAGGCGCCACTCGCGGCGCAATCCAGGTGCCGCCCAACGGATTGCCGGTGATCCTCGGCCCGGACCATCCGGTGACAGGGGGCTATCCGGTCGTCGGTGTTGTCACCGACGCCGACATCGACCGGCTCGCGCAGATCCGGCCCGGGCAGACAGTGCGGTTCCACTGGTCCCGCCCGCGCCACTCGGCCTGAGGAATGTGGTAAACCGAAAGTTGTGCGCACCGCGGTCCACACTGCCCGGCTGATCCACACCTCCGATCTCGACGCCGAGACCCGACAAAGCGCGCACCAACTACTCGTCGACGCGTTCGACGGCGGATTCAGCGACGACGACTGGGAGCATGCCCTCGGCGGCATGCACGCACTCGTCTACGACCACGGCGCGCTGATCGCTCACGCGGCCGTGGTACTACGGCGGCTGCTGTACAACGGGACACCGCTGCGCACCGGTTACGTCGAGGGCGTGGCGGTTCGCGAGGATTGGCGCGGGCACGGCCTCGGCAGGGCGGTGATGGACGCCGCGGAGCAGGTGATCCGCGGCGGCTACCGGCTCGGCGCCCTCAGCCCGACGGAATGGGCCCGGCAGCTCTACCTCGACCGCGGCTGGTTGCAGTGGCAGGGCCCGACGTCGGTGCTCGCACCCACCGGGCCGATCAGGACGCCGAACGACGACGGATGCGTATTCGTGCTGCCCGTTGACGTGGCGCTCGATCCGACGGCAGATCTGGTGTGCGACTGGCGATCTGGCGACGTCTGGTGAGAGGCGTACGTTAGGAAAGGTGACGACTCCAAGAACCTTTCCCCCGCATCCCGAAATGTTCGACAAGCTCTACCGCGGTGAGCCGACGTTCGAAGGCCTACCCGCGCCGGCCGGAATCCCGTGGGACATCAAGCAGGCACAGCCGCGGCTGATGGAACTCGAAGCGCTGGGGGGCTTCTCAGGCGAGGTGCTCGACATCGGCTGCGGACTGGGTGAGAACTCGATCTTCCTTGCGTCGCGCGGATATTCGGTGACCGGGCTCGACGGCTCCGAGGCTGCCATCGAGCAGGCGCGTGCCCGCGCCGCACAGGCCGGCGTCCAAGTCACGTTCGCCGTCGCCGACGCGACGAAGCTCACCGGATACGACGGACGGTTCGACACTGTGGTCGACAGCGCGCTGTACCACTGTCTCGACGACGACGGCCGGCGCGCCTACGCAACCGGGTTGCACCGCGCTACCAGGCCGGGTGCCCGCCTGCACATCTACTGCTTCTCCGAGGCGAACGTCAACGGGGTGATCGCCCCGCGACCCGTCCCGGAAGACAACATTCGCGACACACTCACCGGTAGCGGTTGGCGGATCGACTATCTCGGCCCCACCACGTATCTGGCGAATCCCAGCCCGATGTCCGGTGATCCGAACGACCTGCCTGAGCAGGTGCGCGAGCAGATGCCGCCAGAACAAATCGAACACATGCAGGAGATGGGCCGGCGATTCGCGGTGATCACGCCACTGCTCGACGGCGAGCGGGTGAATCTCCCGATGACGGTCGTGCACGCCACCCGCGCCGACTGACGCGTTCGCTTCAGGCGAACGAGCGACGGAACTTTAGCGTGCTCGACTCAAGTTTTACTGGGTAGCGAGGCCGGCATCCGGCCGGCCGACGGCACCGAGGAGAAACAATGAGCGACCTCACGCTGTGGACACGTCCGACAAGGAATCTCGACCGTTGGGTGAACGAATTGTTCGGCCCCGCCACCGCGAACGACTGGTTCACCGGCGCGTGGAGCCCGGCCGCCGAGATCGTCAAGGACGGGGACGACGCGGTGGTGCGCGTCGAGCTGCCCGGCGTCGACGTCGAGAAGGACGTCAACGTCGAGGTCGACAACGGCGCGTTGATCATCAGTGGCGAGCGGCGCGACGAGCACAAAGAAGAAAAGAACGGGCGCACTCTGCACGAGATGCGGTACGGATCGTTCCGCCGTTCGTTCGCGCTGCCGTCGAATGTGACTGGCGACGCCATCACCGCCTCCTATGACGCCGGCGTGCTGACGGTACGCGTGGCGGGCGCGTACGCCGGCAGCGAGCCGAGGCGCATCGCGGTCGAAACCAAATAACCCCACGCGAAACCCTCGAAACGCTTGGCGCTCGGGGGTTTTCGCTTCCCGTGATCAACGCCAGCGCCGAAGAATCTCCTGGGACCG
>DASRFZ010000029.1:0-20392 GCA_035651275.1 Mycobacterium sp. | reverse complement strand
CATGCGGGCCGTCAAATACGGCGTCACCCGCAACAACGTTCTCGGCTTACAGGCGGTGCTGGCAACTGGCGAGATCATTCGCACCGGCGGCAAGAATTCCAAGGTGTCCTCCGGATATGACCTGACGCAGTTGATCATCGGGTCGGAGGGCACGCTCGCGTTGGCCACCGAGGTGATCGTGAAGCTCTACCCTCGGTTAGCGCACACGGCAACGGCGCTGGCGCCATTCGGCGACTTCCAACAGGTGATGGCCGCGGTGCCGAAGATCGTCTCCAGCGGGCTTGCCCCAAGCATTTTGGAGTACATCGACAACATCACGATGGCCGCGCTGGTGAACCGCGAGAAGCTGGAGCTCGGCGTGCCGGAATCGGTGCGCCAAACTTGCGAGGCGTATCTTGTTGTGGCACTGGAGAATCGAGAGACAGAACGTCTGCACGACGATATCGAGCGTCTCGGGGAGCTGCTCGGCGAATTGGGTGCGCTCGACGTGTACGTGCTCGAGGGAGGCTCGGCACGCAAGCTCATCGAAGCGCGCGAGAGGACGTTCTGGACCGCGAAGGCCGTCGGTGTGGACGACATCATCGACGTCGTCGTGCCGCGGTCGTCGATGCCCGAATTCCTCACTCGCGCACGCGATTTAGCGCTGGCCGCTGGCGGTGGTGCACTCGGTTGCGGGCACGCTGGCGACGGCAACGTGCACCTCGGGATCTTCTGCAAGGACCCCGAGGTTCGCAAGAAGCTGCTCACCGACATCTTTGCGTGCGCGATGGAGTTGGGTGGCGCGATCTCGGGCGAGCACGGCCTGGGCCGGACGAAGTCGAGCTACTTCCTCGAGCTAGAGGATCCGGCGAAGGTCGCGTTGTTGCGTCGGATCAAGCAGAGCTTCGATCCTGCCGGCATCCTCAATCCGGGGGTGGTGTTCGCCGACGGCTGACGTTGTCGCCCAGGGGGCACGAGTCGCCCGGCGATGAGTTTGGCCGCGGTTGTCCGTCTGTATCGACGGACCGATTAACAGCACCGAGGAGAGCAACATGGCCGCGACGTATACGTTCGACGTCTTTTCCAGTCTCGACGGCTTCGGCGGCGTCAGCAGCGGCGACTGGGGCGGCTACTGGGGCAAGCAAGGACCCGAACTGCTCGACCACCGGCTCGCCTTGTACGCGGCGGAGCAGCGGATGGTCTTCGGGGCCAACACCTATCGGTTGTTCGTCCAGCTGCTGGCCTCAGGCGCCGACGAGGCCGTGCATGACCCGTGGGTCACCCGAATGAGGTGCCTGCCGGCGACGGTGGTGTCGACCACTCTGGACGGACCTCTCTATTGGCCCGACGCCACCGTCGTGAGCGGAGACGCTGTCGACGTCGTCGCCCGGCTCAAGGAAGAGTCCGAGGTGCCGCTGCGCTCGCACGGCAGCCTCTCGATGAACCGGGCGCTGATGGCCGCCGGTCTGGTCGATCGCGTTCAGGTGACGCTCTTCCCTGTCATCACCGGTCAAACCGGCGATGACCCGATCTTCGCGGGCGCGGCCGACTTCGACCTCGAGCTGCTCGAAAGCCGGACACTCGACCGCGACATCCAAGAGCTCATCTACCGGCCCAGCCTGCATAGCTGACGAGTTGTCGCCGGGTCGTGATACTATCGAACACATGTTCGAATTACCGACGTTGTCGCAGGTTGACCCCGGTGCGGACGAGGCGGCGCTGGCCGAGCGGATCGCTGCGCTGGAACGGGTGAAGGCCGCCGCAGCGGCTGGCCAGGCGCGCGCGGCAGCGGACCTGGACCGGAAACGCCGAGCCAACGAGGCCGCCGCCGGAATACCGGCCGAGAAGCGTGGCCGCGGGGTGGCCAGCGAAATAGCGTTGGCGCGGCGGGATTCACCGCATCGGGGCGGACGGCATCTGGGTTTCGCGAGGGCCCTGGTGCACGAGATGCCGCACACGCTCGCCGCGCTCGAATGCGGGGCACTCTCGGAATGGCGCGCGACGCTGATTGTGCGTGAATCGGCCTGCCTCGATGTCGACCACCGGCGGGTGCTGGACATCGAGATGTGTGCGGACATCTCGAAGCTCGACGGGCTCGGTGACGCGCGAATCACCGCCGCCGCCAAGCAAATTGCCTACCGGCTCGACCCGCAAGCAGTCGTGGATCGGGCCGCGCAGGCCCCCAATGACCGCACCGTGACCATCCGGCCCGCACCCGACACCATGACTTATGTGACGGCTCTGCTGCCCGTCGCGCAGGGAGTCGGTGTGTACGCGGCGCTCAAACGGGAAGCCGACTCCACCTTCGACGACCGCTCCCGCGGGCAAGTCATGGCCGACACTCTCGTGGAGCGGGTCACCGGGCGTCCCGCCGAACAACCCGAACCCATCGCAGTCAACCTGGTGCTTTCTGACGAAAGCCTGTTCGGCGGGGACAACGGTGCGGCGCTGATCGAGGGATACGGGCCGATTCCCGCGTCGGTGGCTCGCGGACTCGTCGGCGACGCTGTCAGCGACGAGCGCGCCAAGACCACCCTGCGCCGGCTCTACCGACGGCCGGGTAGCGGCGCGCTGGTCGCCATGGAGGCGCGCTCGCGCTGCTTTCCGGCGGGGCTGGCTAAATTCATTGCGTTGCGTGACCAGACCTGCCGCACGCCCTACTGCGACGCGCCGATTCGCCACCACGACCACGCACGCCCATATCACCGCGGTGGGCCCACCAGCGCTGCCAACGGGCTGGGCATGTGCGAACGATGCAACTATGCCAAGGAGTCGCCCGGCTGGCGCGTCACCGCGCGTTCCGAAAACGGAACGCACACAGCAGAATTCGTCACGCCGACGGGCGCTCACTACCAGTCGACCGCACCACCATTGCCCGGAAGGGACCCGCTGACGGTCGTCGAAGTCAGAATGCGCGTCGGCGTCGACTTACCTACCCTGCACGCCGCCTGACGGCGAGGCGAAAATCGGGCTGAGCTTAGCCCGACTAAGCGGATCGACCTACCTCGGTTCGCTACGCTGCACCCTCTGTAATGTGATCGCGTGCCGGAGCGCGGCGGCGAGCACGCGCAGGTCAGACGCTTCGCGGCGGGTGCCCACCGCGAGAGAGCCCAGTTCGGCCGAGCGCTCAGCTAAGGGATACGGTCCGCTGCATTCCGTTAAATGGGCTAATCTGTCAGTCATCTGTCGCGACGGTGGAAAGCGAGGAGGGTGGACATGGCGCGGACGAGCAATGACACCTGGAGCCTTGCCCGTGACGCTGAGACCACTCAGCCCAACGCGACTATCCCGCCCCCCGTGGCGCCCGCTCCGACGCGGAAGCGCTCGCTGCGCGAAAGACTGAACCTGACCCGTGTTTTCAAAAGGGTGTGGATTCTGATCGTCATCCTCGTCGCCGTCGGGATCGCCATCTTCTGTGTCGATCGCTTGCACGGGCTATTCGGCCGAACTGAGACGACGAGGCCGGGCAGCGGGCTCGCCAACGACACGAAACCGTTCAACCCCAAGACCGTGAAGTACGAGATCTTCGGGTCACCGGGAGCCGTGGCGACCATCAACTACCTCGATCTTGACGCGCAGCCGCAGGAAGTCAAAGACGTAACCCTGCCGTGGACAATCACCCTGACCACGACCGCGCCCGCAGCCAGCGCCAACATCGTCGCTCAAGGAGACTCCAACGACATCGGGTGCCGGATCACCGTCAACGGTGTCGTCAAGGACGAGAAGACGAACACAGGCGTCAACGCCGAGACCTTCTGCCTGGTGAAGTCCGCGTGAGCAATACTCACGTCGGCGCGCACCCGATGATTCCGCGCTTCATTCGGCTGTTTTCCGTGCCGATCTTCCTGGTCTGGCTCGGCATCGTGTTCTTGGTGAACGTAATCTCGCCGCAGCTGGAGCAGGTCGGCGAGTCGCACGCGGTGTCGTTGGCGCCCAACGACGCGCCGTCGATGGTGGCGATGAAACGGGTCGGACAGGACTTCAAGGAATTCGACTCCAACAGCTCCGTGATGGTCGTGCTTGAAGGCCAGCAGCCCCTCGGCGCGGAGGCCCACCACTTCTACGACGGTCTGGTCAAGCAACTCGAGGCCGACAAGAAGCACGTCGAGCACGTTCAGGACTTCTGGGGCGATCCGCTGACCGCAGCGGGCTCACAAAGTCAGGACGGCAAAGCCGCGTACGTCCAGCTGTACCTGGCCGGCAACCAGGGTGAGAGCCTGGCGAACGAGTCCGTGGGATCGGTTCGCGACATCGTCTCGAAAGCGAACCCCCCGCCGGGCATCAAGACCTACGTCACCGGTCCGGCCGCGCTCACCCACGACCAGCATTTCGCAGGCGACAAGAGCGTCAAGCTGATCACGATGATCACGATCGGCGTGATCTTCATCATGCTGCTGTTCGTCTACCGCTCCGTGGTCACCGTGCTGCTGGTGTTGGTGATGATGTTCATCGAGTTGGCAGCGGCCCGCGGAATCGTTGCCACACTTGGCTATTACAACCTCATCGGGCTTTCGACGTTCGCCGTCAACCTGCTCACCACTCTCGCGATAGCCGCGGGGACCGACTACGCGATATTCCTGGTCGGCCGCTATCACGAAGCGCGCCAGGCGGGTGAGGATCGCGAAACCGCCTTCTACACCATGTATCACGGCACCGCGCACGTCATCCTCGGCTCGGGCCTGACAATCGCCGGTGCCACCTTCTGCTTGCATTTCACGCGACTGCCGTATTTCCAGACCCTCGGTATTCCATTGGCGATCGGCATGCTCGTGTCGGTGTTCGCCGCGCTGACAATGGCGCCGGCACTGCTCACGATCGCCAGCCGCTTCGGCCTGTTCGACCCGAAACGCCAGATGAAGAAACGGTTCTGGCGCAGAGTGGGCACCGCGGTCGTGCGTTGGCCGGGGCCGATTCTGGTGGCGACGATGGCGCTGGCTCTGATCGGACTCCTGGCCCTACCGGGATACAAGCCGAGTTACAACGACCGCGAATTCCTGCCCGCCGACATCCCGGCGAACCAGGGATATCAGGCCGCGGACCGGCATTTCCCGCAGGCTCGGCTGAACCCCGAGCTGCTACTGGTGGAAACCGACCATGACGTTCGCAATCCGGCAGACATGTTGGTGATCGACCGAATTGCCAAGAATATCTTCCATATTCCCGGCATCGGCCGGGTGCAGAGCATCACCAGACCGCTGGGCACGCCGATCGAACACACGTCGATTCCGTTTTTGATCAGCATGAACGGCACGACGCAGAAGCTGAATCAGACGTACCTGAACGATCGTATGCAGGACATGCTCGGCCAGGCTGATGAGATGCAGAAGACCATCGTGAACATGCAGCACATGTACGACTACATGAAGCAGCTCAATGAAATCACGCACAGCATGGTAGGCAAGACGGACCAAACCGTCGCAGACACCAACGAATTACGTAACCACATCGCCGATTTCGACGATTTCTTCCGGCCGGTCCGCAACTACTTCTACTGGGAACCCCACTGCTTCGACATTCCGATCTGCTGGGCCCTGCGTTCGGTGTTCGACACTCTTGACGGCATCGATTTGCTTTCCGATGACCTGGAGGCCCTGACCGGAGATCTGCACCGGCTCGATGCGCTTATGCCACAACTGCTTACGTTGATGCCGCCGATGATCGACACCATGCAGACCATGCGCACGATGATGCTGACGATGTATCAGACGCAGAGCGGCATGCAGGGTCAGATGGAGGCCGCTCAGCAGAACGCGACCGCGATGGGGCAAGCCTTCGACGCGTCCAAGAACGACGACTCGTTCTATCTACCGCCCGAGGTGTTCGATAACCCAGACTTCAAGCGTGGCCTGAAGATGTTCGTCTCGCCCGACGGCAAGGCGGTGCGGTTCATCATCTCCCATGAAGGCGATCCTGCGAGCCCCGAAGGCATTTCGCACATCGAACCGATCAAGAACGCGGCGTTCGAAGCGATCAAGGGCACGCCGTTGGAGGGCTCGAAGATCTTCCTCGGCGGCACCGCGTCGACCTACAAGGACATGCAGCAAGGGTCGAATTATGACCTTCTGATCGCCGGAATCGCTTCGCTGTGCCTGATTTTCATCATCATGCTGATATTGACACGGAGCGTGATCGCCGCGTTCGTGATCGTCGGGACCGTGTTGCTGTCGCTGGGCACATCATTCGGCCTCTCGGTGCTGATCTGGCAGTACATCCTGGGCATGCACCTGCACTGGATGATCATCGCGATGTCCGTCATCATCCTGTTGGCGGTGGGATCCGACTACAACCTGCTATTGGTGTCCCGGTTCAAAGAGGAGATACACGCGGGGCTGAAGACTGGCATCATCCGCTCGATGGCGGGCACCGGCGCCGTGGTGACGTCGGCCGGACTGGTGTTCGCCTTCACCATGGGGTCGATGGTGGTCAGCGATCTACGGGTGGTCGGTCAGGTCGGCACGACGATCGGCTTGGGCCTGCTCTTCGACACGTTGATCATCCGGTCGTTCATGACGCCGTCGATCGCGGCCCTGCTCGGCCGGTGGTTCTGGTGGCCGCAGCGGGTGCGCAGCCGCCCGGCCGTGCTGGTACCGCCACCTCCGTCGGTCGCTTCCGCCAGCCCGCACGTGTAAGCGCTCAGCGGGGCTCGCAGTTCGGCAACAGGCCCGAGAAATGCACCGCGGGTTTGCCGTCGACGGTGACGAAGTCGGTGCCGGAGGTCCACGTGGTTCCGGGTTTGATCCACGGGGGCGCGCCGTTCGGATACGCGATCGTCAGGTCGGAGTAGAACTGAACGCCCTTAGGGCACGCGGAGTTCGTCGGCGGTTTCGGGTTCCAGGCATGTACCGCAACGGGATTGACGAGATGGTGGCCCTGCGCGCAGTTCGGCTGGCAGTCGACCGAGTTGTCGGTGCCGGTGCCGTTCGCGCCGGCCGCACCCCACGAGGTCCATGTGATGTCCTGCACGACGCCGGTCTGGTCGCAGTTGTAGGCGAATCGCGCCGGCCGCTCTTGGGGTGGCTGCGTCGGGTCGAAGCACTTGCCGATAACGAAGACGGTGTTGTTCGACGGACCGGGCGGCGACGACGCACAAGCCGCACCGCACAACACCACTGCACCAGCGAAGGCCGCGGCCACGACTGTGCGAGCCGGGGTCATCCCGCGAAGGTCAGCGTCTGGTTGAACAGGTAGACGGCCGTGTCGGACGGCAGAATCTGCACCGTCGGAACGTCGCGACCGTTGCCCGTCGCGATAATGTTCTCCGGATGGGTTGGCGTGCAAGGGATTCCCCTGCACCGCAGCCAGAATCCGGGAGCCTTGAACGGCCCCGGCGCCTCCTCGACGTTGTAGCGGCCCGGCGGAATGAACGCCGTCGCGCCGTCCCGGGCCTGCGTGCCGACAGCGAACGTGCCGCTGCTGCCGTAGCTCGGCGGATAAATCGGCGGATCGGCATGGGCCGGGAGTGCGACGGCGACCCCCACGAGTACCGCGCCTACCCCGATCAGCGGGAGTTTCAGCATCGTTTCCTCGACTCTCGTCGCGACATTGCGAAGGTTAGCATTCGCGGTTCTGGCACGATAGCGGCGTGTTCAGGCAGGCGCGGCTGGACCCGTTGATCGTTGGGGTGTTGGGCGCCGCCGTCAGCATGGGCGGTTCCAGTCGGCCGTCGTTCTGGTACGACGAGGCCGCGACGATTTCGGCGTCGTACAGTCGATCGCTCGGCCAGCTGTGGCACATGCTGGGCAGCGTTGACGCCGTGCAAGGCCTTTACTACGTGCTGATGCACGGCTGGTTCATGGTCTTTCCACCGACGGAGTTCTGGTCCCGCGCGCCAAGCGGATTGGCGGTCGGCGCCGCGGCGGCCGGTGTGGTGGTACTGGGCAGACAGTTCTCTTCGCGAACCGTCGCAGTAAGCGCCGGCGTCGTCTGCGCGATCCTCCCCCGGGCCACATGGGCGGGTATCGAAGCACGCCCGTACGCGCTCTCGATGATGGCCGCGGTGTGGCTGACCGTCCTGCTCGTGCACGCTGTCCGCCGCGACAACGCCTGGGCCTGGCTGTTTTACGGAGTCGTTCTCGTCCTTTCGATCGTGCTCGACGTGTACCTCGTTCTGCTGTTGTTGGCGCACCTGATTTTCATCTGCGCTGCCCGCCGCACCCGGGTTTTCGTGCGGTTCGCCGTGACGTCAGTGCTCGCCGCGTGCGTTCTCACGCCATTCGTCATCGAAGCCGCCAGCCAGGCCCACCAGATCAGTTGGATCGCACCGATCGGACGCCGCACGATCGAAGACGTTGCGGTCCAACAATATTTCGAACGCAGCCCGCCGTTTGCGGTCCTGTCGGCGCTGGTGGTCGTGGCTGCTGTCGCGTCGTGGCTCTGCACATCTGCCCGCCTAGCCGAAGGTGATCGGCGCCTGTTGGTGCTTGCGACCTCGTGGCTGGTGGCACCGACCGTCGTGATCGTCGCCTGGTCGGCGTTGGTGCATCCCGTCTACACGCCCCGCTACCTGTGCTTCACCGCGCCGGCGATGGCGCTGGTTCTGGGCGTCTGCATCGCCGCGCTGGCTGTCAGACAGGGGATCGCGCCCGTGCTGCTGGTTCTCTTCGCGACTGCCGCGATACCGAATTACCTGTTCGCACAACGCACTGCGTACGCGAAGTACGGGATGGACTACAGCCAGGTGGCCGACCTGATCACCGCAAAGGCTGCGCCCGGTGACTGCCTACTGGTGAACGACACCGTGACGTTTCAGCCCGCACCGATGCGACCGTTGATCGCAGCCCGCCCCGACGCGTACCGAAAGCTGGTGGACCTCACCTTGTGGCAGCGAGCCACCGACCGCAACACGGTGTTCGACACCAACCTCATCCCAGAGGCCGTCGCCGAACCGCTCAGCCACTGCAAAGTCGTGTGGATCATCACCGAAGCCGACAAGTCGCAACCCGCTCACGAGACGGCATCCAACCTGGCGCCAGGGCCGAAATTCGGGGCTACGCCTGCCTTTTCGGTTCCGAACGGACTGGGATTCCGGCTCGTCGAGCGATGGCAGTTCAACCTGGTGCAGGTTATCAAGGCGACGAAATAACCGGCCCGTCTACCAGACCCGTATCCAGTCGACGAGGATCTGCTGCGGGAAGGTGCCCGCGGCCGGATCGCCGGCGCCCGGACCGCCCACCGCGAGATTGATGATCGGCGTCAACCAATAACCCGGATTGTTGAAGGGCCACACCATGATTCCGCCGGGCCCCCTGATGGGTTTCGCCGGCCACGCAAAGTACGGTTTCGCTCCGTCGACGTAGTCCCGCCAGAACTTGAACCCGTCGTCATCCCAGCGGACTCGCCACGTGTGCCAGTCCGCGTCCACCAATTGTGGAATCGAGATCCCCTCCCAGGTGTGCCCGTCCGAGCGGGCGTGCACGGTGGTTCCCGGCGGCCACTCGCCGTTGCCGTACCACTCGACGACGTCGATTTCGCCGTCCGGCAGCGGGTCCGCGTTCAGCAACCAGAAAGCAGGCCAGCAGCCAGGACTCAGGCAGTCGAACTTCATCCGTACTTCCCACGTGTGCCCGATCAGACCTCGCCAGTTGGCGGACACCTTGCCGCTGTAGTACTGGTCGAATTCCTGTGTGGCGCGGATGACCAGATTGGAGTTCCCGTCGAGGAACACGTTGCGGCGATCGTCGCGGTAATGCCCCTGAATCGGCGGATAGACGTCCTCGTCGTAGTTCTGCACGATCCACTTCGCAGGGTCCGGCGCCGCGCCTGCAGGACCGTCGAACTCGTCGTGGAAAACATAGTTGCCCGCAGCGCTATTGGCCGGCGCGAGAGGCGGTGTGACCCGCCCCCCGTGCGACACATCAGCTAGGGCTTCGGGGACGGGAACCGCGGCAGCCACTGCGGCGAATCCCGTCATCATCATCATGCTGCGACGGCTCATCTCGGGCACAGCTAGACAATAGCCAGCCGCAGCGCGCAAACCCTATCGGCACCCCGTGTACGTGTGCTCCCCGTCCGTCCAAACCTCGCATTCCACGAGACACTTTTGGATCACTGCACGCCCGGTCTCGCCGTCGACAGGCTTCCACTGCCACGTGGTCTCGATGCTCTTGGGCGAGCGGTTGTCGTCTCGTTGGCGTACGTCGCAGATCAGCGCCCGGTTGGCCTCGTCGCAGGACTCCATGAGCAGTTCGCCGTCGCTGACGGCGATCGCGTCGCGGATGAGCCTGACGCCGAAGCGGTCACTCTTGTCGTGGGTTCGCAGCCGGTCGGCGATGCCGGCCAGGACGGCCTCGTCCTCGCTGCTGATCGGCGCCGCCGTCCCGAAGTCAGCCGACGAGGCGAACTCCATGCCGATGACGCCGACACCGCTGCCGGCCGACGGATCGAAGCGCACCGAGGTCGGTTGCAGACGATCCGCAGAGCGCTCGACCCGGCCAGCCGGAGAGGTGCGGGTGCGACGTGCGTCGGCGTCCACGCTTTCGACGAAGACTTCACCCGGCGCGGGCTCGAAATGCTTGTGCAACAACCAGATTGCAAATCGTTCGTAGGCGTCGGTGGAGACGAGGTACTGACCCAACTCCTCAAGACAGGCGCGGTCGTCGTCGTCCAGATCACCCACATCGGTGGCGTCCATGTCGCGCAACACCGCGTAATCCGCGACGTCGTGGTCCCGCATCGTTAACATCGCTGATCTCCAATCGGAAGTTGTAGAAGCTACTGACAAGCCGGACGTTAGCAAGGAATTAGCTGTAGAAATCCGAATTTGCAAACTCGTTAGTTAACTCTGGGTGCCGCGCCCCGAACGAGTGCCGGGTCGACGTTCTGCGCCTCGTACAGCCTGGTGTACAAACCGCCCTTGGCCAGCAACTTCTCGTGAGTGCCGTCTTCGGCGATGCGCCCGCCGTGCAGCACGATGATGCGGTCGGCCACGGCCGCGATGAAGTCCATGTCGTGACTGATGACCACGCACGTTCGGTCGCGGGCGTACTCGCGGATAACCCGAGTGAGCCGTGTCCGCTGGTCGGCGTCCAGGTTCTCGGTCGGCTCGTCGAACAGCAGTACCTCGGGCTTGCGCAACAGGCAGCGGGCAAGCGCGATCAATCGCTTCTGCCCCCCCGACGGCACTTGGATGTCGACGACGGTGTCGTAACCGTTGGGCATCTCGGTGGGATCGACGATGACCGAATGGATGTGGGCGAGCTTGCAAGCCTCGTGGACTTGGTCGTCGGTGGCGTCTTGCCTTGCAAGACGGACGTTTTCGGTGATCGTGTCCTTCAGGAAGAATGGAAACTGCGCGAGCTTGGACACCTGATCCCGCAGGCTTGCCATCGTTACCGTGGTGACGTCGCGGCCGTCGAGCAAAATGCGACCGTGCTGCGGGTCGAGGAAGCGCAGCAGCAGGTTGAAGATCGTCGACTTACCCGATCCGATCGGCCCGACCAGCGCGACCGTCTCGCCTTCTTTGATCGAGAACGACAAGCCGTCCAGGATGCGTTGGTTGGGTGCATAGCCGAACACAACGTCGTCGAAAACCACGTTGCCGCGGACCCGGCCGAGGGGAACTGCGTCCGGGCGCTCCCGGACCGTCGGTTGGGTGTCGAGAAGGTCATATGTCGCAACGACATTCGGAATGGTCGAGTAGTAGGTCGTGTACGCCTGCACGATCCGCTGCGCCGACGCGAACATCGTCGGCACGAAGCCGACGAACACCACGAGGCTGGCGAACGTCAGGCCGAACGTTGTTCCGAACGCGACGCCGACGATCAGCACCAGGACCGTACTGAGAGCGATGAACACCTGCGCTCCCTTGGCCCCTGCCTGAGCCCAAATCATGATTCGGGAAATGGTTTTCGCGGCCTCGATCGACGACGCGCGAAACAGTGCGCTGCGACGTTGCTGAGCGTTGAACAGTTGGATGTCGGCGATGCCGCTGATCGTTTCTTGCAGTTCGCCGCCCAATTGGCGGTGAGCCAACAGCATTTGTTGAGTGACGGCTTGCAGGTGCTGGCCTGCGTACCGCAGTGCGATCAGCGCCACCGGCGACAGGATCAGCGAGACGATCGTCATCTGCCAGGACAGCACCAGAAGGTAGGCGAGGGCGCCGACGAGAACAACGCCGTCGATCGTCGGCGGGATCAGACAGTCGGTCAACAGTTTCTGAACGCCGGCCACCTCGATTTGCACGCGTTGCAGTAGTGCACCGCTGCGGGTTCCGGTGAAGAAATCCAGCCCGAGCGTTTGGACGTGGTCGTAGACGCGCTGGCGGATTTCGGAGAGCAGCTTCCACTGAACCTGCGCCTGGATCCAGGTGTCGACGAAGGCGAGGATCTGCGCGAGCACCAGCGAGCCGCCCCAGATGATCAGGAGCACGGCGAACGGCAGCGGCGCCGCGAGGAGTTCGCCGTTCAGACTCCACACGCCGGCGAGGTGACCGGCCATGCCGGCATGTGCAACGGCCTGCATCAGCGGCCCGAACGCCGCATTTGCGACGAACGGCAACGCCGACACCAGCAGCCCTAGGACGATCGTGACCAGAATCGGGCCCCGGACCGTGCGAAGCAGCGCGAGGCTACGCCGAACGCAGGCCCGTCCAGTCGTCGATGCAGTCTCCACAGCAGTCAGAATGGCGGGAACCGTCGGCTCGCGCGCACTTTTCGCGACTTGCCCAAGTACAAGCGAAGTGCCACCTGAAGACCGCGGCCTGCTCCATACTGACCAGGCATTGAGCATCGGAGGTCGACGTGCGCAAAGTGTTCGTTTCCTATGCGCGGGTGAACAGGGTGCAGGTCGACAAGATCGTCGAACACCTCGGATTTCTGGACTGCCAGCCCTGGATTGACTCGTCACTGCGAGGCGGCCAGGCGTGGTGGGACGAGATTCTGAGAAACATCGCCGACTGCGACGTGTTCATGCCCATCATTTCCCGAGACTCGCTGAATTCGACTGCATGCCAACGTGAATTCGACTGGGCCGAGGCGTTGCACAAGCCCGTGCTGCCTGTCGCGGTAGAAACACCGTCAAAAGCCCTTCCGCCGCGGTTGTCGATGCTCCAGATCGTCGACTACTCCGACGGCGCGCAGAGCGAACGCAGCGCGTTGGCGCTGGCGGGAGCTCTCGCGACGGTGCCCGCTGCGCCGCCGTTGCCCGAGTCCATGCCCGAGCCGCCGGCAGTCCCGCTGTCCTACCTGAACGACCTTGCCGAAGTGGTGTCAGGCAACACGCCTCTGGATCACGAACAGCAGCGCGAACTCCTCGTCCACGTCGAGCACGCGCTGCGCTCCGTCGATCCTCAAGAGCGGCTAGGCGGCCTGGACATCTTGGAACGGTTCAGCAGTCGGGACAACCTCTACGCCGACGTGGACCGCAGGTTGGCTTGGCTGAAGGCCAACACCCCTGGTGTTAGTCAACCTGCTGGCCATGCCGCGGCGGCAGTTGCAGCCTCGCCCGCGCCACCGGCTTCGAAGAGCGCTGCCGCCCCCGCAAAACCAAAGCGCGGCAAGGGGAAGTTTGTGCTCGTCGCTGCGGTCGTCGTAGTCGCCGCCGCCTGCCTGGTTGGTTTTTTGTTGTGGCCGCGCGGGGGCTCGTCGCCCACCCAAAGCGCCCAATCCACAAAGCTTTCCGGGCAAGGTGCGCAATCCGCCTCGGCTCCGGCTCCGGTCGGGCAGCAGCCGGGACCGGCTGGGGGCCAAAGCACGCAACCCGCGTCGTCTGGCGGTCAAACCGACCTGCCGTTCGCGGACCTCACTACACCTCGTGCCGTGGCGGTGGACAAGGCGGGGAACGTCTATGTCGCCGACAGATTCAAGGGTGTGTTCGAGCTGACGACGGGTGCGACCAGCTCCGTGCAGCTGCCATTTACAGGCATCGGCCAAACAGAGGGGGTGGCAGTGGACACCGCCGGTGCGATCTACGCCACCGACAATTCAAAAAACACCTTGTGGAAGCTGACACCGAACGCCACTGCGCCGGCCGCGGTGCCTGTCGGCGGTCTGAAGTGCGGCGAGTTCGAAAACCCGATCAGCCTGAGCAACCCCACGGGCGTGACGGTCGACAGCGCCGGAACGATCTACCTCACCGACGGAGCCTGCGGGGGCCGCGTCCTGGCGTTGCCCGGGGGCTCAGGCACCCCGAACCTGCTGCCGTTCACCGGCCTGCAGAATCCCGGTGGAGTGGCGCTGGACAGCTCGGGCAATCTTTACGTCGTCGACGGGACGATGAGCACGAACGGCCGTGTGCTGAAACTGGCGCCGGGCTCCACTAGGCCAGAGCCGCTACCGTTCACCGGCCTCAGCGCTCCGCAAAGTGTGGCGGTGGACAGCGCCGGCGATGTCTACGTCACCGACACTGGCAACAAGCGGTTGCTCAAACTGGCGGCGGGCTCCAGCGCCCCGAGCACCTTGCCGTACACGTTCAAAGACAGCGCTGCAGCCGTCGCTGTGGACAGCGCCGGCAATGTCTACGTCACCGATGGCAACCGTGTGGTCAAGCTGGGCGCGTCTTAACGCTGGGCCTCGTCAGGTCCGCGTAACGGGCCAGGTGATATTCCGTTGAGCCGAACTCGTACTGAATCGCGGTGAGCCGCTTGAAGTAATGGCCGATGGCGAGCTCCTCGGTCATTCCCATTCCGCCATGCAGTTGCACCGCCTGCTGGCCGATGAATCGTGCGGCCCGCCCGACTGTGGCTTTTGCGGCAGACACCGATCGCGCCCGCTTCGCGGGGTCGCTGTGCAGATTCAAAACCGCTAGGTAGACCGCGGAAACCGCCTGCTCGAGCTCCATGTGCATATCGACCATGCGATGCTGCAGCACTTGGAAGTTGCCGATGGGCTGACCGAACTGCCGGCGCTGCTTGCAGTATTCGACGGTGTCGGCCAACACCTTTCGCATACAGCCGACAGCTTCCGAACAGACCGCGGCGGCGCCTTCGTCACGTGCTTGGTCGAGCGACGACGCCGCCTCACCTTCTGCACCGAGCAGTGCCGTGGCGCGCACACCGTCGAAGACGATGTCTGCAGCGCGACGGTCATCGATCGTCCGATAACCGTGCATCTCGATTCCGGCAGCGTCGGAATCCATTAGGAATAGCGATATTCCGTCGGCCCCGGAGGTACGCGCGGTCACCAGGAGGTGCGTCGCCAGCGGCGCGGCGGGGACCACGATCTTCGACCCGCGCAGTACCCAGTCACCGTCATCTGCGCGGACGGCGGTCGTGGACACCTCGTCCCAGCGATCCCCGCAGTCCGGTTCGGTCGCGGCGAGCGCCACGATCGCGTCGCCCACGACAACCTCTTGCAGCACCGACGTCGCCCCCGCTGTACCCGCGCGGTGCAGCAGCCCGCCGCCCACAACGATCGAATCGACGTAGGGTTCGACCACCAGGGCGTGTCCGAGGGCCTCGGTGATCACCAGGAGTTCGACTGGGCCGCCGCCGATTCCGCCGATGTCCTCGGGCATGGTCGCGCCCAGGATTCCGAGATCGGTCGCGAACGCCCGCCAGATGTCGGGTTGCCAGCCGGCGCCCGATTTCGCTGCGGCCCGGCTCTTTTCGAGGTCATAGCGAGTCGACAGGAACTTCGTCAGCCCGTCGCGAAGCAGTTGTTGTTCTTTGGTCAGCGTGAAGTCCATCAGAGCCCCAGCGCTGCCTTGGCCAGAATGTTGCGCTGAATCTCGTTGCTGCCGGCATAGATGGAGCCGGCGCGGTCGTTGAAATAGCGCAGCGGTGCGACCGCCTGCCATGGTTCGCCGCTGACGTATCCGTCTGGGGGCGGCGTGAATTCGGCGATTGGGCCACCCGGTCGGGTCGCGTGGGGTTGGTACACCCGCGCTCTCGGACCGGCCGCCTCCATCGCGAGTTCGGTGAGCGTCTGGCTCAACTCGGTGCTGAGGATCTTCAGCATTGACGATGGCGTTCCGGGATTCTTGCCCTCAGCGACCGAACTCAACACTCGGTACTCGAGGATCTCCAGCACCTCTGTGCGCATGCGCGCGTCGGCGAGCTTGCGGGCGAAGGCCGGATCATCGGCCAACCGGCTGCCGCCGGGTCCGGGCTGGCGCGCAGCGTGACGGCTGACCTCATCGGCCATCACCTGAAGCGCCGGCGACGTAGCGCCCCCGCCGCGCTCGAACTCCAGAAGATACTTCGCCACCGTCCAGCCGTCGTCGATCTCGCCGACGACGTTGGCCTTGGGAACGCGGACGGCGTCGAAGAAAACTTGGTTCTGGACCTCCTCCCCCGACGTCATCACCAGTGGGCGGATCTGAATGCCCGGCGACGTCATGTCGATCAACAGGAACGTGATTCCCTGCTGCTTTCGTTCGCTGCGTGAGGTGCGCACCAACGCAAACATCCAATTGGCTTCTGCGGCATGGGTGGTCCAGATTTTGCTGCCGGTGCATACCAGGTCGTCGCCGTCGTCAACGGCCGCCATCGACAGTGCCGCGAGATCCGAGCCGGCCTCCGGTTCCGAGTACCCCTGGCAGAAGAAGACTTCTCCTGTCAGGATGCGCGGGAGGTAGTAGTCCTTCTGCGCATCGCTTCCGAACGCGATGATCGCGTGTGCCACCATCCGAATTCCCATGGGCGACAACGAGGGTGCGCCGGCCAGCGTGGACTCGCGGCTGAAAATGTAGTGCTGAGTGACGCTCCAATCGCACCCGCCGAACTCGACCGGCCATGCCGGTGCCGCCCAGCCGCGTTCATGCAGAATCCGCTGCCATTCCATGCTGGCGTCATGGTCGGCATACACGCTCGTCATCAGCTGGCCGGCTTGCCGCAAATCGGGCGTCAGCTTCTCGTCGAGAAAAGCGCGCACTTCATCGCGGAACGCAAGGTCGGTATCCGACCATCGCAAATCCATCAGCGTCCCTTCCCCGGCTACGGCGCATCTCGAAGGTTAGATCTACCCGATCCAATTCAATACGCCGTTGCCGTCAAAGGGCTACGCGGGTTGCTTGCGCTTAGTGATTACCGGCGGCGCTGGGCTCAGTGCCCTCCGACACACACTCCGCCGGCGCAGGCACCCGCCCCGCCGGGTCCGGCCCCCGCGCTGGCACCCGGCACACCGGCCGACGCACCGCCGGGACCTGCGCCCGCGCTCGCGCCAGGCGCACCTACCGACGCACCGCCGGGTCCGGCCCCCGCGCTGGCACCCGGCGCAGTGGCTGACGCGCCACCCGGTCCCGCGCTGGCACCAGGCGCGGTGGCCCCGGGCGACGTCGACGTCGGCGCTGTCACGCTCACGCTCGGCGTCGTGCTCGTGGTGGTCGTCGTCGTCGTTGTGGTCGAGGACTTCGTGCTGCCGCTGTTAGAACTACATGCCCCGGTGAGCAGGCTCAGGGCGATCGCGGCAGCTGCTGCCGCGGCCACCGGCACACGATGGTGAATGCGGTTCTCGGTCATATTCGATCCAGTTCCTCTGCCTCGGAATGCTTTCGAACGAGTCCTCCCCCACATACCCCCTTCACCTCCCGGTCAATCAACTTGCTGCCAAGACCGGGCGGAATGGTGAGCAACACCCCGGCGTTAGTGTCAAAAAGCACCGCCCGGCGCGATGACCACGGATTTCGGAGGGCACAAGGATGTGCGGAATTTTCGCAGCGATGACGCGCCGGGGCATTTCGAGTGAACGTTGCGATGCGGCGCTCAAACTCCTGGAACATCGCGGGCCGGACGGCTCCGGCATCTGGAGGTCGCGTGACGGACAGTGGACGCTCGGCCACACGCGGTTGTCGATCATCGGGTTGAACAACGGCAGTCAGCCAATGACGAGCTCGGATGGCGCGGTGCATCTGGTGGTGAACGGCGAGTTCTACGGCTATCGCGAAATTCGCGAGCGTCTGCGATCCAGCGGCTATCGCTTCGCCACCGAGAGCGATAGCGAGATTGCGCTGCACCTCTATCACGAGCGCGGCATGCAGGCCGCGTCGCTGTTGCGGGGTGAGTTCGCGGCGGTCATTGCCGACGAACGCCAACGGGCGATGTTTGCGATCCGCGACCGCTTTGGGGTCAAACCCCTGTACTACGCGGTGGTGAACGGCGACGTGTACTTCGCGTCGGAGATCAAAGCGTTGTTGGCGCTAGGTGTCCCGGCCGCGTGGGATCTCGAGGGCGCGACCGGAGGGTTTGGAAGATCGCACGAGACAACCGAGTTCGCCGGGATCAGCACTGTGGCGCCGGGTTGTTATGCGATAGCGCGCGATGGCGATGTCCGCATTTATCCGTACTGGGATTGGGAGATCCCGACGGCGGAGCAGATGCGTGCAGATACGCGAAGTGACGCTGAGGTCGTCGACGAATTCCGCGACGCACTGCGGGATGCCGTGGGGGAACGACTGGTCGCCGACGTCGAGGTGGCGTCGTATCTGAGTGGTGGCATCGACTCTTGCGCGGTCCTCGGACTTGCACAGCAGGAGATGGATCGGCCGATCCGCGCGTTCACGCTCACGTTTGAGAACCCGCTGTATGACGAAGCGAGAATCGCTGAAGCTCAAGCCAAGCACGTCGGCGCGACGTATCACCCGATTCCGATCACGGGGCGGGAGATCGCCGACTCATTCGCAGATGCGATCTGGCACGCCGAGACGCAGATGTTCAACGGCCACGGCGTCGCGAAGTATCTGCTGAGCCGTGCGGTGAGAGCTTCGGGCATCAAGGTGGTGTTCACAGGCGAAGGCGCCGACGAAATGCTGGGCGGCTACCCGTATTTCAGGGTCGACGCGTTGAATGACGACCCGACATTGAGCGCACGGGATCGCGCCGCGCTTCTCGATGAGATGCTCGGTGCAAACGCTGCGACTCGCGCGTTGATGATGCCGGATCAGATCCGCAGCCCTGAGATGCAAGCCGTGGAGCGCAGGCTCGGCTGGCTGCCAGCGACGCTCAATGTCGGTGCGGCACAAACGAATAGCGTGGCCGCATTGTTCCGCGATGACCTCCCGGCGTCAGTTCGCGAGTTTCAGCCGCTGGTGTCTGCGCTGGACCGCTTGCCCATTGCGCAGCGCGTCGCCGGCCGCGACCACCTGAATCAGATGCTGTATGTCAATGCCAAGACGGTATTGCCGAACTTCATTCTGAACTATCTCGCCGATCGGATGGAGATGGCGCACTCCATCGAAGGGCGCGTGCCGTTCCTGGACCACCGGGTCGCCGAAGCCGCGGCTCGGGTGCCAGTGAGTATGAAAGTCAAAGGCATTCGCGAAAAGCATGTCCTTCGCGAGGCGGCGAAGGACGTGTTGATACCAGAGGTGTACGACCGGCAGAAGCATCCGTTCACGACGCCGCCGACGCGCAACCCGGACGACCCGATGCTCGAGTTCTACCGAGATACGTTCGCGTCGAAGGCCGCGAAGGACCAGCCGATCTACGACATGAAGAAGGTCTCCGCGGCGCTCGATCAGCTGCTCGAATCCCCAGACGATCAGCGCATCGCTGTCGAAGGCGGTCTGCAGCGTGTGGCGAGCGTGGTTGTGATGCAAGAACTGTTTTCGATGGCGTGAGACGCGCTCAACTCCACCGGATTATCCAAGTCGTGCGTCGCGAAGACCTTTCCGGCGTTACGCTTTGCCGATGATCGCGGGCGACAAGGCCCCTGACTTCACTTTGTACGATCACACCGGTCGGCCTCGGACGCTGTCCGCGTTCCTATCCGAAGGGCCGGTGGTGCTGTTCTTCTTCCCGCTAGCGTCCTCACCGATTTGTACAGCCCAGGCTTGTCATTTTCGGGACCTGAGCAACGAATTCGCCGCGGTGGGCGCCCAGCGGGTGGGCATCAGCACCGACACCGTCGACAAGCAAGCCCACTTCGCCCAACAGCGCTCGTTCGACTATCCGCTGCTTTCCGACGCGGACGGCGTGGTGTCCGAGCTGTTCGGAGTGCGCCGAGGCAGGCTCGCCAAGCTGCGTAGATCCGTCGGGACGCGTGATGAGGCCCGGCGTGGCCGGCACTCACGGCGCCGTGGCCTGTTGGCGCGGCTGCTGCCGGTCAGACGAACCACATTCGTGATCGACACCGACCGCACCATACTCAAGGTCGTCTCCAGCGAGCTGCGCGCATCGGTACATGCCGACCAGGCGTTGTGGCTCTTGCAGAACCTCAACGCTCCGCCTAGTTCGTCACATGTCCGGCACAGGCACACCGGCGCACATAAGCAGTCGGAGGGCAAGGACGAACCGATCGGCGACTGGTTCGCAGAACCGGAAACTGCGGACGAGCCGAATCTGGTGCGGCCATACGCGTTGACCGCAGGCCGGACCGACTCTGACGTCGAACTTCCGCTCGAGGCTCGCGTCGAATCGCTCAATACCACAGCGAAGCCGCCGCGCTGGCCGAGAAATGATGTGCGGGGCGAGATCCTGACGTCGTGCGTGAATAGCCGCTCGGTCGCGGAGATCGCCGCTCGCCTGTCCTTGCCGCTCGGT
>DASRFZ010000028.1:0-13089 GCA_035651275.1 Mycobacterium sp. | reverse complement strand
GACGGCGACCCGCAGTTCGTCGTCCCGCACATCGTCGCCAGCGCGCCGAAGGTGTTGATCGCCGAATGGATCGACGGCATCCCGATGTCGCAGATCATTCGCGACGGCACCGGTGAACAGCGCGACCTGATGGGCACACTGCTGGCCGAGTTGACCTACAGCGCCCCGCAGCGCCTCGAGATGATGCACGGCGACGCGCATCCCGGGAACTTCATGCTGATGGACGACGGCAAGATGGGCGTCATCGATTTCGGCGCAGTCGCGCCCCTTCCCGGCGGGCTGCCCGTCGAGCTGGGCCACATGCTGCGCTACGCCCTCGACAAGGACTACGACAACCTCGTCACGACGATGGAGACGATCGGCTTCATCCAGCCCGGCGAGAAAGTGTCCGTGCGCGAAATCGACGACATGCTAAGGCAATACGTCGAACCTGTGCAGAGCGAAACATTCCACTTCACCCGCAAGTGGCTGCAAAAGATGACGGCCATTCAGATGGACAGGTCGGTGGCCCAGATCAAGACGGCCCGGCAACTCGACGTGCCCCCGAAGCTGGCGATACCGATGCGGGTGATCGCGTCGAACGTCGCGATCTCATGTCAGCTCGACGCGACCGTGCCGATCAAAGCGATTGCGCTGAAATATATTCCGGGCTTCACCGAAGGCGTTACCGCGGCCGCAGACTGACCGCCAGCCGTCGATTGCGCGAGCACTATGCGGCAGCCACATTCTTGCGCGGACGGCCCCGGGGCCGCTTGCGTGCGACAACCACACCGCGTTCGAAGATCTGACCACCCCAAACACCCCACGGCTCTTCACGTTCCAGGGCCGCGTCGAGGCACTGACGCCGAATCGGGCAGTCGGCGCACAACTGCTTGGCGCGCTCCAGCTGCGCCGGGTCCTCGGCGAACCACAGATCGGGGTCACCGACATGACACGGCAGCTCGGGGAGCGTCCTCTCCTGGGTTCTTTCCCCGCATGTCGAGAGCGACATGTCCGATTCACCTGCTTCCTGGTCGAAATCCGGCGGTTGTCTTCTGGCGGATCGGTGACCAGGTGCCTGGGTCCAAAACAAAAGGCCACGGATCCTTGGTGACTGCGGTCCGTGGCCTTGGTGTGAGGGATTGTCTAGGTGGTGTCCCTGTCCACGAACGCGGCAGTCGCGGTGCGGCGCTTGCGCGCGGCCGCCGGCGCAATCGCGTGCGCCGACGCGGCGTGCGTGGGCCACGGTGCGATCTGGAGAGCCCGAGCCCCGCTGGCAGTGCGCATGCTTACCGCGAACGCGTTCAACGTCTTCATCGTCGGAGCCCTCCTCTCGTCACCTCGTGCGGACACAAAACATGGGCTCACTGGCCCACGTAGAGGTTAAAGGTATCAGTCAGCCTCGACAACCCATTTTTGACCTGCGGTTTTCGTTCTGGCATCTATATTGAGACAGCGTTCAATTCTGTTCGAGCCTGGTCGATTTGATCGTATGCATAGGACGAGTCGGGGACCGACGCTCCAAGCGCTCCATCTCAAACTAAAGAACGCTCGGACCTTGTCCCGATTCCTGAGCCTGCGTGCTGCCTCCGATCGTGATGGGAGACGGTACGTCTCATGCTCCTGCGGCGGCAGCAGCAAGTGTGTGACTGGTGGCTGTGGTCGCGTCAGGGAACCAGACCGAGCTCGCGGTAAATGCTGGGCGCACCACCGGTGTTTGGGAGTAGATCGGCAGATCCGTGAGTGGCCAGTCGTGGGGCAGCCCGGTGCCGACGACCATCGAGATTGGCGCTAGTCAATCCACTGCAAAAGCGAGGTTTGAAGAATGAACCCTCCGCCGTGAATGGCGACCACGGCCTTACCGGTCGGATTTAGCGGCTGCAACTCCCAGACTTTCCAGACGTTCCCGGCGATATTTCGTCCTGCGTCTGTTGTGCGGTCAGCCCCAACGTCAAGAAGAACGGCGGGTCTTCGCTGGCCAGCAAGGTGCCGGCGCGGACCAGAGCGAGCACACCGGGGTCGGCCGAGCGCTCCGTTAGAACGTCCTCCCCAGATTTGGGCGGCAAAAGGTGTCCCTCTCGGGGTGGTTGGTCGCTCATACCTGGTGAACGCAGCTCACCCGGGCTGCGACCACTGAAGGAGGACATTTCATGAGCATCGACAATTCGACCGCCATCGTCGCCCGTTCCGCAGGGGTGCGCAGGCTTGCGCGTGCCGCATTGCTCGCCGGGATGATCGCGCTCGGCGCAAACACGCTCGGACACTCCGGCATCGCGAGTGCCGAATGGGACATCGAAGCCTACGACAACTGCATGGCCCAGCCTCACATCGAGGATCCCCACCATCCGTATCACGCAGTTTGCTGCGTAAGCAGTGGTGGAATAGTGGACGGGGAGGGCCGTTGTAGGGCGCCTGTCGACCTAACCGCGCCGAGCACACCACTGGGCCCGAAATTGAATCTGGGGCAGCCGAGCTGGCAAACGGGGCCGCCGACAAACACACTGGGTGCCCCGGTGAGCTGACAGATCCATCTCAACGCCAGCGCGCGCGGTGTACCTGGAACATCGGCGGGTCGCACACACGCACGCCCGCGCAACGAAGGTTACGTTGCGCGGGCGCGGACCAGGGCGAGCACGTCGGGGCCGTACTGTTCGAGTTTGCGCGCGCCGATGCCCGGGATCGCGACGAGCGCGTCGTCATCGCCGGGGAGCTGTTCGGCGATCGCGATCAGCGTGTTGTCGGTGAACACGACGAACGCGGGCACTTCCATTGCCTTGGCCGTGCGCAGCCGCCACTCCTTGAGCTGGGTGAGCAGTTCTTCGTCGATGTCGGCCGGGCAGTTCTCGCAGCGGCGCAGCATGATCGCCGTCGGCCCAACCAGGGCAGCGTTGCAGATCCGGCACCGCGGCGCCGGGCCGCGTGCGCGTCGCGGCTTGGCCGGTGCGGCGCCAGCGGGCGATTGCGGCGCGATGCCGGTCAAGAACCGCGACGGCCGCCGCGTCTGCCGACCGCCCGCGCTGCGCGACAGCGCCCAGCTGAGCGCCAAATGCACACGCGCCCTTGTGATTCCGACATACAGCAGCCGCCGTTCTTCTTCGACGGCCTCGCTGTCGGGGCCGTGGGCCAGCGCGTGAGAAATCGGCAGTGTGCCGTCGGCCAAGCCGACGAGGAACACCGCGTCCCATTCCAGTCCCTTCGCGGCGTGCAGCGACGCCAGCGTGACGCCCTGCACCACCGGCGGGTGGCGGGAATCGGCGCGCAACCGTAGCTCGGCCAGCAGGCCGGGCAGGTCGAGCGACGGCCGGCGTGCGATCTCGTCGTCGACAAGGTCGGCCAGCGCACGTAGTGCCTCCCAGCGTTCGCGCGCCCGCACACCTGCCGGGGACGTGTCCGTCAGTCCAAGTGGCTCAAGCAGCTTGCGCACATACGCCGGCACGTCGTCGGTCGTATCCCCGCGCTCGGCGGCGCGGTGCAAAGCCAGCAGCGCCTGCCGGATCTCCTGGCGATTGAAGAACTCTTCGCCGCCGCGCACCTGGAACGGAATGCCGGCCTCGGCAAGCGCCTCCTCGTAGACCTCGGATTGAGCGTTGATGCGGTACAGCACAGCGATTTCCGCGGCGGGAGTGCCGGAGGCGATCAGCGACGCGATTTTCGACGCGGCCGCCGCTGCCTCGGTGACTTCGTCGGCGTGCTCGTCGAAGGTCGGTGTGGGACCCGGGTCACGCTGGCCGACGAGATGCAACTTGCTGCTTGCGACGCGGCCGCGCGCGGCGACGATCACCCGGTTCGCCAGCGACACCACCTGGGGCGTGGACCGGTAGTCGCGCTCGAGGCGAACCACGGTCGCGTCGGCGAATCGGCGGGAGAACTCCAGCAAGAACTGCGGGGTGGCGCCGGTGAAGGAGTAGATGGTCTGGTTGGCGTCGCCGACGACGGTGAGGTCGTCACGGTCGCCGAGCCAGGCCGTCAGCACCCGCTGCTGCAGCGGCGTGACGTCCTGGTACTCGTCGACGACGAAACATCGGTAGCGGTCACGGAATTCCTGGGCGACGGCGGCGTCGTTCTCGATCGCGGCGGCGGTGTGCAGCAGCAGGTCGTCGAAGTCGAGCAGGGTCACGTCGTCGCGGCGGGCTTTCAGCTTCTCATAGGCCGCGTAGACGTCTGCCACCTTCGCGGCGTCCAGCGGTATGTCCCTGGTGGCCTTGGCGACCGCGTCGGCGTAGCCCTCGGGCGTGATCAGCGACGCTTTGGCCCACTCGATTTCGCCGGCCAGGTCGCGGACATCCTCGGTCGACACCTGCAGACGCAACCGCGATGCCGCCTGCGCGACGACGGCGAACTTCGTGTCGAGCAGTTCCCACCGGGTGTCGCCGACGACACGCGGCCAGAAGTAGCGCAACTGGCGGCGAGCGGCGGCGTGAAAGGTGACCGCCTGCACAGAACTCGTGCCGACGCCGTTGTCGAGGCTGCGCAGCCGATTGCGCATCTCCCCCGCCGCGCGCTGGGTGAACGTCACAGCCAACACCTGGCCGGGTGCGACGTGACCGGCCGCGACCAGCTGGGCGATGCGGCACGTGATCGTGCGGGTCTTGCCCGTGCCCGCGCCCGCGAGCACGCAGAGCGGACCGCGCGGCGCCAGCACGGCCTCGCGCTGCTCGTCGTCGAGGTCCTCGAGGAACGCGGTCGCGAGCATGACGCCCATCATGGCAGCAGGTTCCGACAAAGCCGTGCGGACGCGCGCTGGTTAGATCGGGGCATGAGCGCTCCTCGACTGACCATGTACACCACCAGCTGGTGCGGCTACTGCGTGCGGCTCAAGACGATGCTCAAGGCAGACGGCATTGCCTACGACGAGGTGAACATCGAACAGGATCCGGCCGCCGCGCAATTCGTCAGCTCCGTGAATGGAGGGAACCGGACCGTGCCGACGCTCAAGTTCTCCGACGGGTCGACGATGACAAATCCGAGCGCGGTGCAGGTGAGGCAGAAGCTGGCCGAGCTGGCCACGAATTAGCTTGCGTGCGCCCAGGATTCGATGATCTCGCGGGCAATCGAAATCGACCCCGGCAACAACAGCTTCGACTGCGACGCGCTGCTCCAGTCCCCTTGACTGAGTGCCTCGCGGATCTCGTCGCGCGTGAACCAGGCGGCTTCGGCGATTTCGCCGTCGTTGAACGAGAACGGTTCGTCCGGATCGGCGATTGCGTGGAATCCAACCATCAGCGAGCGCGGAAACGGCCACGGTTGGCTGCCGAGATAGCGGACGTCCCGCACATGAAGCCCGATCTCCTCGGCGATTTCGCGCGCCACACAGGACTCAAACGATTCGCCGGCCTCGACGAAACCTGCCAAAAGCGAGAAAAACCGTGGCGGCCACACGGTTTGGCGCGCAAGCACCGCGCGGTCCGCTCCGTCGTGGACCAGGCAGATCACCGCCGGGTCGATGCGCGGAAACTCCTCGTGGCCCGTCACCGGATCGACACGTGACCAGCCCGCCTTGATCGGTTTGGTCGGCGACCCGTCGACCGGGCTGAACCGCGCGGCGTCATGCCAGTTCAAGAGTGCAGTGGCGGTCGCGACGAGCTGCGCGCTGACGTCGTCGAACACCTGCCCGCCCCGGCGCAGGTCGAGAACCTCGACCTCAGCACCGTCTTTTGGCGCGGGCAGCGGCCCGCGGATGCCCCAGACGTGGCGGCCGTCGGGCAGCCGGCCGAGGAAGACCGCGCCCGCGGGCGGCTCGTCGCCGAGATCGCGTGCATCGCCGAGCACCGCCCGGCCACCGGAGATCAGCACTTGATTGCGCGAATCCACATGCAGCACAGCAGCATTCGGCCAACCGGCAAGCGCCGCGTCGATGTCGGTGCGGAGTTCGTCGGCCCGGTCCGCGCCGACCCGCGACAGTAGCGGAACGCTGCGCAGCTCGAACACCTATCGCTCCACGCTGCGCACGTACAGCAGCCGGTCACCGGGTTCGAGCGCGTCGACCTCGGGGGCATCCACACGAACCAGATCGCCGTCACGCACCACGCCCAGCACGATGTCCGAGAGATGCCGCGGTGAGCCGCCCACCTCCTTGCGTTCCACCTCACGTTCGGCGATGGCGAACCCGGCTTCGGGCGTGAGAAGGTCCTCCATCATCTCGACGACGGTCGGCGACGACGTCGCGATGCCGAGCAGCCGGCCCGCCGTCTCCGAGGAGACGACGACGGAGTTGGCGCCGGATTGCCTTAGCAGATGGCGGTTTTCGGCCTCGCGCACCGCGGCGACGATCTTGGCCTTGGGGGTGAGCTCGCGGGCCGTCAGCGTCACGAGAACTGCCGTGTCGTCGCGGTTGGTGGCGACGACGATCGCGGCAGCGTGCTGCGCTCCGGCCAGTCGAAGCACGTCGGATTTCGACGCGTTTCCGTGCACGGTGACGAACCCGTTGGCGGCGGCCTGGTCGAGCGCGGTCTGGTCGGTGTCGACGACGACGATCTCGGCGGCCGGCACTCCGTCGCCAACCATCGCGTCGACGGCGGTCCTGCCCTTCGTGCCGTAGCCGATCACGATGGTGTGATTGCGCACTCTTCTCCTCCATCGCTGGATCTTGAGGGCCTGACGCGACTGCGTGGTGAGCGTCTCGACGGTGGTGCCGATCAGCACGATCAGAAACGCCACCCGCAGTGGAGTGACGATCAAGACGTTCACCAGCCTCGCCGACGAGGTGACGGGCGTGATATCGCCGTATCCCGTCGTCGACAGCGACACCGTTGCGTAGTAGAAGCAGTCCAAAAACGACAGCGGGTTTCTCTGCCCGAGGTCCTGGTATCCGTTGCGGTCCAGGTAGACGATCAGCACCGCCGCGAACAGCGCAAGGATCGCGTAGACGACGCGACGGAAAATCCGTTGGCCCGGGCTGACGAACTTCTCGGGGATGCGCAGCACGTCCACCAACGCGGCGTCGGGCCGAGAGGTGAGCGTGTCCTCGAAGCCTCCAAACTTACCGTCGGGCACGCTGACCCATCATCACGTTGTCCCCGTTCGGGCCGGTCCGCACAGGCACAATGCTCTCATGACACTCACCAACGGCAGCGCTCCTGGTCGGACAGCGGCCGTGCGACTGGCGGCGTTGCTGTTCGGCGCCGGCACCATGCATTTCGTCGTGCCGAAGCAATTCGACGTGATCGTGCCGGCCGAGCTGCCCGGCAGCGCACGGTTTTACACGTACGCGTCGGGGGTCGCCGAGCTCAGCGTGGGCGCATCGCTACTGGTTCCCCGCACGCGCAGGCTGGGCGGGCTGGCGGCAGCCGCGCTGTTCATATCGGTGTTTCCGGCCAACGTGAACATGGTGAGGTTGTGGTGGGACAAGCCGTGGCCGATGCGGTTGGCGGCGATCGCGCGGCTCCCATTGCAGATTCCGATGGTCGTTCAGGCGGTCAAGGTCTGGCGTTCGCCCGCGTGAGTTAGCAGCGCGGCCAACTCGTCGGCGCCGGGCAGCGCGTCAGGGCTGACGGTCTCGCCCGTGCGCACGTAGTGGAATGCGGCTCGAACGTGGCTTTCACCGCAGCCGGATAGGGCCGCCCACGCCAGCCGATACACCGCGAGCTGCACGGCGGCATGTCGAAGCTGTTCGGGGGTGGACGGCGGGTCGCCGGTCTTCCAGTCGACGACCGTCGCGCCGCCGTCAGGGTCGGCGAACACCGCGTCGATGCGGCCACGAACGACGGTGTCGCCGAACGTCATCTCGAACGGCACCTCGACGTCGACGGGCGTGCGCGCAGCCCATTCCGATGCGCTGAACGCAGAGCGCAACGTGTCGAGTTCGGCGGCGTCGATGACGCTGGCGTCGACCGCGCCGGGCAGGTCGTCAAGGTCGAACAGCCGCTCGCCGCCATAGAATCGCTGCACCCAGTCATGAAATGCCGTACCTAGCAACGCATTAGGGTCAGGCCGCACTGGGAGGCGGCGGTAGAGCTTCCGCATGGCGGCGTTCGGGTCGCGCCCGACCTCGACAAGAGTGCTCACCGAAATCTCCGGCGGCAGCACAGCGTCGGGCGGGGACTGGGGCTGTGCGCGCTCAGCGAGCAGCGCGTCGACGTCTGCTGCCCAGCCTTCAGGGTCGTCGCATTCTTCGGCTGGGGCGGCGGCGGCCGCACGCACCAATGCGGCGCCACGCTCGACGTCTGCGCGGCGCGAGCCCAGCGGATCGGCGGGCCACACAGCTTCGACGACGTCGTCGCGCAACGGGTTTCGGTCGCCGTCCGCCCGGGCGGGGTCCCAGCGCTCGACGATTCCGCACGGCGCGCCCTGCGCAGCCGAGTCGTCGATGATCTCCTTCAGTTCGGTGAGGAACTCCGATGGTCCGCTGGGCTTGGCCGAGGTGGGGCCCCAGTGGTGTCCGGACAACAGGAGCGTGTCCTCGGCGCGGGTGATGGCCACGTACAGCAGCCTGCGCTCTTCGTCGACGCGGCGCTGTTCGAGTTGGCGTCGATGCCGGTTTATGGTGTCCGACAACTGCTTTCGGTTAGTCACCGCAGAGGTGTCGAGGACGGGCACGCCATGGATGCCGTCGGTCGTGCGGTCGCCGCGCAGCAGCGGCGGCAGGTCCGCCGCGTCGGTGAGCCAGGTGCGCGTCGACGCGGTGGAGGGAAAGATGCGCGTCGACAGGTGCGGAACCGCGACGATCTGCCATTCGAGTCCCTTCGCCGCGTGCACCGTCATCACCTGCACGCGATCGCGCGACACCGAGACGTCGGCCGGGGCCAGTCCGTTTTCAACATCCGCCGCGGCGTCGAGGTATGCCAGGAATCCGCCGACCGACGCAGCGGGGCGTTCCGCATAGGCGACGACCACGTCGGCGAACGCATCGAGATGCTCGGTGCCCGACCAGCCCTCGGAGATCGCGCGTGCGGCCCGGCTTTCGACGTCGATGCCCAGCATGCGGCGCACTTCGGCGACGAGGTCGGGCAGAGGAGTGGTGATCCGGGCGCGCAGCGTGGCCAGTTCCCGGCCGAGCGCGGCGATGCGCCGGTAGCCCTCGGCCGAATATCCCTGGGCCGCACCGGGATCGCAAATCGCGTCGGCGAGGCACGCGCTGTCGGAATCGGGAGACGCCTGCGCAACGATCTGCTCCAGGGATTGCTGGTGTCGGCTGGTGCCGTCGAGTTCGGTTGCGCGACGCCATAATGCCGCGATGTCACGGCCGCCGAGTCGCCACCGGGGTCCGGTGAGCACGCGCATCGCCGCGGAGCCGGCGAGTGGGTCTGCGACGAGGCGCAGCATCGCGACCACGTCGGCCACTTCGGCGACATGCAGCAACCCGGCCAACCCGACAACCTCCACCGGCACGCCCCGCTCGGCGAGTGCTTCGGCCATCGGGGCAGCATCAGAGTTGCGTCGCACCAGCACCGCAGCAGTCGGCGGAGGCCCCCCGGCGTTCCTCGACGTGAAGTACCGCTCGGCGAGATGCTCTGCTACCCAATCTCTTTCGGACCGTACATCGTCGAGAAGTGCGCAATGAACAGTGCCTGCCGGCGCGTCGGGCCGTGCCCGTAGTGTGCGCACCGCCACCGAGCGGCGACGTGCCTCGGCCGACACCGCGTTGGCCAGATAGAGCGTGTTGGGTGGGTTACGCCAGCTGGTTCGCAGCTCGAGGGTGGGTGCCGGCGAACCGTCGCCGCGCGGAAAGTCGGTGGCGAACCGGGGCAGATTCGTCGCCGACGCCCCGCGCCAGCCGTAGATGGACTGGATCGGATCGCCCACCGCAGTCAGCGCGAGCTCGTCGTCGACACCGCCACCGAACAGCGCCGACAACGCGATGCGCTGCGCGTGGCCGGTGTCCTGATATTCGTCGAGCAACACCACGCGAAAGCGTCGCCGCAGCTGCTCGCCGACCTCAGGATGTCCGACCGCCAAACGCGCTGCCGCCGACATCTGCTGCCCGAAGTCCATCACCTTCTCGGCGCGCATCCGGGCATGCAGCGCATCGACGAGCGGCACCAGCTGGGTGCGTTCGTGTTGTACCGCAAGCATGCGCAGCAACCACTGACTAGGGCCACCGTCGCGCTGGTAGGGGCCGGCGGGCAGCGTGTGCACGAGGCGCTCGAGTCCGACATGGGTGTCGCGCAGCTCGGTGGTGTCGACGAGGTGCTCGGCGAGCGCCGATGACAACCGGAGCACCATCGACGTCACTGCTGCCGGGGTTTTGTCGGTGTCGAGGTCACCGGGAAAGTCGCACACGACCCGAAACGCCAACTGCCACAACTCGGTTTCGCTGAGCAATCGGGTATCGGGTTCGACGGGTAGAAGAAGGCCGTGGTCGCGCAGAAGGGCGCCGGCGAACGCGTGATAGGTGCTGACGGTCACGGGCTCGGCGTCGACACAGTCGGGCCGCAAGCCGGCTCCGGCGAGCCGGGCCAGCCGTGAGCGCACCCGGCGCAGCAGCTGCCCGGCGGCCTTGCGCGTGAACGTCAGACCGAGCACCTGACCCGGGTCTGCGTAGCCGTTGGCGACCAGCCACACCACCCGAGCGGCCATCGTCTCGGTCTTGCCCGCGCCGGCGCCGGCGATCACGACCAGCGGGCCGGGCGGCGCGGCGATCACCGCGGCCTGCTCGTCGGTGGGCGTGGGCAGGCCGAGGGCGTCCGCCAACTCGGCCGGGGCGTAGCGCGATGTCATGTTCGCGGCTCCTGAGCCGGGCAGCTCGAGCGCACCGGGCAGTGGCCGCAGCTGTCGTTGATACGCGCCAGGAACACCGGACCGATTGTCGCGGCCGCAGCTTCGTGTACGGCGCGGCGCCACTCGCGCGCCGCGTCGGGCGTCAACGCGTCCTGCTCGCGTTCGGCGATACCCGGCTTGCCGATGTAAACCAGCCGGCCCCCACCGGGTTTCGTTGCATCGGCGACGAGTCCCGACGCCACCGCCAATTGGTATGTCGCGAGTTGCGCGTGCTGCTGGGCGTCGTCCTTGGTGGCGGGAGTCTTTCCTGTCTTGACGTCGACGACGACAAGCCGGCCGGCGCCATCGCGTTCTAGCCGGTCGATCCGCCCACGGATCTTCACGTCCGGCAGGCCCGCCTCCGGGCTGGTGAACACGCCGTCGACGTCGACTTCGGTGCCGACCTCGGTGAGCTCGTGGCGGGTCTGCGCACGCCACCGATAGAACGCGGACAGCATCGCCTGATGTCGGGCGAACTCTCTGCGTGAATACCATTTCGCATCGAACGGCAAAGCGTCCCAGATCTTTTCGAGCTCGGCAAGTTGCTGTTGTTCCGTCCTGTTCTCGGCCGCAATCAACGTGTGGATCACCGATCCGAGTGTTGAGCGGACGTCTCGCCCGTCGGCGCCACCGTGGCGTTCGAGCAGCCACCGCAATGGGCAGTCGGCGATGGTCTGCACAGTCGACGGCGACAATGTCACAGGTGAGCCGTCAGGATCCTGCAGCGGTGAATCCGTGCTGACGGTCGTCGTCGCGTACCAGGTCGCCGGGTCGGCACCCGGCACCCCCGCGGCCGCGAGCCGGGCCAATTGCGTTGCGGCATAACGGCGCACGTCGTCATCCACGGCGCCCAGCGGTGCGCATACCACCGACCGCAACCGCCCGACCAGTGGCGCCGGAGCCAGGACCTTCGGCGCTGCGACGGGCGAGTGGTCTTCGGTGTCGCCGGTGGCCAGCTGCCGCAGCTCGTCGACGAACACCGAGGGAACGGCCGCATCGTCGGCGTCGCTGTCGACCGCGGTGATCAGCAGCCGTGTGCGTGCGCGGCCGAGCGCCGCGACGAGGAGGCGACGCTCGTCGGCCAACACCGGAGCGCGGCCTGAAGCGGTGTCCGCGACCCCATCCAGAACGTCGACGAGCTGTTGGGTGCCGAGCACACCACCTCGCGGAATAGTGTTGGGCCACAAGCCTTCCTGTAATCCCGCAACGACGACCATGTCCCATTCCCGGCCCAGCGCGGCGTGAGCGCTGACCACGGCAACGCCGTCCGGTTCGACCAGCGGCTCACGTTCGGGGGGCGCGAGCGCAAGGCTGGCGACGTGGTCGACGAGGCCGCGGACCGTGGCGCCGGGGATGTGTTCAACGAAGTCGTCCGCGATGTCGAACAACGTGGTGACGGCGTCGAGATCGCGGTCGGCTTGCGCGCCCGCTGCGCCGCCACGCGCTCTGGCCTGCAGCCAGCGTCGCTCCAATCCCGAACGGCTCCACGCCGCCCACAAGGCATAGCGCGGATCACCGGAGGCGCTGCGAGTCGCCGCACCGAGCACCGCGCGGACGCGTCGCAATGCCGGGGGAACCGGCACTGTTCCCGTGAGTGCATCGACGAGCAACTCCCCCAACGGCTTTCTGTTGGCATCACGGCGACGCAGGCTTCTGCGCAGCGCGCGCAGAGACACCGGGTCGACCCTGCCGATCGGCCCGGTCACCAGCGTCAGTGCCTGGTCTCCATCGAGGCCGTCGACTGCTGCGGCGAGCACCGTGACGAGCGCCCGTACGGCGGGGTGATCGCTCGGCGGCGCGGCCGACGCCGGTGCGCGGACCGGAACTCCTGCCGCTGCGAGCGCGCGTGGCAGCACGGCGGCCGCATGCGGAACCGAGCGGACAATGACGGCCATCTCAGACCAGGGGATGCCGTCGACGAGGCGCGCTCGGCGCAGGGCGTCAGCGATCAGAGCCGCTTCGGCATGCGCCGAAGATGCCACTCGTACGCATACTGTTCCCGCTCCCCCGCGACCGGCGAGGGCGCGGCCCGGCGCGCGGCCCGGAAGTCGCGAAGCCACGGCGCTGACTGCATGTGCGACCTCCGGCGCGCAGCGGTGCGAGTCGGTGATCGTCACCACGTCGTCGGCGCTGCCGTCGACCAATAGCGAGGCGTCCGCCCCGCGAAAACCAAACACCGTTTGATTGGGGTCGCCCGTGATCAGGGTGGTCGATGCGCCTTGTGACAGGACCCGAACCAGCCGGGCGCCCTGTGGATCGAAATGCTGGGCGTCGTCGACGAGCAGCACTTTGACCCGCTCTCGCTCGGCGGCCAACAGCTGCGGGTCGGTCGCGAATGCCTCGAGTGCGGCGCCGATGAGTTCGGCCGCGCCGAGCGCCGGCACCGTTGCTTGCGGCGCCGCTCGGCCGGCCGCC